>NZ_POTZ01000210.1 GCF_003236365.1 Streptomyces sp. NTH33
GGCACTGGCCCCGCCGGTCCTCCCGCCCGTCCCGAAGTACCCCCAGTCGGGCGGGGTCCGGTCCGGCGGGGGGTAGCCGTCGAAGCCGTACAGCCAGCCGTCCTTCTCGCCGCCGGTGTCGAAGGAGCCGGGGATCCAGTGGCCGTTCCTGCCCTTGTCGTTGTGGAAGAGGGGCACGTCGATGCCGTCGGCGCGCACCTTCTTGTAGAGGTGGCTCATGTAGGCGCGGCCGGCCGGCTCGTCCACGTGGGCGTCGTACTCGTTCTCGATCTGGTACAGCAGCACCGTGCCCGTGCCCCGGGTGAACAGGTGCCGGGCGGCGATGGCGTTCACCCGGCCCAGCCACTCGTCGGCGTGCTTCAGGTACGCGGGGTCGGCGGTGCGGGCGCTGCCCTCGGCGGCCGTCAGCCAGCCGGGGAAGCCGCCCCCGTCGACCTCGGCGTTGATGTACGGACCGGGCCGCAGGACGACGTAGAGGCCGGTCTCGGCGGCCGTCCGCAGGAACAGGTCCAGGTCCCGCACGCCGGTGAAGTCGTACTGCCCCGGGGCGGGCGAGTGGTAGTTCCAGGCCACGTACACGCTGACGGCGTTGTGGCCGTGCGCGCGCATCTTCTGCAGCACGTCCCGCCACAGGGAGGGGCTGGGCAGCCGGAAGGGGTGCATCTCGCCGGACCACAGCACCAGCCGCCTGCCGTCGACCAGCAGCGAGTAGCGGTCGAAGCCGACGGTGTGCCGCCGCCCGTCGGCGCCCGGCGGCCGCGGCGGCGGGCCCGTGGACACGGAGCGCGCGGTGGAGGCCGAGGGCGCCGCTGTTCCGCCGCTGCCGCCGCCCAGGGCGAGTCCGAGCGCGGCGGTGCCCGCGAGAGCGCTGAATGAACGTCTGCTGAGCGCCAAAGCTGTGCCTCCCGGGCGGCGATCATACGGGGCGCGGCGCCGCCATTCTCCCCCATGGTGACGGCGTGATCCGTACGGCCGACGGCCCGGGACCCGGAGCCCGGCGCGCGGCCCCGTTCCGCCCCGGCCGCCGGCGGCGGCCGGGGCGGCCGGTATCCGCAGGCCGGACCCGTTGGTCTCGCTCACCAGCCGGTCCACCGCCGCCGTACCCGAGCTGTAGCCGGTCCCGGTGCTCGGCTCGGGTACGGCGGCTCCCTTCCTGGTCCCGTAGAGCACCTGTTCCAGGGCGGACACCAGGCGACGCACGTCCACCTCGGGGCGCACCACGAGTCGCAGGAAGCGGCTGGAGGAACCGATCTTGTTGCCGCACTCGCGGACCAGGATCCGGTGCTCGGTGAGCAGCCGGTCGCGGACCACGGTGCCCTCGGCGCCCACGGGCAGGCGCACGAAGAGGAAGTTGCCCTGGGACGGGTAGACCGTCAGACCGGGCAGCGCGGAGAGGTGGCCGGCCATCTCCAGGCGGTCGCGGCGCACTTGCTGAAGGCTCTGCTGGTACTCCGCGCCGTGCTCCTTCAGCATGAACACCACGTGCTCGGCGAAGGAGTTGAGGTTCCACTTCAGCAGCATCGAGCGGACCTTGCCCGCGAGCGCGGGGTTGGCGACCAGGTAGCCGAAGCGGATGCCGTGCAGGCCGAAGTTCTTGCCCAGGCTGCGCAGCACCACCACGTTCGGGCGCAGCATCGCCTCCTGCACCACGCTCGGCTCGGCCTCGGCGTCGGCGAACTCCAGGAAGGACTCGTCGATCACCACCAGGTCCAGGTCGGCCATGGCGTCCATGAACTGCACCAGGGCCTGCCGGTGCTGAAAGCCGCCGTCGGGGTTGTTGGGGTTGCAGATCACGGCCACCCTGGTGCCCCTCGCCCGGATGAACTCGGCGTACTGCGCCAGGTCCAGGGTGAAGCCGCCCGCCTCCTGGAGCGGGAACATGTCGACCCGCTTGCCGGTCTCCATGGGCTGGTCGGTCCAGCGGCCGAAGGTGGGGACGGGCACGGCGAGGGACTCGCGGACCAGCAGGTGGTCGATCCAGGTGATGAGCTCCGTCGAGCCGTTGCCCATCGCCACGCACTGCGGCGGCAGCTGGAGCAGGTCGCACAGCTCGGCCGTGATCGTGTCGGCGCCGGACGGGTAGTACGTGATGATCTCCCGCAGCCGTGTCGCCATGTCCTGGAACATCTCGGGCGTGGGGAAGTAGGGGTTGCAGGGGATGCAGAAGTCCACCGGCCCGGTTCCGTCGCCGCCCTCCCGCGCCAGCGCCGCCATCGACGGACTGTGGGCCGCGGTACTGCGGAACAGCGAGGCGACGTTGTCGGCCATGGAACCTCCGTAGGGGGCGGGCCCGGTGGGGACGGCCGGGCCCGTCGTCTCTGGGGTGGCCCGCGCGGGGGAGCGCGGGCCACCCATGGATACGGAGGAGGACGTGGCGCCGTTCAACTCATGTGTGGGAAGTGTGACTTCGGGGTAGGCGCGGCCCTCACACGCCGAACGAGTGCACCGTCGTCGTCCGGTACGTCCGCCCCGGTCGCAGCACGGTCGACGGGAAGTCCGCGTGGTTCGGCGAGTCCGGGAAGTGCTGGGTCTCCAGGCACAGGGCGTCGCCCTGGCGGTAGGTGCGGCCGCCGGTGCCGGTGAGGGTGCCGTCGAGGAAGTTGCCGGAGTAGAACTGCAGGCCCGGCTGGTCGGTGGCGATCCTCAGGGTGCGGCCCGAGCGGGGGTCGCGCAGGGTGGCGATGTGCTCGGGCCGGGCGGTGACGCCCTTGTCCAGCACCCAGTTGTGGTCGTAGCCCTTGGCCCGCACCTGCTGCGGGTGGCCGGCCCGGAGGTCCCGGCCGACGGCCTTGGCGCGGCGGAAGTCGAAAGGGGTGTCCGCGACCTTGGCCAGCTCGCCGGTGGGGATCAGGCCCGGGTCGGTGGGGGTGTAGCGGGAGGCGGCGATCGCCAGCTCGTGGTCCTCGATCGTACCGCTGCCCTCGCCGGCCAGGTTCCAGTAGACGTGGCTGGTGAGGTTGACCACGGTGGGCCGGTCGGTGGTGGCCTCGTAGTCGACGCGCCACTCGCCGCGCCGGGTGAGGGTGTACGTCACCTTCGCCCGCAGTGTGCCCGGGTAGCCCATCTCGCCGTCGGCGCTGGTGTGGTGCAGGCGCAGGCCGACATCGGAGCCCTCGGTGAACGGCTCGACGTCCCACACCTGCTTGTCGAAGCCCTTCGCGCCGCCGTGCAGGCTGTTGTCGCCGTCGTTGACGGAGAGCTGGTACGTCCTGCCGTCCAGGGTGAAGCGGCCCTTGCCGATCCGGTTGCCGTAGCGGCCGATCAGGGCGCCGAAGTACGGGCTGGACGCCACGTAGTCGTCGAGGGCGGCGAAGCCCAGGGAGACGTTCGCGTGGCGGCCCCGCCGGTCGGGGATCTCCAGGGACTGGACCACACCGCCGTAGGAGAGGACCTTCAGCCGGGTGCCGCCGTTCTCCAGCGACCAGCGGTACACCTTCGTGCCGTCGGCGAGCCTGCCGAACAGCTCCTTCACCGGCTTCCCGCGCCCCGGGGACGAACCCGTGGCCGGGGAGGCGGCCCGCGCCGTTCCTGTGAGCGTGCTCGCCGCGATGCCCGCCGCTGCGGCGCCCGCGATGACCGTGCGTCTGTTCAGTTCCATGTGCGGCTCCTGGGAGGTGAGGGCCCCGCCTTTTCCGGGCGGGGCCGGAGCTGACCTATGAACCGGACTTGCGTTTGTTCCACACGTCGAACCCGACCGCCGCCAGCAGGGCCAGGCCCTTGATGACCTGTTGCCAGTCGGTGCCGACGCTGAGCAGGTTCATGCCGTTGTTCAGCACGCCGAGGACGAGACCGCCGATGATCGCGCCGAGGACGGTGCCGACACCGCCGCTCATGGACGCGCCACCGATGAACGCCGAGGCGATCGCCTCGAGTTCGTAGCTGACGCCCGCCTTCGGAGAGGCCGCGTTCAGGCGGGCGGCCACCACCAGGCCCGCCAGGGCCGCGAGCACGCCCATGTTCAGGAACACCTGGAAGGTGACCCGCTTGTCCTTGACCCCGGACAGCTTCGCGGCCGGCAGGTTGCCGCCGATCGCGTAGATGTGGCGGCCGAAGACGGCGTTGCGCATCACGTAGCCGTAGCCGACGACCAGCACGCCGAGGACGATCAGCACGATCGGCGCGCCCTTGTAGCTGGCCAGCAGCAGCGTGACGACGAGTACCGCGGTGACGATCGCGACGAGCTTGAGCGCGAACAGCCGCGCGGGCAGCACCTCCAGGGAGAACTCCTGCTGCCGGCGCCGGTCGCGCACCTCCTGCCACACCACGGCGGCGATCAGGACGGCACCGAGCAGCAGGGTGAGGTTGTGGTAGTTGGTGTGCGGGCCGGCCTCCGGCAGGAAGCCGTTGCCGATCTTCTGCAGCCCGCCCGGGAACGGGCCGAGGGTCTGGCCCTTGAGCAGGATCTCCGTCAGACCGCGGAAGAGCAGCATCCCGGCGAGGGTGACGATGAACGACGGGATGCCCAGATAGGCGATCATGAACCCTTGCAGCGAGCCCGCCGCCGCCCCGACCAGCAGGCACAGCACCACCGCGGCCGGCCACGGCACGTGGTGGCTGACCGTCAGCGCCGCCGCCACCGCGCCGACGAAGGCGGTCAGCGAGCCGACCGACAGGTCGATGTGGCCCGCGATGATCACCATCATCATGCCGATCGCGAGGATCAGGATGTAGCTGTTCTGCAGCACCAGGTTGGAGACGTTGCGTGGCAGCAGCAGGTCCCCGCCGGTCCAGACCTGGAACAGGACGACGATCAGACCGAGCGCGATCAGCATGCCGTACTGCCGCATGTTGCGGCGCAGGCCGTTCAGCACCAGAGGGAGCAGACCGTCGCCGGCGGCCCCTCGGCCCCGGCCCGGCGGCGCGGGGGACGGGGTCCTGGCGGTCACGTCCGCGCTCATCGCGTCACCTCTTCGTCCTTCGCGTCCTTCGTGCTCTTCGTGTCCTTCGTCATGTGGCGCATCAGCACTTCCTGGGTGGCCTCGGCCCGCGGCACCTCACCGGTCAGCCGTCCCGCGGCCATCGTGTAGATGCGGTCGCACATGCCGAGCAGCTCGGGCAGTTCGGAGGAGATGAAGACGACCGCCTTGCCCTGGGCGGCCAGTCGGTCGATGACCGTGTAGATCTCGTACTTGGCGCCCACGTCGATGCCGCGCGTGGGCTCGTCCAGGATCAGCACGTCCGGACCCGCGAAGATCCACTTGCTGAGGACGACCTTCTGCTGGTTGCCGCCGGACAGCCGGCCCACCGGCTCGAAGACGGTCGGCGCCTTGATGTTCATGGACTTCCGGAAGCCCTCGGCGACCTGCCGCTCCTCGTGCTCATCCACCACACCCCGCCTGGCGACCTTCTTCAGGGCGGTCAGCGAGATGTTCCGGTTGATGGTGTCGATCAGGTTCAGGCCGTAGTGCTTGCGGTCCTCGGTGACGTACGCGATGCCGTGCCCGACCGCCTCCGCGACGGTCCTGGTACGGATCTCCCGGCCGTCCTTGAGGACCGTGCCGGCCGCGTACCGGCCGTAGGCGCGGCCGAAGACGTTCATCGCCAGCTCGGTGCGGCCGGCGCCCATCAGGCCCGCGATGCCGACGATCTCCCCGCGCCGCACCCGCAGCGACACGTCGTCGACGACCTTGCGCTGCCGGTCGATCGGGTGGAACACGGTCCAGCCCCGGATCTCCAGGGCCGGGGCCGCGCCCTCCTGAAGCTGGTGCGGCGTGCGCTCGGGGAAGCGGTGGTCGAGGTCGCGGCCGACCATGCCGGCGATGATCCGCTCCTCGGTGGTCCCGGCCGCCTTCACGTCCAGGGTCTCGATGGTGCGGCCGTCGCGCAGGATCGTCACCGAGTCGGCGACCCTGCGGATCTCGTTGAGCTTGTGGGAGATGATGATCGAGGTGATGCCCTGCTTCTTCAACTCCAGCATGAGATCCAGGAGTTTGCCGCTGTCCTCGTCGTTCAGGGCGGCCGTCGGCTCGTCCAGGATGAGCAGCTTCACGGACTTCGACAGCGCCTTGGCGATCTCCACCAGCTGCTGCTTGCCCACGCCGATGTCGGCGACCCGGGTCTCGGGGTGCTCGTCGAGACCGACGCGGCGCAGCAGTTCGGTGGCGTGCCGGAGGGTGTCGTTCCAGTTGATGAACCCGCGCGTGGCGTGTTCGTTGCCCAGGAAGATGTTCTCCGCGAGGGACAGGTACGGCACCAGCGCCAGCTCCTGGTGGATGATGACGATGCCGCGCTGCTCGCTCGCCCGGATGTCCCTGAACCGGCAGGGCTCCTGCTCGAAGAGGATCTCGCCCTCGTAGGTGCCGTGCGGATGGACACCGGAGAGCACCTTCACCAGGGTGGACTTGCCGGCGCCGTTCTCCCCGCAGATGGCGTGGACCTCGCCCTGACGCACCGTCAGCGTGACGTCCGACAGCGCCTTGACACCGGGAAAGGTCTTGACGATCGAGCGCATTTCCAGGACGGGTCCCGCCATGGTCGTGCCTTTCGGTCGGTCGGTGGTCGGTGGGTACGGCGACTGCCCGCCGGGCTACTTCCTCAGCTCGGCGTCGGTGTAGTAACCGCCCTTGACCAGGACCTCCTCGTAGTTGGTCTTGTCGACACTCACCGGCTGCAGCAGGTAGGCGGGGACGGTCGTCGCGCCGTTGTCGTACGTCTTGGTGTCGTTGACCTCGGGCTTCTTGTCGTTCAGGACGTCGTCGACCATCGCCGAGGCCACCTCGGCGAGCTTGCGGGTGTCCTTGTAGACGGTCTGCGTCTGCTCGCCCGCGATGATCGACTTCACCGAGGCCAGCTCGGCGTCCTGGCCGGTGAGCACGGGAAGGGGCTTGGACCTGGAGCCGTAGCCGTCCGACTTCAGCGCGGACAGGATGCCGATGGAGATGCCGTCGTAGGGCGAGAGGACCGCGTCGACCCGGCCGCTCTTGTAGGAGGAGGTGAGGAGGTCGTCCATGCGCCGCTGGGCGGTCGCGCCGTCCCAGCGCAGGGTGGTGACCTGGTTGAGCTGCGTCTGGCCGGACCTGACCACCAGCTTCTTGCTGTCCAGGTACGGCTTCAGGACGTTCATCGCGCCGTTGAAGAAGTACTTGGTGTTGTTGTCGTCGTTGGAGCCGGCGAACAGCTCGATGTTGAAGGGGCCCTTGCCGTCCTTCAGCCCCAGCTTGTCGACGATGTAGTTCGCCTGCAGCTCGCCGACCTTCTCGTTGTCGAAGGAGGCGTAGTAGCCGACGTTCTCCGTGCCGAGGATCAGCCGGTCGTAGGCGATCACCGGGATGTTCGCGTCGGCCGCCTCCTGGAGCACGTTGTTCAGCGACTTGTTGTCGATGGCCGCGACGATCAGGCCCTTGACGCCCTGCGTGATGAGGTTCTCGATCTGGGAGACCTGGGTGTCCGGGTCGTCCTCGCCGAAGACCAGCTTGGTCTTGTAGCCCTTGGCCTGAAGACCCTTGACAACGTTGTTGCCGTCGGAGATCCAGCGCTCGGAGGACTTGGTCGGCATCGCGATGCCGATGGTGGAGCCCTTGGTGCTGCCCGCCTTCTCCTTGCTGCCGCCCTCGCTGTTCTGCCCGCAGGCGGACAGGGTGAGGGCGAGGCAGGCGGCCGTGGCCGTCGCGGCGAGTGCGGCTCTGCGGTTGCGCATGGTCATCATCCTTGATGTGGGTGCGGGATCGGTCCGGCGGTGCGGGTGCGGTGCGGGGAGTGATGCGAATGCGGTGCCGAGGCGGTGCGGGGAGCGGGACGCGTGCGGTGGGGCAGTGGTGGACCGAGAACGGTCGTGTTGGATTGTGCGCGACTGTGTCGTGTTCTGTGAAGCGCCTTTTCGGGAACGTTATGCCGGTGTGTCGAACCGGCGCAGCTCGCCCGGCAGCCGTGAGCCCAGCGGTGCCATGTCACCGGCCGCTCCGTGGCGCTCGAGCAGGTCCAGTGCGAGCCGGCCGCGCCGCACCCGTTCCCGGGCGGTGTCCAGGGTCAGGTCCCGCAGGTGGGCGCCGTACGGGTAGATGCCGGGCGCCTTGGCCAGGCCGAACTTCAGGTACAGCGGTGCGCCGCGCCGGATCAGCTCGGCGACCTCGTACATCCGCACGTAGCCGCCGAGGTCGTCGGGGGCCTCGATGTACAGGTCCATGGGGGCGGCCGACGCCCTCCGGATCTCGGTGAGATGAGCGGGCGTCAGGTCGCTGGGCACGTTGACGGAGTCGGCGCCGAGCCGTTCGAAGACGGCGTACGAGGCCGGGTTGACCGGGCCGATCAGCGCGGACACCTTCAGGGTGGTGCCGGCCGGGATGATGCCCGCCTCGCGTGCCTGGTGCAGCGTCCACAGCACCCCCTCATCGGCGACGAGCAGGCATCGTACGCCCAACTCCGTTGCCCGCAGGGCGTCTTCGACGCATCCGGCGACCGCGTCGCGGCCGCGGGCGCGCAGACCCGCGCCGCGCGAGTCGGAGCGCACCGAGCCGCCGGTGTCCCAGGTGCCGCGCGGGCCGGTGAACAGGCAGAGCTCGATGTCCCGTTCGCCGGCCGCCTCGACCATCTCGGTGATCTCGGCGTCGGTCAGCATCCACACGCCGCTGCCCTGGCTGATCCGGTGGACCGGCACGTCGAGCCGTGCGGACTCCTTCAGGACCACCGCCAGCGCCTCGGGACCCTCGCACGAGGGGATCTCGGTGCGCCAGCGGCCGCCACCCGGGAAGGTGTGGGGCGAGGCGTCGGCGGGGTCGGGCGCGGGGGCGCCCAGGCCGAGCGCGGCGAGCGCGTGCTCACCGGGTCTGCGGGCTGCCGTGGTGGAAGCGTCGGTCACAGGCTGTCCTTCGTGTTCGGTATGTCGGACGAGGTTCGCGGCTCCGGGTGCGGAGAAGACCCCCGGGCCGCAGGGGTACGTCACGGCCGGAGCAGGACCTTGCCCACCTTCGGATCGCCGGCCCCCACCAGGTCGATGGCGTGCGAGAACCCGGTGAGCGGGAGCTCGTGGGTGACGAGCGGCAGCGGATCGAGCAGCCCCGCCGCGAACACCCGCACCGTGTGCGCCCAGGCGTCCGGCGGTGCCCCGAAGACGGTGTGCACCTCCAGCTGCCGTACGACGAGATCGGTCGGATCGAGCCCCTCGGCGCCCGGCGCCGGGATGCCCGTCAGGACCAGCCGCCCGCCGCGCCGGAGCAGGGCGGCGGCGGTGCGGGCGGCGCCCGCGGACCCGGCGGTCTCGACGACGACGTCGAAGCCGGCCGGGAGGGCCTGGTCCCCGGTACGGAAATCCGTGGCGCCGAACCGCCGGGACAGCGCCTCGCGGTCGCGCCGCGTGCCGACGACCAGCAGCTCGGCCGGCGAGGCCGCCCGCAGGAACTGCACGGCGAACATCCCGAGCGTGCCGGTGCCGACCACCGCGACCCGCTCGCCCGGCCGCGCGTTCGCCTTCAGCGCGGCGGCCGCGACGCAGGCGGCCGGCTCCAGCAGGGCGGCGGCGGTGAGACCGGCGTCCTCGGGCAGCACGTGCAGCAGCCGGGCCGGAAGCGTGAGCGTGCCCGCCATCGCACCCGGCTGGGTGAAGCCGGTCTCCTCGTACCCCGAGGTGCACAGGGTCGTCTCGCCGGCGTGGCAGCGGTCGCAGACCTGGCAGTTGCGGAAGCCCTCGCCGACCACCTTGCGCCCGACGAGCCCCTCGGGCACCCCGGCGCCGACCCGCTGGACCGTCCCGGACCACTCGTGGCCCGGCGTGAGCGGGTAACGGACGTACCCCTCGGGCCGGTTGCCCTGGTACACCTCGCGGTCGCTGCCGCAGATGCCGACGGCGTGCACGGCGACCAGCGCCTCGCCCGGACCCGGCTCGCGCGGCGTGTGCTCCACGAGCCGGTGCAGGCCGGGCGCCTCGACGACGACGGCGGTGGGGACGGCGGTGGCCGCGGTGCCGGTGGCGGTGCTCACTTCGCCCCCTTGGGCCTGCGCTGCTCCCAGCCCTCGGCCCACAGGTCGAACCTGGCCTGCTGCTGCGGGAATTCGGCCGCGGCGTCGACGTCCAGCTCGACGCCGAGGCCGGGCGCGTGGGAGAGGTGGAAGCAGCCGTCCTCGGGGTTCACCCGCGGGGCGCCCTTGACCACCTTCTTGATCTCCGCGTCCGCGAAGTCGTTGAAGTGCTCCAGGACCTTGAAGTTCGGTGAGGTGAAGCCGACCTGGAGGGAGGCGGCGGTGAGCACGGACCCGCCGACGTTGTGCGGGGCGACGAGCGTGTAGTGCGTCTCGGCGGTCGCGGCCAGCTTCCGGGTCTCCCAGATGCCGCCGATGTGGCCGACGTCGGGCTGGATGATGTCGGCGGCCTGGCTCTCGAACAGCTCCCGGAACTCGATCCGGTCGTGGATGCGCTCACCGGTGGCCACCGGGATGTCGACCTTGGCGGCGATCTTCTCCAGCGCCTTCAGGTTCTCCGGCGGGCACGGCTCCTCCAGCCAGGCCGGCTCGAAGGGCGCCATCTCCCTGGCCAGCCGGACGGCGGTGGTGGGGGAGAAGCGGCCGTGCATCTCCAGCATCAGCTCGGCGTCCGGGCCGATGGCGTCCCGTACGGCCTCGATGAGCGAGACGGCGTACAGGGTCTGCCGGTGGTCGAGTTCGAAGTGCCCGGTGCCGAAGGGGTCGATCTTCAGCGCCCGGTACCCGCGCTCCATGACCGCCCGGGCGGCCCCGTGGTACGCCTCCGGGGTGCGCTCGGTGGTGTACCACCCGTTGGCGTAGGCCTTCACCTTGTCGGTGACCCTGCCGCCCAGCAACTGCCACACCGGTACGCCGAGGGCCTTGCCCTTGATGTCCCAGCACGCCATCTCCACGACCGCGATCCCGGACATCACGATCTCACCCGCGCGGCCGTAGTCGCCGTACTTCATCCGGCGCACCAGGTCCTCGACGGCGAACGGGTCGGAGCCGAGAACGTGGTGGGCCTCGGCCTCCCGCAGGTAGCCGATCAGCGCGTCGGTGCGGCCCAGCATCCGGGTCTCGCCGACTCCGGTGATCCCCTCGTCGGTGTGCACCTGGACGTAGGTCAGGTTGCGCCACGGCGTCCCGACCACGTGAGTGCTGATTCCGGTGATGCGCACGGCGATTGCCCCTCAGCTGTGGATGGCTGTTCGAGATTTCGTCACACGTTCGAAATGCTGGCGCGACAGTAAGGAGGGGTCGCCGGGGGTGTCAATGGGTCCGACGGGTGACGGTTCCGGCAAGCTTTTCGATCATTCTTGCGATCTCCCACAGAACCTTCACAAGGAATCCCGGCAACGCCCCCGCGCGGAACCTAGTCTTCCCGCGACATGAACTACTGCCACCCGTGCCAACGGCACCTCAACGGCGCCCTCGCCTGCCCGGGGTGCGGCACTTCCGTGGAGACGTACGCCGCGTCCGCGGCCGTTGAGCACGCGGTGGCCGCAAAGGCGCCGACGGAGAGCGGTGAGCCGGAGAACGAGTCGGAGCGGCCCGGCCCGGAAGGAGCCGGGGCCGGGGCGGCGAGCCGTCGCGACCGCAAGGCCGCGGCCCACCGCCGGCGCCGCCGCCGTACCCTCCTCGTGACCACCGGCTTCGTCCTGGCGGCGGGCGGCCTGAGCCTCGCCGAACTCGGCGCCGACGCCCCGGCCCTGCCGGGCTTCTCCAGTTCGGAGCCGGCCGCGGCGGAGGGCGACGGGCAGGCCGGTGACGGCGATCCGGCCCTCGACCCGGCAGAGACGGCCGGCCCGGCGAACGCCCCCTCCGGGGCCGCCACGAGCACGGCCTCCCCGAACGCCTCGGAGTCCGCGTCCCCGTCCGCGTCGGCGGACGACGAGGAGCCCGAGCCGGACACGACGGAGACGAACGACCCGCGGCAGCCGGCGCAGCCGGCGGAGGAAGACGACGCGGGTGCGGGCGCGGCCGGGGGCACGGGTACCGGCGGAGGCACGGGCGCCTCGAACCCCCCGCCTCCGGAGGCTCCCCAGC
>NZ_POTZ01000211.1 GCF_003236365.1 Streptomyces sp. NTH33
GGCTGCGGCTGCTGCGGGGCCGGGTCGGGAGCGCTCTCCTCCTCCAGGACCTCGCCGCCGAAGTTCTTCAGCAGCGCCTCTAGGCCGCCGTCGAAGCCCTGGCCGACGGCCGCGAACCGCCACACGTCCTTGAGGTAGAAGTCGCCCAGCATCACGGCCCGTTCGGTGGAGAACTCCGAGCCGTTGAACGCGTACCGGGCCACCTCCTCGCCGCCTGCCACGATGCGCAGGTACCCGGGGTTGATCTGCGACATCTGTCCGGAGCCGTCGATGGTCGCGGTGAACGACAGCTTCTGGATCCGCGGCGGGATCTTCTCGAGCGTGACCCGGAAGGATTCCGTGTCGCCCGCCTGGGGCCCCAGCATCTGGATGGCTTCCTCGGGGGACTTCGGCTGGTTGAAGAAGACGAAGTACCGGTCGTCCGAGAGGTGTTCGTCGGCGTCCAGCCCGAAGCAGCTGATGTCGAAGGTCAGTCCGGGGGCCGAGATCTGCACGCCTACGTACAGATCCGTGCCCGCGGTCAGGTCACTGATCCTGGCCTTGTGGCCGCGCTGGAATTCCCTGGGCATGCGTAACGACCGTCCCCCATCCCGAGTGCGAGTACGTCGCGCCAGGCTAACGGCAAACTCCGACATCGGACGAAGTCGGTACAGACCCGGTACACAAACCCGGTCCGGTGGTACCTCACGCCCCCGAGGCCGTGGTCACTCGCCGCGGGTGCCCGGCACCTGCGGCAGCCGTCCGGCGGCGGCCACCCCTTCGAGGTAGCCCCGGGCCCGCTCGGTACGCGGATAGGCCTCCAGCAGCCGCCAGAAGTCGGGGCCGTGACCGGGGACGAGCAGATGGGCGAGCTCGTGCAGGAGGACGTAGTCGACGACGTACTCGGGCATCCCCTGCAGGCGGTGGGAGAGCCGGATGCTGCCCTCCGCCGGTGTGCACGAGCCCCAGCGTGTGTTCTGGTTGGTGACCCAGCGCACCGAGGCGGGCCGGGCCCGGCCGTCGAAGAACTGGGCCGACAGCCGCTCGGCGCGCTCGACGAGTTCCGCGTCGCCGAGCGTGCGCCGGCTCTCCTGGGCGGCCAGCTTGTCGAGCATGACGGTCACCCAGCGCCGCTCCTCCGCCTCGGACATCCGGGCGGGGATCAGCACGACGGTGCGATCGCCCTCGCGGTACGCGGAGACCGTGCGGCGGCGGCGGGTGCTCCTGCGGACCTCGATCGCGCTCGCCGCCGGGCCGCTCGGCGGCGGGCTCGTCTTGCCGCGCTGCGGTATTCCGGCGCGGTGCGGTGGGTCGGCGGACACGCCCCGACGGTACCGGGTGTACGTGCGAGAAGTCCCGGGTCCGGAACGGTTCCGTGCCGATCCCCCACCCGGCGTCCTGCTTGTACGACAAATACCCCCAGCCTGTGGACAACTTTCGGCCCCGGCCGGCCGGGGCGGGCATGCTGGCACTCACTTCGTTCTCCGGGCTACGGGGGCTCGCATGCATCCGATGGTGAAACCCGCGCTCAGGCGCGGCTGGCGTGATCTCAACACCGTGCAGTTCGGGATGACACCCGCGCACGCGCTGACACTGGGTCCGGTGGACACCGCGACGGGCGGTTTCCTGGACCTGCTCAACGGCACGCGCGGACTGCCCCTCCTGCGCGAGGAGGGGCACCGCATGAACCTGCCCGACGGCCATGTGGACCGCCTCGTGGAGCGTCTGGCCCACGCGGGGCTCCTCGACGACGCCCGGGGCGGCGGGGCGGCGGCGGACGCGCTCCGGGAGAAGAAGGAGGTCATGGACCGGCTGGCGCCTGATCTCGCCGCCCTCTCCCTGGTCACGCGCGAGCCGGGCGAGGCGATCGGGCGTCTGGCGGCCCGGCGTGGCCTGCGCGTGCAGGTCCGGGGCGCGGGCCGGGTGGGCGCTGCGCTGGCCGCGCTGCTGTCCGGTGCGGGGGTCGGCGAGGTCGACGTGCGCGACGGCGGCCGCGTGGAGCCGTGGGACGTCACCCCGGGCGGGCTGCCCGCCGAGGCCGTCGGCGAGCGCCGGGACGCCGCGGCGCGGCGGGCCGTGCGCCGGGCCGCGCCCGACCGTCCGGTCCGGCGCGCTCCCCGGCCACCGGCCGAGCAGGACGTGTCGGCCGAGCGGGGCGAGCAGGGCTTTTCCCTGGTGGTCCTCGCCCCGCGGGACGACATCGCCGTGCACGCACCCGATCCGTCCCAGGCCGCTTCCCTCGTCGAGTCCGGGGCCCCCCACCTCTACGCCGGGGTGGTGGAGGGCACGGGCGTCGTGGGCCCGCTCGTCCTGCCCGGCGAGACGAGCTGCGCCGGCTGTCTGCACCTGGGCCGCACGGACCGGGACGCGACCTGGCCCCGCCTGGTGGCACAGTGGCGCTCGGGAAGACCACGCCATGTACCTCCCTGTGATCTGCCTCTCGCCGCGACGGTGGCCGCCCTGGCGGCCGGGCACGCGCTGGCCTTCCTGGACGGGGAGTTGCCGTCCAGCGCGGGCGCCCGCTGGGAGGTGTCCGTGCCGGATCTGAACTGGCGTGCGCGGCCGATGCGGCCGCATCCCTCCTGCCCGTGCGGAGCGGCGGAGAAAGCCGAGGGGGAACTGGTCTCAATGAACGGGGAGGCACGCGAGACAATGGCTGGGCAAGGGCCGTCATCAACGCCCTGCCGTCAGGCAGACGCGGCGCGGCTTGCTGGGACTTGGAGGGCGCATGTCTGATCTTCCCCGGAAGGCGGTCACCCGGACCGCCAAGCTCGCCGCGCTCCCGCTCGGTTTCGCCGGGAGAGCCACCTGGGGACTCGGCAAACGGATCGTCGGCGAGTCCGCGGAGCTTGTAGGCCGCGAGCTGCAGCAACGCACGGCCGAGCAGTTGTTCAAGGTGCTCGGCGAGCTCAAGGGCGGGGCGATGAAGTTCGGGCAGGCGCTGTCCGTCTTCGAGTCGGCGCTGCCCGAGGAGGTCGCCGGCCCCTACCGGGCCGCGCTGACCAAGCTCCAGGAGGCCGCGCCGCCGATGCCGACCCGCACCGTGCACGCCGTGCTGGCGGAGCGGCTCGGCGCGAACTGGCACGAGCTGTTCGAGGAGTTCGAGGACAAGCCGTCCGCGGCGGCCTCCATCGGGCAGGTGCACCGGGCGGTGTGGCACGACGGCCGCGAGGTGGCGGTCAAGGTCCAGTACCCGGGCGCCGGCGAGGCTCTGCTGTCCGACCTGAGTCAATTGAGCCGGTTCGCCCGGCTGCTGGGGCCGCTGGTTCCCGGCGTGGACATCAAGCCGCTGATCTCCGAGCTCAAGGACCGGGTCTCCGAGGAGCTGGACTACGCCCTGGAGGCACAGGCCCAGCAAGTACACGCCGAGGAGTTCGAGGGCGACCCGGACGTCGTGGTCCCCGCGGTCGTCCACCAGCGCGAACAAGTCCTGGTCACGGAGTGGATGGACGGCGTCCCGCTGTCCGAGGTGATCGCGGACGGCACCGAGGGGCAGCGCGACCGCGCCGGCCAGCTGCTGGCCCGCTTCCTGTTCTCGGGCCCGGCCCGCACCGGCCTGCTGCACGCCGATCCGCATCCCGGCAACTTCCGTCTCCTGCCCGGTGGACCGGGCGGCGAGGACGACTGGCGTCTGGGCGTCCTGGACTTCGGCACCGTCGACCGGCTCCCCGGCGGGCTGCCGACGCCCATCGGCCAGTCCCTGCGCATGACGCTGGACGGGGAAGCGGAAACGGTCTACCGGATGCTGTGCGCGGAGGGCTTCGTCAAGGAGTCCGTCGAGCTGGATCCCGACGCCGTCCTCGACTACCTGCTGCCGATCATCGAACCGGCCCTGGTGGAGGAGTTCACCTTCACCCGTGGCTGGATGCGCAGCCAGGCGGCCCGGATCGCCGACCCCCGCTCCCCCGCCTACCAGCTGGGCAAGCAGCTCAACCTGCCGCCGGCGTATCTGCTGATACACCGCGTCACGCTCAGCACGATCGGAGTGCTGTGCCAGCTGGGGGCGACGGTGCGGCTGAGGGAGGAGCTGGAGCAGTGGCTGCCGGGTTTCGCCACCGGCGCCGCCGGCCCGGAGGACGAGGACCCGGAGGACGAGCAGGCGGCCGCCGAGGCCTGAGCGCGGGCGGGGTCTACCACCAGGCCGAGTCGAGCCGGCCCTCGATCGAGCGGAGGTTCTTCCGGGAGCAGGCGTCGCAGAAGTAGCGCCGGACGCCGCCTTCCACGGAACAGGTCCAGGTGGGCGGGGGGCCGTCGGCCGGGGTGCCGCAGCGCGCGCACACCAGGGCGGGGCGCTGCGCGGCGAAGTCGCCGTGGTCCGTACCTCCGGGAAGACTCGTCACCCGGTGACGATACCTCCGGGCCGTGCAGCGGCGGGCGCAACAACGCACCGTGGGGGCAGGTCCGCTCGGACGGACCTGCCCCCACGGGGAGAGTTCGCGGCCTCCCGGGCGGGGAGGCCGCCGCTGGGCGGTGTGCGCAGCGTGGTCGGTTACTGCATCACCGCCATGGCAAGCGCACGACGGGCGCGCAGCGAGGCGCGCTCGGCGCGGCGCTGCATCCGGCGGGCGGCAGCCAGGCGCGCGACCTGGCGTTGCTGCTCCGCCTCGTGCAGTCGTTCGTGCATATGCGCACGGGCCAGGGCTTCTGGGATGAGTTGCATCTCTCGGGTCCTGTTCTGACGCGAGTCGTTCGCGCCAATGGTGGTGACGTCTTCGGTCGCGGAACCTGCGGGTTCGCTGGTGGACGGCTTCATCGGGGCCTGCTTTTGGGGGTCGTGCGTGAGGGGGCGGTCGATCGTTCCTGCGGTGTTCATGCCATGACCGGGTTCTTGCGCGGGCGGCCACGGGGCCGCTTCCGGGCGACGACAACACCTTGGACGAACAGCTCGCCACCCCAGACGCCCCAGGGCTCACGCCGCTCCTTGGCGCCGGCGAGGCAGGCCTCGACCAGCGGGCAGGTGCGGCACAGGGACTTGGCGTACTCCACGTCCGCCGGCGACTCGGCGAAGAAGACCTCCGGGTCGTAGGAACGGCACGGGACGGGCGCGCCGAGGTTGTCGATGGCGTCGTCGAGCGCGGTGAGCGCGGTGAGCGCGGTGAGCGCGGTGAGCGCGGTGAGCGAGGTCAAGGCGGGGTCCTCCGTGAGACCGGGCTTGGGGATCGTGTCGGAAGGCGGTACGGACGGGGCGTGCGCTTCGAGTTGCACGGTTCGTCTTCCTCGTCTGGTCGGACCGGCCGGTGGGCCGGGTGTCGGCTGGGTACCGGGTTCTTTACTTGTTCCGAGGCGCCTTCACTCCGCCGTCCCCGTTCGGGGAAAACAGAAGGGCCGCGGATCCCGGGTGGGGTTCCGCGGCCCTGAAGGCGCCGGCCTGATCGGCGATCAGGCTGGATCACTCCAGGGTTCTGGCCCACGGAAGGCCCACATCAGGTGGTGCTGCGTCTGCTTCCGGTTTCCGGCACCGGCCGCCGTAAAGGCATAGGCCTGCGCCTGTGCCACTACTGCTTCCAGTGCCTTCGTCGGTCGCTCATCGCGCTCACGAACGGGAAGACCCGCAAGAGACACGGAGGACGCCGGACGCGCGGCACGAATGCCGGACAGACCGGTGCCCTGGTTCGAGGCGCCGAGCATGCACAGGGAGACGACCGAGCGATCGGTCATTTTGGCGGTGCTGAAGAAGCTGCTCTTGATGCTGATCACTGGACTCGCCTCCTCTCGGCGTCTGAGGGGACTGGGGTGAGCCAGTCCGCACGGATACACAAGTACAACACGGAACCGGGGCCTCAGGAAGGCCACCGTTCCCGTGACCAAGAACCTATGGGGCTTGACGGGGCGCGCGCAAACTATTTTCCCGACGAGTTCGCGTCAGTTCCCGTCCTCTTCCGCACCGGGCTCTTGACCTGCGCAGATGGCCAGAACATCCGCTCCGTACCGGCGGAGCTTGCGCATCCCGACCCCAGGGATACGCGCCAGTTCGCGCTCGTCGTCCGGAACGGACTCGGCGATCGCCATCAGGGTCTTGTCGGTGAAGACGCAGAAGGCGGGCTGCCCGCTGCGACCGGCCTGCTCCGCCCGCCACTCGCGCAACCGCTCGTACAGACCCTCGTCCATGTCGGAGGGGCAGTCCTCACAGCGCATCAGCTTCAGCTCGCCGCCGTCGGTGAGCGCGCGTCCGCAGATCCGGCACCGGGCGGGGGTGCGCCGGGTGCGCGGCGGGACGGGCTTCCCCACGGCCCCGGCGGCCGCGGTGAAGCCGCGCTCGATGCCCCCGGAGGCACCGAGCGCGGCCCGGCCCGCGACGCCGGCCGAGCCGGGCCGCAGCCCGTCGAGGAAGCGGCTCGGGCGGCGGTTCGGACGGCCGCCGGGCGAGCGGGACAGCGACCAGGAGACGTACAGCTGCTCGCGGGCGCGGGTGACACCGACGTAGAGGAGACGGCGCTCCTCCTCGACCTGCTCGTCGGTTCTGGCGTAGGTGATCGGGATCATGCCCTCGGCGACCCCGACCAGGAAGACGGCGTCCCACTCCAGGCCCTTGGCGGAGTGCAGCGAGGCGAGGGTGACGCCCTGGACGGTGGGGGCGTGCTGGGCGGTCGCCCGCTCGTCGAGCTCGGCCACGAGGTCGCTCAGGGTGGCGCCCGGTCTGGCGGCGGCGAAGTCCTGCGCGAGATGGACCAGGGCGGCCAGCGACTCCCAGCGCTCCCTGACCGCGCCGGAGCCGGCCGGCGGCTGCGGGGTCCAGCCCTCCCCGGACAGCACGGCACGCACCTGGGAGGGCAGGTCGACGGCGTCGTCGAGGAGGGAGTCGTTGCCGCCGAAGCGGGCGGCACCGCGCAGCGCGACCCCCGCCTTGCGCACCTCGGGCCGGTCGAAGAAGCGCTCCGCGCCGCGCAGCTGATAGGGCACACCGACGTCGGCGAGGGCCTGCTCGTAGGTCTCGGACTGGGAGTTCGTCCGGAACAGGACGGCGATCTCACTCGCCGGGACACCGGAGGCGATGAGTTCCTGGACACGGCGGGCGGTGCCCTCGGCCTCGGCGGGCTCGTCGGGGTACTCGGCGTAGACGGGTTCGGGGCCCGGGGCGCGCTGGGAGACCAGTTCCAGCCGGTGGTCGGCGGCCCGGCCGCGGGCCTGGGCGAGCAGTCCGTTGGCGAGACGGACGACCTGCGGGGTGGAACGGTAGTCGCGGACCAGCTTGACGACGGTGGCGCCGGGGTGCCGTGTGCGGAAGTCGAGCAGGTGGTCGGGGGTTGCCCCCGTGAACGAATAGATCGTCTGGCTGGCGTCACCGACCACGCACAGGTTGTCCCGCTCGCCCAGCCACAGCTCCAGCAGGCGCTGCTGGAGGGGGCTGACGTCCTGGTACTCGTCCACCACGAAGTGCTGGTACTGGGCGCGGACCTGTTCGGCCACGTCGTGCCGGTCCTGCAGGATGGCGACGGTCAGCAGCAGGACGTCCTCGAAGTCGATGACGGAGCGGTCCCGCTTGAGGTCCTCGTAGACGGAGTACAGCTGGGCGGTCTCGGCCGGGTCGCGGGGTGTCTCGCGACCGGCCTTCGCGGCTGCGAGGGCGTAGTCGGCCGGGACGGTCTGGGTGACCTTGGACCACTCGATCTCCGCGGTGACGTCCCACAGCTCGCCCCGGTCCAGGCGGATGCGGCAGGCGGCGGCCGCGTCCGCGACGAGCTGGATCTTGCGGTCGACGAGCCGGGGCATGGCTCCGCCGATCACTTTCGGCCAGAAGTACTGCAGCTGCCGCAGTGCGGCGGAGTGGAAGGTGCGGGCCTGCACGCCGTGCGCGCCGAGCTGGCGCAGCCGGCCGCGCATCTCACCGGCCGCCCGGTTGGTGAAGGTGACGGCGAGCACGCTGGTGGGCTGGAGGATCCCCGCCCGCACGCCATAGGCGATGCGGTGGGTGATCGCCCGGGTCTTGCCCGTGCCGGCGCCCGCCAGGACGCACACCGGCCCGTGCAGGCAGGTGGCCACCTCGCGCTGCTCCGGGTCGAGCCCGTCGAGCACCGCGTCGGCAGAGTCCGGGGCCTGAGGGAAGAGCGGGGAGTGCGTTGCTGCTGTCACACGGCCATGCTGCCAGGTCGCCCGAGACGGGTGAGCCGGTTGTCCACAGGCGGGCCCCCGCAGTCGTACTTATGCGACAGGCGTCACTCCCGTGACTCTTGTGCCGGCATCCGGATACCCCCGGTGGGAATGCCGGGTCGATGGCGTACGTTCCCCCAGTGCTACACCTACGTCCCCGATCCGCCAAAGGAGCGCAAGAGACATGCCGGGCACTGTGACGATGTACAGCACCACGTGGTGCGGCTACTGCCGTCGGCTGAAGAGCCAGATGGACCGCGAGGGCATCGCCTACACCGAGATCAACATCGAGCACGACCCGGAGTCCGCGGCCTTCGTCGAGAAGGCGAACGGCGGGAACCAGACGGTTCCCACTGTTCGGGTGGTTTCCCCCAACGGTGGGGGCGAGGTCGTCATGACGAACCCGAGCCTTGCCCAGGTGAAGCAGGCCCTCAGCGCCTGATCCCGGCGCGTCTCGCGCTTGTGCGGAAGGCGGCTCCCGAGAGTTCTCGGGAGCCGCCTTCCCTTGCTCTTCGGCCCTCTTCGGCCCTCTTCGGCTCAGACGGCGGTCCGCGTCGACAGTGGCTCGCCGTACCAGAGTTCGATGAGGCGGGCCGCGATGGAGATGCCGTAGGGGGGCAGGACCTCGCCGGAGCCGAAGGCCGTGCGGAGTTCCTCGCGGGAGAACCAGCGGGCCTCGTGGATCTCGTCGCCGTCGACGGCGATGTCGGTCGAGACGGCGCGGGCCATGAAGCCCAGCATCAGGCTGGACGGGAACGGCCAGGGCTGGCTGGCGACGTACTCGACCTGGCCGACGGTGACGCCGACCTCCTCGTGGACCTCGCGGCGCACCGACTGCTCGATGGACTCCCCGGGCTCGACGAAGCCGGCGAGCGTGGAGAAGCGGCCCTCGGGCCAGTGCACCTGGCGGCCGAGCAGGATGCGGTCCTTCTCGTCGGTGACGGCCATGATCACCGCTGGGTCGGTGCGCGGGTAGTGCTCGGCGCCGCAGGCCGGGCAGCGGCGGATGTGGCCGGCCGCGGCGATCACGGTGCGCTCGCCGCAGCGGGAGCAGAAGCGGTGCAGGCGCTGCCAGTTCTCCAGGGCCACCGCGTGCACCATCAGGCTCGCGTCGCGCGGCGACAGCAGCAGGCCGGCCTCGCGCAGGCCGGCCGGGCGGGCGGACTGGTCCATGCGACCGGGCAGGGAGTCCTTCTGCAGGGCGAAGTAGCTGACGCCGTCCTCGTCGGTGCCCAGGAAGTAGCGGTGCGCCTCCGTGAGGGGGGCCTCGAAGGAGGGGGTCATGACGAGTTCGGTCCGGCCGTCGGGCGTCTCGTCGATCAGGACCTGGCCGCCGGAGACCACGAAACAGCGCGTCGAGGGATGGCTCCACGCCGCGGCCAGCCAGGCCTCGTCGAGCCGGTGGTGGGCGGCCCGGTCGATGCCGCTGGGCGCGGTGAGCGAGATGGGCCGGTCGGCGGTGTGGTCGGTCCAGGTGGTCACGAGTGCTTCCAACTCCCCCGGTGCAACGGTTGTTTCGGCGGCGGTTCAGCGGGACGTGCGGCAGGAGGCGTCCGCGTGCGGCGGATCCTGGAGGTGCGCGGCGGCCTCTCCAGTGTGCTCCTGGCAGGAGGCCGCCCGCGCCGGTGGCCACCCGTCAGGGCACATCGCGCCAGTGCTCCGCGAGGTCGCCCCACAGGTACGCGCTGGTCTCGGCGCCCTTGAGCAGGAGGTCGAGTTCGACCTTCTCGTTCGGCGCGTGCCAGCCGTCGGACGGGACGGAGATGCCCAGGAAGAGCACAGGCGCGCCGAGCACCTCCTGGAGGTCGGCGGCCGGGCCCGAGCCGCCCTCGCGCGTGAAGCGGACGGGTGTGCCGAAGGCCCGGCCCATGGCGCGGACCACGGACTGCAGGGCCGGGTGGTCCAGCGGCGTCAGGCACGGGCGCGTGGCCGCACCGAAGGTGATCTCGGACCGGATCCCGGCGGGCACCTGGTCGGCGGCCCAGGCGCGCACGGCCTTCTCGACGTGGTCGGGGTCCTGACCGGCGACCAGGCGGAACGACAGCTTGACCATCGCGGTGGACGGGATGATCGTCTTGCTGCCGGGGCCCTGGTAGCCGCCGCCGATGCCGTTGACCTCGGCGGTGGGGCGGGCCCAGATGCGCTCCAGGGTGGTGTGCCCGGCCTCGCCGTGGGTGGCGTACGACTTGGCGGTGCGCAGCCACTGCTCCTCGTCGAAGGGCAGCTCGGCGAAGAGTTCGCGCTCGCGGTCGGTGAGTTCCACGATGCCGTCGTAGAAGCCGGGGATCGCCACGCGCGCGTGCTCGTCGTGCAGGGCGGCGACGAGGCGGGCGGCGGCGGTCGCCGGGTTGGGCACCGCGCCGCCGAAGGAGCCGGAGTGGATGTCCTGGTCGGGGCCGGACAGCCGGATCTCGCACTCGGCTAGGCCCCGCATCCCGGTGCACACCGTGGGCGTGTCCTCGGACCACATGCCGGTGTCGGAGACGATCACGGCGTCGGCGGCCAGGCGGTCCGCGCGGCTCTCGACGAGCGCCCGGAAGTGCGGGGAGCCGGACTCCTCCTCGCCCTCGATCAGGAGTTTGAGGTGGACGGCCGGGGCGGTGCGGCCGGTGGCGGCGAGGTGGGCGCGGACGCCGAGTGTGTGGAAGAACACCTGGCCCTTGTCGTCGGCCGCCCCGCGCGCGTAGAGGCGGCCCTCGCGGACGGCGGGCTCGAAGGGCTCGCTGTCCCAGCCGTCCTCACGTGCGGCGGGCTGGACGTCGTGGTGGCCGTAGACGAGGACCGTCGGGGCGTCGGGGTCGTCGGAGCGCCACTCGGCGAAGACGGCCGGGGCGCCCGGGGTCTGCCAGACCTCCGCGGTGGTGAAACCGGTCTCCCGCAGCTTGCCGGCGAGCCAGTCGGCGCTGTGGCGTACGTCGGACGCGTGCTCGGGCTGTGCCGACACGGAGGGGATGCGCAGCCATGCGGCGAGGTCGTCGAGGAAGGCGGCGCGGTGCTGCTCGATGTACGTACGGACGGCGCTGTCCGGGGTCTGGCTCATGTTTCCGAGCCTATCGGCCCGCGGCGGCATCCCGTTCGGGCGGTTCGTCACACTGCGGTTCGGGCCGCGGCTCCTGGAGCAGCCTTTCCAGCTCCGCCCGGCCGGGCAGGTCGTCGTGCCGTACGACCTCGCCGGTGCGCACGTACACGAACGCGGCGGTGACGCGCTCCAGAGGGATGCCGTGCTGCTCGGCCCAGGCCAGCCGGTACACGGCGAGCTGGAGCGGGTCGGCGGTGCGTGAGCGGTTCGTCTTCCAGTCCACGATCTCGTACGTCGCCGTGTCCCCGCCGCCCTCCTTGTAGACGGCGTCGATACGGCCCCGGACGACACGTCCGGCGACGGCGAGCTGGAAGGGCGCCTCGACACGGTGGGGCGTGCGGTGTGCGTACTCGGTGCGTTCGAAGGCCGCCTTGAGGGCCTCCAGGTCGCGTTCGTCGGCGATCTCGGCGTCGCCGCCGGGCAGCTCCTCGGGCTCCAGCATGGGCAGCGTCAGCTCCTCGAAGCGGGTTTCGACCCAGGCGTGGAAGCGGGTGCCACGGCGTGCGGCGGGTTGCGGGGGGCGCGGCATGGGGCGTGCGAGCTCCCGCGCGAACCCGTCGGGGTCGGCCGCCAGGTGCAGTAGCTGCGACGCGGTCAGTGCCGTCGGCAGGGGTACGTCGGTGACGCCCTGCCGGGCACGCCGGAGCTCTCCGGTGAGCGCGTCGAGGTCGCGGTCCCAGGAGGCTACGACGCGGGACTCCTCCGGGGTGAGGGGCTCGGGCTCGAAGTCGCGTTCACCGAGGCGGGGGCGCCCGGGCGGCCCCGCCTCGGTGAACGCGACTTC
>NZ_POTZ01000212.1 GCF_003236365.1 Streptomyces sp. NTH33
CCGCCGGTACCGTACGGAACTGGTGGAGCCCACCGCAGCGGCCACTGCAGCGGGCTCCTGACCGCCAAGCGGAGTGTCCACCCCTAGTTCTCATAGGGGTGGCCGCTCAGCGGCCGTAAATCCGCAAGATCCACCTCCTCCGGAATTTCACCAGCCGAAGCCAGTGCTGCTCCAGCCGAAGCCGGATGCGGTCCCAGAGAGTGGGCTTGCGGTGACGGCCCATGGGCGCGCCCCCTCCCACGATGCCGCCCATCGGCCCGGTAGGGCGGTCCGTCGGATTCGGGCCGGGCCCCGAGGCGCGAGGTCCGGACCGTGTCCTTGGAAGGGGGGCGCCCCGGAGAACCGGGTCGCCGAGCACGGACATTACCGGCCCGACACGCCCACCCCCGGCGTATTCGCCCTGAACGCAACCGTGCGCCCCCTACCGCACAACGCGCCCCCACCTGCGCACACGCGAAGGGGCCCGGTCACCACGTGACCGGACCCCTGGAACGAACGCCGTACGGCTACCGGCTACCGCTTGTGCTGCGAGTCCCCCACCGTGACCTCGACCCGCTGGAACTCCTTCAGCTCGCTGTAGCCGGTCGTGGCCATGGCACGCCGCAGCGCGCCGAAGAAGTTCATGGAGCCGTCGGGGGTGTGCGAGGGACCCGTGAGGACCTCCTCGATCGTGCCGACCGTGCCCAGGTCGACCTTCTTGCCGCGCGGCAGCTCCTCGTTGACGGCCTCCATGCCCCAGTGGTGGCCCTTGCCGGGCGCGTCCGTGGCGCGGGCCAGCGGGGAGCCCATCATCACGGAGTCCGCGCCGCAGGCGATCGCCTTGGGAAGGTCGCCGGACCAGCCGACGCCGCCGTCCGCGATCACGTGCACGTACCGGCCGCCGGACTCGTCCATGTAGTCGCGGCGGGCCGCGGCCACGTCGGCGACCGCCGTGGCCATCGGGACCTGGATGCCCAGCACGTTGCGCGTGGTGTGCGCCGCGCCGCCGCCGAAGCCGACCAGGACGCCGGCCGCGCCGGTGCGCATCAGGTGCAGGGCCGCGGTGTAGGTGGCGCAGCCGCCGACGATCACCGGGACGTCGAGCTCGTAGATGAACTGCTTCAGGTTCAGCGGCTCGTGCGAGGACGAGACGTGCTCGGCCGAGACCGTCGTGCCGCGGATGACGAAGATGTCCACGCCCGCGTCGACGACGGCCTTGGAGAACTGGGCGGTGCGCTGCGGGGAGAGCGCGGCGGCGGTGACCACGCCCGCGTCGCGCACCTCCTTGATGCGCAGGCCGATCAGCTCCTCCTTGATGGGAGCGGCGTAGATCTCCTGCAGGCGGCGGGTCGCGGCCCCGACGGGCAGCTCGGCGATCTCGTCGAGCAGCGGCTGCGGGTCCTCGTACCGCGTCCACAGGCCCTCGAGGTTGAGCACGCCCAGGCCGCCCAGCTCGCCGATGCGGATGGCCGTGGCCGGGGAGACGACCGAGTCCATGGGCGCGGCCAGGAAGGGCAGCTCGAAGCGGTAGGCGTCGATCTGCCAGGCGATCGAGACCTCCTTCGGGTCCCGCGTACGGCGGCTGGGGACGACGGCGATGTCGTCGAAGGCGTACGCCCTGCGGCCGCGCTTGCCGCGCCCGATCTCGATCTCAGTCACGTTGGTGGCCTTTCCCTGATGCGTTGCAGCATCTTCCAGTATCGCCGACACCCATGCCGAGGGCGGCCCCGAAGCAACCGGAGCCGCCCTCGACCACACGTCGGACGTGCTTCACGCGTGCGCGTGCGTCAGTTCTTGCTGCTGTAGTTCGGCGCCTCGACCGTCATCTGGATGTCGTGCGGGTGCGACTCCTTCAGCCCCGCCGAGGTGATCCGTACGAACCTGCCGTTCGCCTGCAGCTCGGGGACGGTCCTGCCGCCGACGTAGAACATCGACTGGCGCAGGCCGCCGACCAGCTGGTGGACGACGGAGGAGAGCGGGCCGCGGTAGGGGACCTGGCCCTCGATGCCCTCGGGGATCAGCTGCTCGTCGGAGGCGACGCCCTCCTGGAAGTAGCGGTCCTTGGAGAACGACTTGCGGTCGCCGCGGGTCTGCATGGCGCCGAGCGAGCCCATGCCGCGGTAGGACTTGAACTGCTTGCCGTTGATGAACAGCAGCTCGCCCGGGGACTCCTCGCAGCCGGCCAGCAGCGAGCCCAGCATCACCGTGTCGGCGCCGGCGACCAGGGCCTTGGCGATGTCGCCGGAGTACTGCAGGCCGCCGTCGCCGATGACCGGGACGCCGGCCTCCCTGGCGGCCAGCGAGGCCTCGTAGATGGCGGTGACCTGCGGGACGCCGATGCCGGCGACCACGCGGGTGGTGCAGATGGAGCCGGGGCCGACACCGACCTTGATGCCGTCGGCGCCCGCGTCGACCAGGGCCCGGGCGCCGTCGCGGGTGGCGACGTTGCCGCCGATGACGTCGACGCCGGCCGCGTTCGACTTGATCTTGGAGATCATGTCTCCGACCAACCGGGAGTGGCCGTGCGCGGTGTCGACGACGATGAAGTCGACGCCCGCCTCGATCAGGGCCTGGGCGCGCTCGAAGGCGTCCCCGGCCACGCCGACCGCGGCGCCGACCAGCAGCCGGCCCTTGGCGTCCTTGGCGGCGTTGGGGTACTGCTCGGCCTTGACGAAGTCCTTGACCGTGATCAGGCCCTTGAGGACGCCCGCGTCGTCGACCAGCGGCAGCTTCTCGATCTTGTGGCGGCGCAGCAGCGCCATGGCGTCCGCGCGGGAGATGCCCACCGTGCCGGTGACCAGCGGCATCGGCGTCATGACCTCGCTGACCCGGCGCGAGCGGTCGGGCTCGAAGGCCATGTCGCGGTTGGTGACGATGCCCACCAGCTTGCCGGAGGGGTCCGTGACGGGGGTGCCGCTGATGCGGAACTTGGCGCACAGCGCGTCCGCCTCGGCGAGCGTGGCCTCCGGGTGGATGGTGATGGGGTTGGCCACCATGCCGGACTCGGAGCGCTTGACCAGGTCGACCTGGTTGGCCTGGTCCTCGATGGAGAGGTTGCGGTGCAGCACGCCGACGCCGCCCTGACGGGCCATGGCGATCGCCATGCGCGACTCGGTCACCTTGTCCATGGCGGCGGACAGCAGCGGGATGTTGACCCGCACGTTCTTGGAGACGTACGAGGCGGTGTCGATCTCGTCGGGCGCCATGTCCGACGGGCCCGGCAGCAGCAGCACGTCGTCGTAGGTCAGCCCGAGTGTCGCGAATTTCTCGGGCACTCCGTCGACGTTGGCAGTCATGACACCTTCCCCAAATGGCCTTGATCGGTGCGGATGTCCATGCTAACGGGAAGCGGAGCTGTCCCATTCCACGGTTTCGCGCGGCTTCGGGTCTCGTGTGTTCGTACGGAACCGTCGCACCGCCGGTTCAACCGCCGGGCGGCTACTGCTCGGCCAGGGCGCGCAGGCGGCTCAGCGCACGGTGCTGGGCCACCCGGACCGCCCCTGGTGACATTCCCAACATCTGCCCCGTTTCCTCCGCGGTCAGCCCCACCGCGATACGCAGGAGCAGCAGCTCGCGCTGGTGCTCCGGGAGGCTGGCCAGCAGCTTCTTGGCCCACTCGGCGTCGCTGCTGAGCAGGGCGCGCTCCTCCGGGCCCAGGGAGTCGTCCGCGCGCTCGGGCATCTCGTCGGAGGGCACGGCCGTGGAGCCCGGGTGCCGCATGGCGGCGCGCTGCAGGTCGGCGACCTTGTGGGAGGCGATGGCGAAGACGAACGCCTCGAAAGGGCGGCCGGTGTCCTTGTAGCGCGGCAGGGCGAGCAGGACGGCGACGCAGACCTCCTGGGCGAGGTCCTCCACGAAGTGGCGCGCGTCCCCCGGGAGCCGGGACAGCCGGGTGCGGCAGTAACGCAGTGCGAGCGGGTGGACCCGGGCGAGCAGGTCGTGGGTGGCCTGCTCGTCACCGCGGACGGCGCGGTGGACGAGCGCACCGATCGCCCCTTGGGCAAGTGCCGCCTGGTCGTCGCGCATCGGTCCATGGTGCCTTGGCCTCGTCCGTTCCGTGGCACCGCCTTCGTGGTTGTGCACTGAAGCGTTATGAGCAGGTGCGCCGAAGCTCATCCCCCGCGCCCTCCCCTTCCGCTCGACCGACTCGTCCGCAAGGAACTCCACACCTCAAGCATGCGTCATCCCCGCCGAAACGAGCAGCGGGCACCGGGCGAGCCGCTTTGCCACCGGCGGCGGCGATGAGGTAGGGAGCGTTGCGCGCCCGTACCGACGGCCCGGGTACCGGCCGGCTGCCCGGCCCGTCCCGGTGCCGTACCGCGTCGGTCTCCGGCGCTGTCGCACAGCGTACGGCGCTCGGGGCGCCCGCCCCTGACGCACGGCGGCCGGCGTCCGCCCCGGCGCCGAGCCACGCCGCCGGTGTTTCACCCGTCCGCGCCGTCGACGTCCCGCCGTCCGTGCCGCACAGCGTCCGCTGCCCGCCGGGTGGCCGGTGGCGTACGCGCGCGTTCTGCGGTCGGCGTTGCCGTACGGCGGCCGATGAGCGCCGGTGCCTGTTCCGGTGAGACCGCCGGCACCGGGCGCCGTCGTACGACCGGACGCTCCCCCACGCCGATCCCGCGCGCGTGGGGGTGCCGTCGCGTCTTCGCCGGTCCGGAGCCGGGCACGACCCACCCGGCCCGGCCCGCGCAGGCCCTAGCGGACCAGGCCCCAGCGGAAGCCGAGGGCCACCGCGTGCGCGCGGTCCGAGGCGCCGAGCTTCTTGAACAGGCGGCGGGCGTGGGTCTTGACCGTGTCCTCGGAGAGGAACAGCTCGCGGCCGATCTCCGCGTTCGAGCGGCCGTGGCTCATGCCCTCCAGGACCTGGATCTCACGCGCGGTGAGCGTGGGCGCGGCGCCCATCTCGGCCGAGCGCAGCCGGCGCGGGGCGAGCCGCCAGGTGGGGTCGGCGAGGGCCTGCGTCACCGTGGCCCGGAGCTCCGCGCGGGAGGCGTCCTTGTGCAGGTAGCCACGCGCGCCGGCGGCCACGGCGAGCGCCACGCCGTCGAGGTCCTCGGCGACGGTGAGCATGATGATGCGCGCGCCGGGGTCCGCGGACAGCAGGCGCCGCACCGTCTCGACGCCGCCCAGTCCGGGCATGCGCACGTCCATGAGAATGAGGTCGGAGCGGTCGGCGCCCCAGCGGCGGAGGACTTCCTCGCCGTTGGCCGCCGTCGTCACGCGCTCGACGCCGGGCACGGTCGCCACCGCGCGGCGCAGCGCCTCTCGGGCAAGCGGGGAGTCGTCGCAGACGAGGACGGAAGTCATGGCCGTCCTCCGCAGCTGATGCGCGTCACCTTGAGCCTCCAGGCTGGTACGAAATCGTCACCTGTGCGGTCGACCGTCTCGGACGCCCGCCCGAGCGTTTGTGTTTTCAACCGCCTCCGCACTCTCAACGACGGTCACTCGAAAGGGTTACGGGGCCGTACGCCGCCTTCGGCACTCTACGTGAGGGAACGGACACAGCGCCGACATGAACGTCGGACCCTCAACTTTTCATCACAAGCTATGCCCCATTTAGCCCCTTTTCTTCCTGTTTGCAGGTGTCTGGGGCTAGATTCTCAATGAGTCATATTTTCATCTCCTTAGATCGGAGATGTACGGTCGTTGACACCGTATCCGCCACGAACGGCACAAGGGGTCACACAATGGCAGATTTCTCCCGCCTTCCCGGACCGAACGCGGATCTGTGGGACTGGCAGCTGCTGGCTGCCTGCCGCGGTGTGGACAGCTCGCTCTTCTTCCATCCCGAGGGCGAGCGCGGCCGGTACCAGCGTGGAGCTGCCGCTGGGGAAGGAGACGAGCCGTACGCGCCCGGCCCGCAGCCCGGCGATCGCGGCGACCTCCTCCTCGGCCGCGGTGAGCCCGGCGAGGATGGTGCCCGCGTGCCGCACGAGCGCCTCACCGGCCTGGGTCAGACGCATCTCACGGCCGGCGCGGACCAGCAGCGGGGTGCCGACGGATGCCTCCAGGGCCTTCATCTGCTGACTGACGGCGGGCTGGGTGCAGCCCAGTTCGCGCCCCGCCGCCGAGAAGGAGCCGGTGGTGGCCACGGCGCGCAGCACCCGGAGATGACGAGCCTCGATCACACCATCGAGCATAAGCGAGTCTTTGACGATCCGCGGAATAACGCGTCGACACTTTCACACCCCTCCCCCTACCGTGCCCCCATGAAGCTTCTGTCAGTGAACCTGGGCCGTCCGCGGGCCGTGCCGTACACCGATCAGCCCGAGGGTGTGACCGGCATCGACAAGCGGTCGGTGGACGGACCGGTGCGGGTGGCGGCGCCCGGGCCGAAGGGCGTCGGCGCGAGCGGGCTGGCCGGGGACGCGGTGTGCGACACCCGGCACCACGGCGGCGACGACCAGGCGGTGTACGCGATGGCGCGCGAGGACCTCGACGACTGGGAGCGCGAACTGGGCCGGACGCTGGCCAACGGCGCGTTCGGCGAGAACCTCACCACGCGGGGTCTGGACATATCCGGTGCGCGGATCGGCGAGCGCTGGCGGATCGGCTCGCCGCTCGGCCCGTCGGTGCTTTTGGAGGTCACGTCCGGGCGGATTCCCTGCCGCACCTTCCAGGGCCATCTGGGGGAGAAGAGCTGGGTGAAGCGGTTCACGCGCAAGGGTGCGCCGGGCGCGTACCTGCGGGTGCTGGAGCCGGGCGAGATCCGGGCGGGCGACCCCGTCGAGATCGTGCACCGCCCGGACCACGAGGTGACCGTGGCCCTGCAGTTCCGGGCCATGACGACCGAGCGCCCGCTGCTGCCCCGGCTGCTCGCGGCGGGTGCGGCGCTGCATCCGGAGTCGCTGGCGGCTGCACGGAAGTACGCGCGCGTGTACGCGGACTGACCGCGCGTCACCGCCTGTTCCCTCACCCGTCCGTCACCGATCGGAAGGACCTGTGCGGAAATCGGAGCCGGACGCTCCGGACGACTAATCTTTCGGCATGACAACGGCTCTGATTACGGGATCGACCGCGGGCATCGGTGCCGCGTTCGCGCGGCGGCTGGCGGCCGACGGGCACAACCTCGTCCTGGTGGCGCGGGACACCAAGCGCCTGACGGAACAGGCGACCGAGCTGCACGACCGGCACGGCATCGAGGCGGAGGTGCTGACGGCCGACCTGGCGACGGACGACGGCATCGACGCGGTCGCCGCCCGGCTGCGCAACCGCACCAACCCCGTGGACCTGCTGATCAACAACGCGGGCTTCGGCAACAAGGGCCGCTACCTCGACGTACCGATGAGCGACGAGCTCAGGATGATCAAGGTGCACATCGAGGCGGTGCTGCGGCTGACGTCGGCGGCGACCGAGGGGATGCGCGAGCGCGGCCGGGGCGGGGTGGTGAACGTGGCGTCGGTGGCGGCCTTCGTGCCGCGCGGCACCTACGGGGCGTCGAAGGCGTGGGTCGTGCAGTTCACCGAGGGTGTGGCGCGCGACCTGGCCGGCAGCGGCGTACGCCTGATGGCGCTGTGCCCCGGCTTCGTCCGCACCGAGTTCCACCAGCGGGCCGGCATGGGCACGGACAGCATCCCGAACTGGATGTGGCTGGACGCGGACAAGCTGGTCGCGGCGGCGCTGGCGGACCTGGCCCGCGGCAAGACCCTGTCCGTCCCGGACCCCCGCTACAAGGCGCTGACGGGCCTGGCGAAGGTGGCGCCCCGCGGCCTGCTGGGCGGCGTCACGTCGAGGACGGGCCGCAAGTACGGCCCGCAGTGAGGGCACGCAGTCGATGACCGTACGGAGGTGACGCGGGCGCCCCGGTGGGAAAATGACCCTGACGGAAGACCGGACCGACCGGGCCAGGGGGCCGGAGGCGCGTCATGACCTTCGTACAGCTCATCGAGTGCAGGACGAGCCGGTTCGACGAGGTGAACCGGCTGCTGGACATCTGGGCCGAGCAGACCAGGGGCAGGCGGACGGCGACGCACACGGTCGTCGGCAAGGACCGTTCGGACGGGGCACACCTCGTCGAACTGGTGGAATTCCCCTCCTACGAGGAGGCGGTGCGGAACGCGAACCTGCCGGAGACCGACAGGATCCTCCAGGGCATGGCCGCCCTCTGCGACGAGACGCCCACCTTCACCGACCTGGACGTCGTGCGCGACGAGCAGTTCCACGAGACCGCCGTACGCCGCTTCCACGACGCCCTGACGGCCGTCGGCGAACTGTCCCCGCTCAACGACCTGATCGACGAGGACTGCCACAGCCACGACCCCGTCAACCCCCAGGTCACCATCGGCCTGGACGCCGTCCGCCGCGACTTCCGCATGTGGCGCGACGCCTTCGACGCCGCCTTCACGATCGAGGACCTGGTCCCCCAGGGCGACCGCGTCTGCACCCGCTGGACCTGGACGGCCACGCACCGGGGCGAGTTCCTCGGCATCGCCCCCACGGGCAGGCGGGTCACCATGACCGGCATGACCCTCTTCCACTTCGGCGACCACGGCAAGATCACCGAACTGTGGTGGCAGCACGATCAGCTGGGCCTGCTGCAACAACTGGGCGCACTGGAGGAACTGGAGCAGTAGACAGGCGCCGGGATCACCGGGTCGGGATCACCGGGTGGGGCGGAAGCGGACGGCCGCGCCCGGGGGGATCTGCCCGGCCAGGGGCAGGTCGGCGGCGTCGACCACCGCGATGACCGGGTAGCCGCCGGTCACGGGGTGGTCGCTGAGGAACAGCACCGGCCTGCCGTTCGGCGGGACCTGGAGCGCGCCCGGCACCATGCCCTCGGCCGGGAGTTCCCCGTCGCGGGCCCGCGTCAGGGCCGGGCCGTCGAGCCGGATGCCGATCCGGTTGCTGCGGCTGGTCGCCTCCCAGCGGGCGCCGAGCAGCGTCGCGTACGAGGCGTCGTCGAACCAGTCGTCGCGCGGCCCGCGCACCACGCGCAGCGTGAACGCGCGCGGCGGTGCCGTGCGCGGTGCCAGGTCCACGGCCGGGAAGGGGAGCGCGGGGCGGCCGACCGGCAGGCGGTCGCCGGTGCGCAGGGGCTGCGGGCCGATGCCGGAGAGCAGGTCGGTGGAGCGCGAGCCCAGGACCAGGGGCGTGTCGAGCCCGCCGCGCACGGCGAGATACGTGCGCAGCCCCGAGCCCGGCACGCCCAGGTGCAGCGTCTGTCCGTCGTGCAGCGGGAACGGCGCGTCGACCGGGACGGACCGGCCGTCCACGGTGGCCGGGCACGGCGCCCCCGTCAGGGCGGCGTACAGGACCGACGGCGCCCCCGACGGCGCACGGCAGTGCACACGCACCCGCAGGCCGCCGAAGGTGGTCTCGACGCCGGCCGCGTTCTCGGGGTTGCCCACCAGCCGGTTGGCGAGGGCCAGCGAGTCCCTGTCGGCGGCACCGGAGCCCGAGACCCCGAGGTGGCCCCATCCGGGGCGACCCAGGTCCTGGACCGTGGCGAGCGGGCCGGGCGCCAGGACTTCCAGGCGGGAGCCCGTGGCCGGGGCGCTCGCCGCCAGGGCGCTCGCTGCCGGGGCATCAGCCGCCGTCGCCGTCGCGTGGGACGTCTGTGGCGTCTGTAGCTTTTGTGGCCTCTGTGGCCTCTGTGGCGTCTGTGGCGTCTGTGGCGTCGTCACCGTATCTCCTCGGGAACGAAGCGGACGTGGCTGCCGGGGACCAGCAGCGCCGGTGGATCGCGCCGCTCGTCCCACAGCACGGCGTCCGTGGTGCCGAGCAGCTGCCAGCCGCCCGGCGAGGAGCGCGGGTAGACCCCCGTGAAACCGCCGGCGACGGCGACCGAGCCCGCCGGTACCGCGGTGCGCGGCTCGGAGCGGCGCGGCAGCCGCAGCAGCGGATCGGTGCCCGTGAGGTAGCCGAAGCCCGGGGCGAAGCCCGCGAAGGCCACCGTGTAGAGCGGTGCGGTGTGCCGGGCGATCACCTCGCCCACGCCCAGCCCCGTCAGCTCGGCCACGTCGGAGAGGTCCTCGCCGTCGTAGCGGACGGGGAGCGTGACGATCTCCTCGCCGGCCGGCCGGGTGCCGGGCGTGGACCGCTCCGCCGGGCCGAGGGCCGCCGCGCGCTCCGTCACGACCGCGGCCACGGTCTGGTGGGCGGTGACCGCGGGGTCGTAGGTGACGAGCAGCGTGCGGGCGGCCGCGACCAGTTCGCGCACGCCGCGCGGACGGTCCGCCTCCAGCGCGCCGCGCAGCGCCAGCACCTGTTCCAGTCCGCCGGCCTCGGCCAGCAGGGCGTGGCTGCCGACCCGGCGGATGCCGACGCTCACGCCGGCACCGACAGCGGCTTCGGCGCGGCGAACGGCGTCGGGGCGAGACCGGCCCCCTCCAGCTCCTCACGCAGCCGGCGCGCGATCGCGACCGCGCCGGCCGTGTCGCCGTGCACGCACAGCGACCGTACGGACAGCGGCACGTCGCTGCCGTCCACGGCCTCCACCACGCCCTCGGTCACCATCCGCAGGCAGCGCCGCACGATCAGCTCCGGGTCGTGCAGCACCGCGCCGGGTTCGCGGCGCGAGACCAGGGTGCCCTCGGGGGTGTACGCCCGGTCGGCGAAGGCCTCGTGCACCGGGGTGAGCCCGGTGGCCTCCGCCGTGCGCAGCCAGACGCTGCCGGGCAGGCCCAGCACCGGGAGTTCCGGGTCGTAGCGGCGCACGGCCTCCGCGACGGCGGCGGCCTGCGCCTCGTGGTGGACGATCGCGTTGTAGAGGGCGCCGTGCGGCTTGACGTACGCGACGCGGGTGCCGGCGAGGCGGGCGAAGCCGTCGAGTGCGGCGATCTGGTAGACGACGTCGTTGACCAGCTCGGCGGGGTCGACGTCGATGAAGCGGCGCCCGAAGCCCGCCAGGTCCCGGTAGCCGACCTGGGCGCCGATGGCGACGCCGCGCTCGGCGGCCGCCTCGCAGATCCGGCGCATCACGGTGGGGTCGCCCGCGTGGAAGCCGCAGGCCACGTTGGCACTGGTGACGAGGGACAGCAGGGCCTCGTCGTCACCGAGCTGCCACTGCCCGAAGCCCTCGCCGAGGTCGCTGTTGAGGTCGATCACGGGTGCCTCCACGGCTCAGCTCTGCCACTCGGGACGGGTCATGCCGTGCAGGTTGCGGTACTCGGCGACCTTCGGCGAGGACCAGCCCTCCAGCAGCTCGGGGTCGACCTTGTAGACCTCGACGCCGATCGGGTGGCACACCTCGACGGGGTCGTGGGCGTCCGGGCCCCACATCGGGACCGACAGGTCGCCGCCGGGGCAGGTGGACAGCGCGCACAGCAGGTCCAGCTCGGCGAAGAACTCGAAGTGGTCGCCGGGGCGGGCCGGGCAGTCCTTCATGAAGTACTGGTCGTCCTCGTTGAGCCCGGTGCACTGGAAGACGTTCAGCACGTCGTGCACGTCGAACTCGGTGAGCCCGTAGGGGAGCACGGACCGCACCAGGTTCGAGTGGCAGTGGAAGTCGAAGTCCTCGCCCGTCAGCATGCGGTTGACGTACGGGTCGCAGCGGGTGCCCAGCAGGTCGTGCACGCGCCCGCCCTCGGCGTCACGGCCGTAGCCGGCGAGCGTGTCGTCGGTGATCGTCAGCAGCGGACGCAGGAAGGGCAGGTTCGACCAGATCCGGTCGTACGTGCTCACGTGGGCGCGCTGGAGCTGGCGGGTGCGGGCCGCCCACATGCGCTCGCGGGGGTCGTTGCGGTTCCAGATGTTCAGGTCGCCGACCTGCGGCCCGTCGACGGTGACCAGGCGGCACAGGTGCCCGGCCGGAACCTCCCAGGCGCGGCCCGAGCGGATCGGTATGACGAAGCTGTCGACGAGCTCGCGGCCCTCCTCGGTCTTCGAGACCCGGTCGTAGAAGGCGCGGTCGACGTCGAGCGGACCGCCCTTCGTCGCCTGGTAGGCGGCTGCGGTGGTGGCCATGGGGGGTACCTCTTCTTCTCTTGGTGGCTGGTGGGCCTGTGGGGGC
>NZ_POTZ01000213.1 GCF_003236365.1 Streptomyces sp. NTH33
GAGCCGGACGTGCGGCGCCTCGGGGCGCTGGCGGGCGGCGAACAGGCGCAGGAGTGGGCCGAGCAGGCCAACCGGTACGAGCCGGAGCTGCGCACCCACGACCGGTACGGCAACCGGATCGACGAGGTCGACTTCCACCCCGCCTGGCACCACCTGACGCGGACCGCGGTCGCCGAGGGGCTGGCCGGCGCGCCCTGGGCGGACGACCGGCCCGGCGCCCATGTGACCCGTACCGCGGGCGGGCTGGTGTGGGGGCACACCGACGCCGGGCACGGGTGTCCGACGTCGATGACGTACGCAGCTGTACCCGCCCTGCGCGCGCAGCCCGAACTCGCCGCCGTCTACGAGCCGTTGCTGACCAGCCGGGTGTACGAGCCCGGGCTGCGGACACCGGCCGGGAAGCGGGGCCTGCTGGCGGGCATGGGAATGACCGAGAAGCAGGGCGGCTCCGACGTACGGACGAACACGACGACCGCCACGCCGACCACCGAGCCGGGCGTGTACACCCTGAGCGGGCACAAGTGGTTCACCTCGGCGCCCATGTGCGACGTCTTCCTGGTCCTCGCGCAGGCCCCGGGCGGCCTGTCCTGCTTCCTGGTGCCGCGCGTGCTGCCCGACGGCAGCCGCAACACCTTCCGGATCCAGCGGCTCAAGGACAAGCTGGGCAACCGGTCCAACGCCTCCTCCGAGCCGGAGTTCGACAACACCGTGGCCTGGCTGGTCGGGCCCGAGGGGCGCGGCGTCAGGACCATCATCGAGATGGTCAACTGCACCCGCCTGGACTGCGTGATGATGTCGGCGGCGCTGATGCGCAAGACACTCGTCGAGGCGGGCCACCACGTGCGGCACCGCGCCGCCTTCGGCGCGCGGCTGATCGACCAGCCGCTGATGCGCAATGTGCTGGCCGACCTGGCGCTGGAGTCGGAGGCCGCCACGACGCTCACGCTGCGGCTGGCCGGCGCGGCCGACCGGGCGGTGCGCGGGGGCGGCGACCAGGGGACGGAGGCGGCGTTCCGGCGGATCGCGACCGCCGTCGGCAAGTTCTGGGTCACCAAGCGGGGTCCGGCCTTCACCGCGGAGGCCCTGGAGTGCCTGGGCGGCAACGGCTACGTCGAGGAGTCGGGCATGCCCCGGCACTACCGCGAGGCGCCCCTGCTGTCGATCTGGGAAGGTTCGGGGAACGTCAACGCCCTGGACGTCCTGCGGGCGCTCGGCCGGGAGCCCGGCACCGCCGAGGCGTTGTTCGCCGAACTCGCCCTGGCCCGCGGCGCCGACGCCCGTCTGGACGCGGCCGTGGCGCGGCTCAGGACCGGTCTGGGCGAGGCGTCCCCGGTGGGCGCGCGCCGCCTGGTGGAGCTGATGGCGCTGACCCTCCAGGCGTCCCTGCTGGTCCGGCACGCTCCGCCCGCCGTCGCCGACGCGTTCTGCGCGACCCGGCTCGGCGGCGACTGGGGCCACTCCTTCGGCACCCTGCCGGCCGGCGCGGACCTCGACGCCGTCCTGGAGCGGTCCCTGCCGGGTTAGGGCACATCGCCGAGGCCCCGGGCCCACGTCACCAGATGTTACGGCTCCACAGCGGGCCGAAGCGGGCCCACTCGGCGTCCCACCGGGCCATCCGGCGGCGCTCCAGGCGGGTGCGCAGGGCGCGGCCCGTGACGAGGGGGACGGCGGCGGCGCTCACGCCCACCAGGCCGCCGACCGTTCCGGCCCGGGTGCGGGCCTGGGCGGGCGTGGCCGGTTCGGTCACCAGGCGGCCCCGGGGGTCGGTCCACACGGTCACGGGGGTACCGGCCGCGCTGCCGGGCCGCACCCGGGCCCGGCCGGTGTGCTCGGTGCCGTCCGCGGCGGTCCAGCGCACCTTTCCCCACACCCGCAGGGCGGTGCCGGACCCCTGACCGCTCCCGGCGGGCGAGCCGGGCGCCCGTTCGGTCACCAGCGCGGTCGTGGGCCGCCACTGAAGGCGCTCCTGGGCCAGTCCGCGCTCCACTCCCCGGGCCGCCGTCCAGCCGGCGAGCACCCCGGCGAGAACGGTGAGGACCCAGGTGCCGAGCACGACCCAGGCCTCCACCGTGTCGGTGCGGCGTCTGAGCGGATTGCGGCGCCACCGCCACAGCCGCACCTTCGGACCACGGAACGCCATCAACGGCATCCTCCTCATGAGCGCACGGACCGCCCTCCCATACGAAGGGCGGCTCCCCGATGCTCACGACGGGCTCCCCGCCCGGCGCCCGTACGGGTCCTCCCTGGGTGCGCGCGAGGGTGGGCGGTGTGCCGACCGTGCCGCTGCGACCTGCCACGACGCCGCCACGAAGGTGACTGTCAGTGGTGGGGTGCACACTGGCCGATGTCCGGGACAAAGGGGTCCGGACGAAAACCTCGCGGAGGTGATCGGCATGACCGAGGTACTGCTCGCCGTGGGCACGCGCAAGGGCCTGTTCATCGGGCGGCGGCGCGGTGGCGCCTGGGAGTTCGACGACAGTCCGTACTTCAACGCACAGGCCGTGTATTCGGTCGCCGTCGACACCCGCGGCACCGTCCCGCGGCTGCTGGCCGGCGGCGACAGCGCGCACTGGGGGCCGTCGGTGTTCCACTCCGACGACCTGGGCCGCACGTGGACCGAACCGGCCCGGCCGGCCGTGAGGTTCCCCAGGGACACGGGCGCCTCGCTGGAGCGGGTGTGGCAGCTGCACCCGGCGGCCGCGGAGCCGGACGTGGTGTACGCGGGCACGGAGCCGGCCGCACTGTACCGCTCCGAGGACCGCGGTGAGAGCTTCGAGCTGGTTCGCCCGCTGTGGGAGCACCCCACCCGGTCGAAGTGGGTGCCGGGCGGTGGCGGTGAGGGCTTGCACACCGTGGTGACGGACCGGCGCGACGCGCGGGCGGTCACGGTCGCCGTCTCCACCGCGGGCGTGTTCCGCACGTCCGACGGCGGGGAGAGCTGGACGCCGTCCAACTCCGGCGTGTCGGCGGTGTTCCTGCCGGATCCGGACCCGGAGTTCGGCCAGTGCGTCCACAAGGTCGCGCAGGACGCGCAGGACCTGGACCGGTTGTACCTGCAGAACCACTGGGGGGTGTACCGCAGCGACGACGGGGGCGGGCACTGGACCGACATCGGTGAGGGCCTGCCGTCGACGTTCGGCTTCGCCGTGGCCGCCCATCCGCACCGCGGTGACACAGCGTACGTCTTCCCGATCAACGCGGACGCGGACCGGGTGCCCGCCGGCCACCGCTGCCGGGTGTTCCGTACGGCGGACGCGGGCAGGAGCTGGGAGCCGCTCACCGCGGGCCTGCCGGGCGAGGACCACTACGGCACGGTGCTCCGCGACGCGCTGTGCACCGACGACGCGGACCCGGCGGGCGTGTACTTCGGCAACCGCAACGGCGAGGTGTACGCGTCGGCGGACGACGGCGACAGCTGGCAGCAGCTGGCCTCGCACCTGCCGGACGTGCTCTGCGTGCGCGCGGCGGTGATCGGCTGACCGCAGCGACGCGCCTCGGGCAGGCGAACACACCGGAAATCGACGGCGGCGCCCCCCGAACCCGTGGGTCGCCGCCGTTCCACTCACCGAGGGCACCCGACTCTGCCGCGGGCCGGACCCCGGGGCGACCGGAGCACCTTCCTGCAACTAATATGCAAAAGCATTTGATCAGCAGTAAGGATGTGAGGGTTCATGACCGGCCGACGGACACGGGCAGCCGCAGCGGTGGCGACACTCATCGGAGCCGCCGCCTGCTCGGCCCCCAGTGGCGGTACGGGCAACGGGGGTGACGCCGACTCCGTCGTGATCGGGGTGGCCTCCGAGCCCGATACCCTCAGTCCTCTCCTCGGCTACGGCAAGGACGGAAACTCCAAGATCTTCGACGGTCTGCTGGCCCGGGACGCCGACATGAGGTTGACACCCGCGCTGGCCGGTTCACTGCCCCGGGTCGGCAACGGATGTATGCGGGCCGGATCGTCGAACTGGCCGGCGCGGAGGAGTTCTTCGGCTCCCCCGGCCCCCGCCATCCCTACAGCCGCGGCCTGCTCCAGGCACTCCCCGACCGTGCCTTCACCCCCATCCCCGGCCTGCCGCCCGAACTCGGTGACCTCCCCGGCGGCTGTGCCTTCGCCGCCCGCTGCGACCCGGGCCGGCGACGCCTGCGCCGTACTGCCGCCGGCAGTCGACGGGGTCGCCTGCCACCACCCCGTGCCCGGCGCCGGCGAGGAAGCACGTCAGGGAACACCGGAGGACGTCCGTGCTTGAACTGCACGCCATCACCGCGGGCTACGACCGGCGGAATCCGGTGGTACGGGACGTCTCCCTGGCCGTCGCGCCCGGTGAGGCGGTCGGCCTGCTCGGCCCCAGTGGCTGCGGCAAGTCCACTCTCGCCCGGGTCGCGGCCCTGCTGCACCGCCCCGACTCCGGCACCGTGCTGCTGGACGGCGAGCCCGTACGGCGGTGGCGCCACCGTGCCCCGCGCCCGCTGCGCACCGCCTTCGGCGTGGTCTTCCAGCAGCCCCGCCTCGCCTCGGACCCCCGCCTCGCACTCACCGACCTGATCGCCGAACCCCTGCGCGCCACCGGCCGGCGCGACGAGGTGCGGGAGCGGGTCACCGAGCTGGCCCGGACGGTCGGCCTGACCCCCGACCTGCTCGGCAGACGCCCCCACGAGGTCAGCGACGGCCAGCTCCAACGCGCCTGCCTGGCCCGTGCCCTCGTCCTGCGCCCCCGCTGGCTGATCTGCGACGAGATGACCGCGATGCTCGACGCCTCCACCACGGCCGCCCTGGTCGCGGTCGTCGAGGACTACCGTGCCGTCACGGGCGCGGGCCTGCTCGCCGTCGGCCACGACCACACACTCCTGCACCGCTGGTGCGACCGCACCGTCCACTGGGACGCCCTGACCGGCGCCGGCCGGACGCACTGACCGGAGACCGCCGGCCCGGTCGCCCCCACGACACCGCCTCTGCGAGGACTCCCCCGCTCAGCAGATCCTCACCGTCCGTCCCCAGCGGGACCGCCGGCTCCGGCGACGGTGGTGCGGGCGGACTCGTCGACACGGAGGGTGAAGACGTCCGGGCGGGCGTAGTGGCCGGTCGGGTCGAAGTCGAAGCGGGCGCGGGCCAGGTCGTCGAGGTCGAGTTCGGCGGTCAGGATGCCCTCGCCGTCGCGCAGCGGTCCGGCCAGGACCTCGCCGAGCGGAGAGACGATCACGGAACCGCCACCGATCAGCACGGTGTCGGGCGCGTCGCCCTGCACGGGGTGGAGGTCGGCGGGCAGGGCGTCACGGCGCAGGTACTGGTTGGCGCTGAGGACGAAGCAGCGGCCCTCCAGCGCGATGTGCCGCATGGTGGCCTGCCAGGCGTCGCGGTCGTCGACGGTCGGCGCGCACCACAGGTCGACGCCCTTGGCGTACATCGCCGTGCGGAACAGAGGCATGTAGTTCTCCCAGCAGATGGCCGCGCCGAGGCGGGCCGTGCCGGTGTCGACGACCGGCAGGGTGGAGCCGTCGCCCTGACCCCACAGGTAGCGTTCGGCAGCGGTCGGCATCAGCTTGCGGTGCAGGCCCAGATAGCCGTCCGGCCCGAAGAAGAGCGCCACGCAGTACAGGGTGCCGCCCTGCCGTTCGACCGCGCCGACCACGGCGTGGCAGCCCAGTTCCCGAGTGAGGCCGGCCAGGGCGTCGACCTCGGGGCCGGGGACGTCGATGGCGGCGGCGTGATAGCGCCGGAACAGCTCCCGGCCGGCCGGGGTGCGGCTGCCGACGGTGATGCCGAAGTCCAGGCCCTTGGGGTAGCCGCCGAGGAACGCCTCGGGCAGGACGACGACTTCGGCGCGGTGGGCCTCGGCGGCCTCACGGATCAGTTCCTCGGCGCGAGCCAGCGCGGCGGGCGTGTCGAACAGCGGGGCGGCGGCCTGGACGACGGCGGCAGTCACAGTGGTCATGCCGCCGAGACTAGCCAGGAGTTCAGCAGTCGTACCAGGTCAGGGTGCGCGTGACCGGCGGGGGGTCGGCCCCCCGCCGGTCGGCTGGAGCGGATCTGTCAACCGGTCGTGCAGGTGGTGCCGTTGAGGGTGAACGTCGTCGGGGCGGGGTTGGTCGTGAGCATGGTGCCGGTGAAGCCGACCGCGACCGAGCCGTTGACGGGGATCGTCGAGGTGTACGGCGCGGCGGCGACCGTCACCGAGGAGCCCTTCTGAGTCGGGGTGCCGCCCCACATGGTGCTGACGGTCTGGCCGGCCGGGAAGGCGAAGCCCAGAGTCCAGCCGTTGACGGTGGCGGTGCCGGTGTTGCGGACGGTGATCTCCGCCTGGAAGCCGCCGGGCCATTCGTTGGTGACGCGGTAGCCGACGGAGCAGCCGGCGCCGGGGGTGCCGGTGTCCTTCTTGGTCGTGACGGTGACCGTGGCCGAGCGGGGGGAGCGGTTGCCGGCCGCGTCCCTGGCGTACACCGCGAAGGTGTACGCCGTGTCCGGGGTCAGGGACGGGACGGTGACCGTGGTGGTCGTGGAGAAGGCGGCCGTGGTCTCCGTGGTGCCGTTGACGCGGACCACCTCGTAGCCGGTGACGCCGACGTCGTCCGTGGCGGCGGTCCAGGTCAGGGTGATCGAGGTGGAGGAGACACCCGAGGCGGTCGGTTTGCCCGGGGCGGTCGGAGCCCGGGTGTCGGGGGCGGTGCCGCCGAAGACCGTGGCCTCGCGGGAGGTCTGGGCGATGCCGTTGGCGCCGTGGAAGACGCGCCGGCCCCAGGAGCTGAGCCGCGCCGGGTCGAAGCCGATCGCGAGGTCGAGGACCGGGTCGGTGTTGCCGCTCCAGGACCAGGCCAGGTAGCCCAGTTTGAGCTGCTGGGCGGCGGCCATCATGGTGTCCTCGTCCGGGTCGCCCCACTGGTCGGCCGGACCGCCGAACTCGCCTATGAGGATCGGGAGTTTGGCGGCGACGAAGGCGTTGAGGTAGTCGGTGACCTTCTGGGCCGTGTCGAAGACGCTGTACATGTGGATCGAGAAGATCAGGTTGCCGGTGGTGTCGGCGTCGTAGACCGTCCGGGCGTTGGCCCGCATGACGCCCTGCCAGTCCTGGCCCCAGTTGGGCGCGTCCACCATGATCGTGTGCTGGAAGCCGGCCCCGCGCAGCTTCTTGATCGCGGCGATCGTGGGGGCGGTCCAGCCGGCCGGGTCGGTGTTGCCCCAGGGCTCGTTGCCGATGTTGATGACGACGTAGTCCTCCTCGCCGGCCAGGACGCTCTTGAGGCTGATCCAGTAGTCGGCGGCGTGGTCGAGCGTGCCGGCGGCGGCGTCCTCGCCGTAACCGGTGGTGTCGTGCACCTCCAGCACGCAGATCAGGCGGTTGGCCTTGCAGTTGGCGATGACGGCCGCCACGTCCGCCGCGCTGTTCCGGGTCCAGCGGTGGCCGTCGGAAAGGACGACCCGCACGCTGTTGGCGCCGAGCGCCTTGATGTCGGCCAGCGACCGGGTCTCGCCCGGGTACCAGGTGTGGGCGTGGTTGACGCCGCGCATCACGAAGTCGTTGCCGTTGCCTTCGAGGAGGCGGCCGTTGCTGATGTGCAGGCCGGTCGCGGCGGCACCGGGAGACCGGGGACCGGCGTGGGCAGGTGTCGGGGACAGCGCGAGCAGGCCGAGGAGGATGGCCACGGCTGCCAGTAAGGCGGTGGACGGGTTCCTGAGCGTCGTGCTTCTTGTTGTTCTCACTGCGACTCCAGGGAGTGAGGCAAGGAAGCCGGGCGGACCATGACTATGGGAGCGCTCCCATAGAGCCAGTTACGTCAGGGGCACGTCAAGGGTTGGGGGGAAAGCGGTTTCCCGCCCGGGGGATGACGTGCTGACGGCCGGAGCAGGAAGGCGTGCCGATGGCCGGAGCCGGAGGGCACTGCCGCCCCCGACTCCCTCCGCCGCGGAATCAGGCGCCGGCCTCGAAGCCGTCACGCCCGCGATGACCTACGGCAGTCGCCAGTCCACCGGCTCGGCCCCCTGCCGCACGAGGAGGTCGTTGGCCCGGCTGAACGGGCGCGAGCCGAAGAAGCCCCGGTCCGCCGACATCGGTGAGGGATGCGCCGACTCGATCGCCGGATACTCCCCGAGCAGCGGGCGCAGGTTGCGGGCGTCACGGCCCCACAGGATCGACACCAACGGCCGCTCCCGCGCGACGAGGGCACGGATGGCCTGCTCGGTGACCTCCTCCCAGCCCTTGCCCCGGTGGGCGCCCGGCTTGCGCGGGGCCGTGGTCAGCGCCCTGTTCAGCAGCAGCACACCCTGCCGCGTCCACGGGGTCAGATCGCCGTTGGACGGCCTGGGCAGACCCAGATCCGCGTTCAGCTCCCGGTAGATGTTCTCCAGGCTGCCCGGCAGCGACCGCACCTCCGGCGAGACCGCGAAGCTCAGACCGATCGCCATGCCCGGCGTCGGATACGGATCCTGGCCGACGATCAGGACCCGCACGTCGTCAAAGGGCTGCTGGAACGCCCGCAGGACATTCGCCCCCGCCGGGAGATACGTCCTCCCCGCCGCCACCTCGGCGCGCAGGAAGTCCCCCATGTCCGCGATACGCCCGGCCACCGGCTCCAGAGCCTTCGCCCAGCCGGCCTCAACAAGTTCATCCAACGGTCGTCGTCCCACGCCACGTCACTCTAGTGGCCCCCACCGACAACCCGTACCGGCACACCGGCCCCTGCGTGGAGGACCTCCCCGGGCGCTAGTCTTCCTCCCCGTCGAGGTCATCGAGCCGGCCGAGCAGATCGCGCGGCCGGTCGCCGGGGAGGAGGGGAGCCCGTTGCGTCCCATGAGCAAACCGCTCCGCCACGGTCGTCATGTCCGGTCAGCCCCTCGGCACGGCTTCTTCGCCCCGCGCCCGTCCAGCCACGCCGACGACCCGCTGACCGAGCAGGCGGGACAGCCGGTGGACCGGCGCCTGCCGTGACGGGCGGGGCCGCGGCCGGCGTCTCCGGTTTCCTCGCCGTGGACTCGGGCGGCTCCGGGGTCCGGGTCGTGGTCGGCGTGCCCGGACGCGGGCCGCTGGCAGGGTGCGAGTCCGGGGAGCCGGTGCGCACCGGGGCACGAGGCATCGACCCGGGGCACCTCATGGAGCAACTGGTTCCCGCGGCACGGGCGTTGGCCGCCGAGGCGGGGGTGGAGCGGTTGACGACGGCCGTACTGGGCGCCGCCGGGTTCGCCACCCTGGGCGACGCGCTGCGCGCCGAACTGCCCGGCGCGCTGGCGCGGCACCTCGGGGTGCGCAGAGTGGCGCTGGTCGCCGACGCGGTCACCGCGTACACCGGCGCCCTGGGGCCGCGGCCGGGCGCGGTGATCGCCGCCGGGACCGGTCTGATCGCGATCGGCACCGATCTGACGGGCTGGCGCCGCGCGGACGGCTGGGGCCACCTGCTCGGCGACTGCGGCAGCGGCGCGTGGATCGGCCGGGCGGGCCTGGAGGCGGCGCTGCGCGCCCACGACGGGCGGGACGGCGGCTCGGCGCGGCTGCTGGCCCGCGCGGAGGAGGCGTTCGGGCCGATGCCGGAGCTGCCCGGCAGGCTCTACCCGCGCTCCGACCGCGCCGCCGTCCTGGCCTCCTTCGCACCCCAGGTGGCGGTGTGCGCCCCGGACGACCCGGTCGCGGCGGGCATTCTGCACGCGGCGGCCCGGCACATGGCCGAGTCGGCCGCGGCGGTCTGCCCGGCCGCGGGGGAGCCTCTGCTGGCCCTGACCGGCGGCCTGTTCAAGCTGGGCAACCCTCTCCTCGTACCGCTGGAGCGGGAGTTGGCCGGCAGGCTGCCGCACGCGCGGCGGGTGCGCGCCGAGGGCGACCCGCTGCACGGCTGCGTGCGGATCGCGACCGATCTGGCCAGGGACGTCCTCGCGCTGCCGGGTGACGAGAAACTGCTGTACGTACCACCTCCGCAAGGGGACTGATCCCGCACACAGACCGATCGGCTCGAATCCGTACGTAACTCATCAGACAAAACCGGACGGATACCGCTCACCTGCCCCCTCCCCGAACAGAGGAACCCGCAAAGCCAGTAACATGCGGCGCCATGAGCTCCCCCACTGGGCCCGCGTCCGGCCTGCCAGTACGAATGCCGCGCCCCCGCCAGCCCGGACGGCACCGCCGACCCGAACCGCTGGCGGCACCCGAGGGCGCGCCCGCGCTCGTCCTCGTGGTGCCGGGCACGCCCGGCGCCGCCACGCGCAGCCTCGCCGAGGAGGTCGTGAGCATCGCCCGCTCCGAGCTCCCCGGCCTCGACGCCCGGATCGGGTACCTCGACGGGGACGACGCGGAGTACCCGCCCCTGCAGTCCGTGCTCGCCCGCGCGGCCGAGGAACGGACCGCCCGCTACGAGCAGGCCGTCGCCGCCGGTGTGGAGGCCAAGGAGCCCGAGGGGCCCGTCGCGGTCGTCGTGCCGCTGCTGGCCGGTCCGGACAGCGCGCTGCTGCGCCGGGTCCGGCAGGCGGTCATGGACAGCCGGATCGCGGCCGAGCTGACCGATGTGCTCGGCCCGCACCCGCTGCTCGCCGAGGCGCTGCACGTGCGTCTGTCGGAGGCGGGTCTGGCCCGCGCCGACCGCGCCCGCCTGTTCACCGTGGCGACCGCGGCGGACGGGATCATCCTCGCCTCGGTCGGCGGCGAGGAGGCCGTGCAGGCGGCCGGGATCACCGGCATGCTGCTCGCCGCCCGCCTCGCCGTGCCGGTGATGGCGGCCGCCCTGGACCAGGAGGGCTCGATCTCCGGCGTCGCCGAGCAGCTGCGGTCCTCCGGCTCGCAGCAGCTGGCCCTGGCGCCGTACCTGATCGGTCCGGAGATCGACGCCGAGCTGGTCGCCGCCGCCGCCGAGGAGGCGGACTGCTCCGCCGCGGAGGCGCTCGGCCCGTACCCGGCGATCGGCAAGCTCGTCCTGGCCAAGTACACGACGGCGCTGGGCATCGCCCCGCAGCAGCCGCAGGGCACGCCGGCCCTCTGACGCGCGGTTCGTCCCCGTACGACAAGAGCCCGCTCCTCGGCCGTGAGGGGCGGGCTCTTTTCCCGCGTTCAGCCGAGGACCACGCAGGACGCGGCCGTCACCCCGACCGCGCCGGCCCGTGCGGGCAGCCCGGTCTCCTCGTCCACGGCGAACCAGGTCACGTCCCCGGAACGCTCGTTGGCGACGTACAGGAAGCCTTCGGACAGGGTCAGCGCCCGCGGCCAGTGACCGCCGCACGGGACCGTGCCGACCAGCCGCGGCCGCTCCCCGTCCGCTTCGAGGGCGAACACGGACAGGACGTCCTCGCCGCGTGTCGCGGTCCACAGGAACCGGCCGTCCGGCGCGACCGCGAGGCCCGAGGGGTAGGCGTCGCCGTCCGGGGCCGCGGGCAGGACCCGGGTCTCGGCCGGCGGTCCGAGCGAGCCGGCGGCGGCGTCCCAGCGGCAGACGGTGACGGTGGGGGTCAGCTCGTTGACGACGTAGGCGTACGTGCCGTCCGGGTGGAAGGCGAGGTGGCGGGGTCCGGAGCCGGGGCGCAGCGCGATCTCCCGGTGCACGGCGAGCCGGCCGTCCCTCAGCGTGCACACCCTGACCGAGTCCGTGCCGAGGTCCACGCTGACGGCCCAGCGTCCGCTCGGGTCCGGCTGCACCTGGTGGGCGTGCGGGCCGGACCCGGTGTGCCGCAGCACGGCGGCCGGTGCCCGGGCGAGGCGGCCGTCGGCGCGCAGGGGGACGGCGCTGACGCTGCCGGAGCCGTAGTTGGCGGTGAGGACGTGCCCGTCGAACAGGCTCAGATGGGTGGGGCCGCTGCCGCCGACCCGCACCGGAGGACCGGTGAGCTCGACCGTCCCGTCCTTCACCCGGTACGCGGCCACCGCGCCCTCGTCCGTCTCGCTGACCGCGTAGAGCGTGCCGCCGTCGGGGGACAGCGCCAGGCAGGAGGGGTCGGGGACGTCGTCCACGC
>NZ_POTZ01000214.1 GCF_003236365.1 Streptomyces sp. NTH33
GTAGAGGGCATGACGAAGTACGGATCCTTTCCCGGTACGCGTCCTCGCCGGCTGCGTACCAGTCCGGCCATGCGGCGCATGGTCGCCGAGACCCGGCTGCACCCGGCGGACCTCATCCTGCCCGCGTTCGTGCGGGAGGGCGTGAGCGAGCCGGTGCCGATCTCGGCGATGCCCGGGGTCGTGCAGCACACGAGGGAGAGCCTGAAGAAGGCGGCCGCCCAGGCGGTGGAGGCCGGGATCTCCGGAATCATGCTGTTCGGGGTGCCGGAGGAGGGGAAGAAGGACGGCCTCGGCAGCGCCGGGACCGATCCGGACGGGATCCTGCAGGTCGCGCTGCGCGATGTGCGGGCCGAGGTCGGGGACGAGCTGCTCGTCATGTCCGACCTGTGTCTGGACGAGTTCACCGATCACGGGCACTGCGGCGTGCTGGACGCCGAGGGGCGGGTCGACAACGACGCCACGCTCGAGCGGTACGCCGAGATGGCCCAGGTGCAGGCCGACGCCGGTGCGCATGTGGTCGGGCCCAGCGGGATGATGGACGGGCAGATCGGCGTCGTCCGGGACGCGCTCGACCAGATCGGGCGGGAGGACGTCGCGATCCTCGCCTACACCGCCAAGTACTCCTCCGCCTTCTACGGGCCCTTCCGGGAGGCGGTGGGCTCCTCGCTGCAGGGCGACCGCAAGACCTACCAGCAGGATCCGGCGAATCTGCGGGAGTCGCTGCGGGAACTGGCGCTCGATCTGGAGGAGGGCGCCGACATGGTGATGGTCAAGCCGGCCGGGCCCTACCTCGACATCCTGGCCCGGGTCGCCGACGCCGTGGACGTGCCCGTCGCCGCCTACCAGATCTCCGGCGAGTACGCGATGATCGAGGCCGCCGCCGAGAAGGGCTGGGTCGACCGGGACCGGGCAATCCTGGAGACCCTGACCGGCATCAAGCGGGCCGGGGCGCGCACCATCCTCACCTACTGGGCCACCGAGGTCGCGCAGAAGCTGCGCTGACCCCCCGCCGTCGGTTGCCGTCGGTCAGGCCGCCCGTTGTCTCGCGGGCGGCCTTGACGGCCCGCCGGATGCCCGGAGCGATCCGCGGTGGGTCAGGAGCCCGTGCCACGCTCGCCGTCGCCCCGGCGGGCGCGGGCACCCGCGCCCGCGGATTCGCGGGCGGCGCTGTGCGAGGTGGCGTGCTGGTTCAGCACCTTCATGATTTCCATGGCCAGGGACTCCGCCAGGGCCGGTGCGAGGGATTCCGCCAGCGCGGTCGCCAGGGCCTGCGCGAACAGTACCCTTTCCATTTCCGAGAAACGGGAGGACGTCGGCTGCGAAAGGGATGTCACGGCCGCTTCCAGCAGAGCTGCCGCCAGTGGGTCCTTTCCGTGCCTGACACCGGTGCCGGAGCGCGGAATCCCGGACTCGCGCATCATTTCCTCGAAGACCTCGTCGATGAAGGTCTCCGGTGGATCCCGTTCCGATTCTCCGCCGGACTCAGCTGCCATTGTGGTTCCTCAAGTTTGATTGCCGTACGGGACCTGCCCTCCGATGCCGGCAGCCGCCACCATCGGAGGGCAGGGGCGTCGCCAACTCCTAGCGGCGGGCCAGGGCGGCGAGGAGGAGGGGGTGCTGGATCAGCGACTCCCCGCGCTCCTCACGGCGGGTCAGCATCGCGGCCAGCAGAAGCGGACCGATGCCGGTTTCCTCTTCCTCCTGGCCGACGCCTGCCTTTTCCCGCGTGGGGGTCTCCGTCGTTGTCGTCATGAATTCCTCCTTCTGTGAAGCAGGGCGCATGACGCAGCGGAGTGCTCGAACCGTGGGAAGTCCGGCGCTCCGCTCCTTCCACATCCTCGGGGCGCCTGTTTCTTGCCGCACTTCGATCTCGTTTCGTGCTGTGAGGTGATTTCCGGGAACTCGCGCAGGCGGAAAGGAGGAGATAGCGTGGGAGCCTTTTGCGGCGGGACGGCCGCGATGACCACGACAGCAGGCCCCGACCCGTTGAGTACGGGCCGGGGCCTGCTGTGGCGAATCTGCTGAATCGGCTGAATCGGCCGGACCGGCTGAATCGGTCGGACCGGCTGGACCGGTCGGCCCGTCAGAGGCGCTCGGGCGTCCGGATTCCCAGCAGGGCCATGCCCTGGTGGAGGGTGCGGGCCGTGACGTCGCACAGGAACAGGCGGTTCTCCACCTGCTGCGGCGTCCCGGCCTTCAGCACCGGGCACTTGTCGTAGAAGGACGTGTAGAGGGAGGCCAGCTGGTACAGGTACGCCGCCAGCTTGTGCGGGGCGTACTCCGCGGCCGCCTCTCGCACCGTCTCCGCGAAGGCGTCCACGTGCAGGCCCAACGCCCGCTCCGCCTCCGTCAGTTCGAGCTCCGGGTGGGCGGCGGGGCGCGTCTCGCCGGCCTTGCGGAGGATGGACTGGATCCGGGCGTAGGCGTACTGGAGGTAGACGGACGTGTCGCCGTTGAGCGAGACCATCTGGTCCAGGTCGAACTTGTAGTCCCGGTTCGCCGACGTCGACAGGTCCGCGTACTTCACCGCGCCGATGCCCACCTGGGCGCCCTGCTCGGCGATCTCCTCCTCCGAGAGGTCCTGGGCCTTCTCCCGGACGACCGCCGAGGCGCGGTCGATCGCCTCGTCGAGCAGGTCGACCAGGCGGACGGTCTCGCCCTCACGGGTCTTGAACGGCTTGCCGTCCTTGCCCAGCACCGTGCCGAACGCCAGCTGGTACGCCGTCACGTCGTCGTTCAGCCAGCCGGCCCGCCGCGCGGTCTCGAAGACCATCTTGAAGTGCAGGGACTGGCGGGCGTCCACCACGTACAGCAGGGTGTTGGCCTTGAGGTTGAAGACACGGTCGCGGATCGCGGACAGGTCGGTGGCCGCGTAGCCGTAGCCGCCGTCGGACTTCTGGACGATCAGCGGGACCGGGTTGCCGTCCGGGCCCTTGACGTCGTCGAAGAAGACGCACAGGGCGCCCTCCGAGCGGACCGCCACGCCGGACTCCTCCAGCAGGCGGCAGGTCTCGGCCAGCATGTCGTTGTAACCGGACTCGCCGACGATGTCCGGGTCCCGGACCTCCATGTCCAGCTTCTCGAAGACGGAGAAGAAGTAGATCTTCGACTCGTCCACGAACTTCTGCCACATGGCCACCGTGTGCGGGTCCCCGGCCTGCAGGTCCACCACCCGGCGCCGGGCCCGCGTCTTGAACTCCTCGTCGGAGTCGAAGAGTTTGCGCGCGGCCTTGTAGAGGCGGTCGAGGTTCGACATCGCCTCCTCGCCGGACACCTCGGACGCCTTGTGGTCCAGCTCGTGCGGGTGCTCGTCCAGGTACTGGATGAGCATGCCGAACTGGGTGCCCCAGTCGCCGATGTGGTGCCGGCGGACCACGTTCTCGCCGGTGAACTCCAGGAGCTGGACGACGGAGTCGCCGATCACCGCGGACCGCAGGTGGCCGACGTGCATCTCCTTGGCCACGTTCGGCTGGGCGTAGTCGATCACCGTCGTGCCCGGGTGCTCCGCGTACGGCACGCCGAGCCGGCCCTCCGGGTCGGCCACCCGCGCGGCCAGGTTCTCGGTGATCGCCCGGTCGGTGACCGTGATGTTGAGGAAGCCGGGCCCGGAGACCTCGATGTCCTCGATCACGTCACCGGTGACCACGTGCCCGACGACCTGCGCCGCCAGCTCCCGCGGGTTCGCCTTGGCCTTCTTCGCCAGCGCCAGGATCCCGTTGGCCTGGAAGTCCGCCCGGTCGCTACGTCGCAGCAGCGGGTCCGCGGCGGCGGTCTCCGGCAGGGTGGCCGAGAGGGCGGACGCGAGGCGCTGGTGGACGGAGGCGGTGAGGGACGTGACCGAGGCCATAGGAGTGGGTGCCGTTCTCCTCGTGGGGATGGATAGACAGGCCCAGTATCCCACGCGGGGCAAAGCGAATTTCCCGGTCTGCGGGTGAACGCCGGGGTGCGCGGGCCCGTCGTACGCGATGAAAAGGCGTTTTCGTGGATGCCGACCCGCCTGGGAGAATGGAGTGGTCAGCCGTGCGACCGCAACGGCTGCCCACGGAGAATCTCCAGGGAACCTTCAGAGGAACTTCAGAAAGAGGACGTGCCGATCGTGGCTCAGAGCACCGAGACCACCGACTGGGTCTCCCGTTTCGCGGACGACGTCATCAAGGAGTCGGAGCGTCGGGCCCCGGGCAAACCGGTCGTCGTCGCGTCCGGCCTTTCGCCGTCCGGCCCCATCCACCTGGGCAACCTGCGCGAGGTCATGACCCCGCACCTGGTCGCCGACGAGATCCGCCGCCGGGGGTACGAGGTACGGCACCTGATCTCCTGGGACGACTACGACCGCTACCGCAAGGTCCCGGCCGGCGTCACCGGCATCGACGAGACGTGGGCCGAGCACATCGGCAAGCCGCTGACCTCCGTCCCGGCCCCCAAGGGCTCGGCGCACCCCAACTGGGCCGAGCACTTCAAGGCCGCCATGGTCGACGCGCTCGCCGAGATGGGCGTGGAGTTCGACGGCATCAGCCAGACCGAGCAGTACACCTCCGGCGTGTACCGCGAGCAGATCCTGCACGCGATGAGGCACCGCGGCGAGATCGACGCGATCCTCGCCCAGTACCGCACCAAGCCCAAGCCGGCCAAGAAGCAGCAGCAGAAGCCCGTCGACGAGGCCGAGCTGCAGGCAGAGGAGGGCTCGGGCGCCGCGTCCGAGGACGACGGCAGCTCCGGTTCGGCCGGGTACTTCCCGTACAAGCCGTACTGCGGCAACTGCGAGAAGGACTTCACCACCGTCACCGCCTACGACGACGACTCCACCGAGCTGACCTACGCCTGCACCGTGTGCGGCTTCTCGGAGACCGTCCGGCTCAGCGAGTTCAACCGCGGCAAGCTGGTCTGGAAGGTCGACTGGCCGATGCGGTGGGCATACGAGGGCGTCGTCTTCGAGCCCAGCGGCGTCGACCACTCCTCGCCGGGGTCGTCGTTCCAGGTCGGCGGGCAGATCGTCGGGATCTTCGGCGGCAAGCAGCCGATCGGGCCGATGTACGCCTTCGTGGGCATCTCCGGGATGGCGAAGATGTCGTCCTCGCGGGGCGGGGTCCCCACCCCGGCCGACGCGCTGAAGATCATGGCGCCGCAGATCCTGCGCTGGCTGTACGCCCGGCGCAAGCCCAACCAGTCCTTCAAGATCGCCTTCGACCAGGAGATCCAGCGTCTGTACGACGAGTGGGACAGGCTCGCCGCCAAGGTCGCTGGGGGCACCTCCCAGGCGTCAAGCACTGGGGGAGGCTCCGCGCTGCCCGGTGACGTCGCCGCGTACACGCGCGCGGTCGGCACCGCCGCCGGTGAGCTGCCGAAGACGCCGCGCCCGCTGCCGTACCGCACGCTCGCGTCCGTCGCCGACATCACCGCCGGCCACCAGGACCAGGCGCTGCGCATCCTCGGCGAGCTCGACCCGGCCAACCCGCTCACCTCGCTCGACGAGGTCCGCCCGCGGTACGACAAGGCCGAGGCGTGGATCAACACCTACGTCCCCGCCGACCAGCGCACCATCGTCCGCGACGAGCCCGACACCGAGCTGCTGAAGTCCCTCGACGAGCCCTCCCGGCAGTCGGTCCGGCTGCTGCTCGACGGGCTCGCCGGGAACTGGTCGCTCGACGGGCTCACCCACCTCGTCTACGGCGTGCCCAAGGTCCAGGCCGGGTTCTCCGCCGACGCCACGCCCAAGGAGCTGCCGCCGGAGATCAAGACCGCCCAGCGGTCGTTCTTCGCGCTGCTGTACCACCTGCTGGTGGGGCGTGACACCGGTCCGCGCCTGCCCACGCTGCTGCTGGCGGTGGGGCAGGAGCGGGTGCGGACCCTGCTCGGGGAGTAGACCGCGCCCCCTTCGCCGTCGTGGCTGGCCGTCGTGGCTAGGCGATGTGGTCCTCTTCCAGTTCCGCCAGGTGGCGCTTCTGGAAGCGTTCCGCGAGGACCTTCAGGGCGCTCGGGCTCAGCGTCGTGCCGTAGGTCGCCTGGATGTTGTCGCCGAGGGCACGGGGCGTGGGGTAGCTGCCGTCTATCGACTGGCGGAACACCTGGTAGTACTCCTCCTCGTCCGGCTCGGCGGGCGGGGTGCCGCCGCCCTCGCCCAGCTCGCGGGTGCGGCCCGGGCTCACCGGGATCGGGAAGCTGCCGGTCTCCTCCGGAGAGGGCTCCTGGACGGGGGGTTCCTCCAGGTACTGGTCCTGGTACTCCTCGGCCTGCTGCTGCTCCGCGTACCACTGGGCGTACGCGGCGTCCGGGTCGTACGTGGGGTCGTAGCCCCCGTGGTACTCGACGGACTGCGGGTCGCGGGCGTGCAGCCAGGGGTTCTGGGCCGGGACGGGCTCCTCGCGCGGTACCGGTGCCGCGTCCTGCCGGGTGCCGACGAGTTCCGGGCGCTGCTCGGCGGGCGGCACCGCGCTCTGCGGGGCGGGGGCCTCCGCACGCGGTGCCGGGGGTATCAGCGCCGGTTCTATGCCCGCCGCCGCCAGGCCCGCCGGGGCGGTGTCGGCGAGGGGGACGCCGTACCTGGCCAGGCGCAGCGGCATCAGGGACTCCACCGGGGCCTTGCGGCGCCAGGCGCGGCCGAAGCGGGAGCGCAGGCGGGCCTGGTAGACGAGGCGTTCCTGCTCCAGCTTGATCACCTGGTCGTAGGAGCGCAGCTCCCACAGCTTCATACGGCGCCAGAGGAGGAAGGTGGGGACCGGGGAGAGCAGCCAGCGGGTGAGGCGGACGCCCTCCATGTGCTTGTCGGCCGTGATGTCGGCGATACGGCCGATCGCGTGCCGGGCCGCCTCGACGGAGACCACGAACAGCACCGGGATCACCCCGTGCATGCCCACGCCCAGCGGGTCCGGCCAGGCGGCGGCGCCGTTGAACGCGATCGTCGCGGCCGTCAGCAGCCACGCCGTCTGGCGCAGCAGCGGGAACGGGATGCGGATCCAGGTCAGGAGCAGGTCCAGGGCGAGCAGGACGCAGATGCCCGCGTCGATGCCGATCGGGAAGACGTAGCTGAACTTCCCGAAGCCCTTCTTGAGGGCGAGGTCCAGGACGGCCGCGTACGAGCCGGCGAAGCCGATACCGGCGATGATCACGGCGCCTGCCACGACCACGCCGATGAGAACGCGGTGCATCCGGGTCAGCTGTGGCGCGGCCACCCGTACTCCCCTCCCTGTGCGTGTTGTTGCGCGCAACAGGGTGGCACATCCGTACGAGGGACGGAGGGCCGGACCAGTTGCTCCGCTTTTGCGGTCCTGCCCCGGCTCAGCCCTTGGCGGCCGGCTCGGACGCCGAGGCCGAGGCCGACGGGGACGCCGGCTTCCCGGGGGACTTGGTGGCCGAGGGGGACGAGGAGGCGCTCGGCGCCGAGCCGTCGCCGGCCGCACCGTTCGCCTTCGCCACCGCGGTCACCGCCTCTTTGGCGGCCTTCTCGGCGGACTTGACCAGGCCGTCCGCGTCCGGGGTGCTGTCACCGGCCAGACCGGCACCGTTGTAGTCGAGGGTGACGACCACGTTCTCCACCCGGGCCACGACCGTCTGCTGCTTGAAGGCGCCTTCCTTCTTCTTCAGGTCGTAGCGCACCACGGTGGCCTCGTCGCCCGTCCCGGACAGCGGCTCCGCCTTCGTGTTCTTCGCGTCCGGCACGGACCGCGCGTCGTCCACCTGCCTCTGGTAGAACTCCTGCGCCTGCTTCTCGCCCGTGCCGCGCGAGGCGTCGGACTCGAAGCGCAGCAGGGAGACGTTGAGCCAGCGGAACTGAGAGCCCTTCACGCCGTTGTTGTCCAGGCTGCTCCAGGAACAGCCGGCACGCGTGGACAGGTCACTCGAGGAGCCCTGCTTGGCCGACTTCGCGCCCTTGGGCACCAGATCCCCGAGCGTCTTGTCCGACAGGACCCTGCACGCCTCCGGCAGCTCGGCGTACGCGGCCGCCTGCACCGTCGGCGAGGCGCTCGGGCTCGTGGAGCCCTGCGCGCCGGCCGTCGCGGTCTGCTGCGCGCCGTCACCGGAGCCGGAGCCGGAGTCCGAGGAGGAGCAGGCCGCGGCCAGGAACACCATGGGCACGGCGGCCGCGCCGACAAGGACGCGGTTCAGGCGCTTCGCTCGCGGGGCACTCTGGGCACTCCCCCACTGCCTGAACGGCGTGGGAGGTACCCCCACTTCTCGCTGGGCTGCTCGCTGCATGGTTCCTTCACTCATGACGCTCGTGGTTCCTGCGGTCGGATCGGGTCCGAGGGGCCACGGTACGCGGTGGGGCAGCCGTGTGGTCTCCCTTCCCGCGCTCCTCGTCCCGGCGTCAAGTGCCGGACGGGACAGGTCAACCACCGAGCGAATCGGCCAGCTGTTCCGCCAGTTTCCTTGCTCTGCCCTGCATTTCCTCGCTGTCCGGGACCAGACCCACGCTCGCCGGCTGCTCCGTGTACTCGATGGTCACGATCACGTTGGACGTGCGGAACGCCACAGTCACGGTGCGCTGCTTGGCCGTCGAACCGGAGCTGCCGAGCGAGTCGTCGAGGAACGCCTCGTCGCCGAGATCGCTCAGGGTGCGGGGCCGGAGGTCGGCCGACGTGACACCGGAGGGGGCCGGTGGCGAGGTGGAGGAAGAAGAGGAGGAGGAAGAAGAGGAGGAAGAAGAGGAGGGGGAAGAGGAAGAGGAAGAGGTGCTGCCGGAGCCGGGATTGGCTTCGGAACTTCCGGTGACGGCGGGCTCGGGCAGGTCCGCGGCCGTCTGCCTGACGGCGAAGAGCGACTCCGCCTGGCTGTCGTCGCTGACGGTGTTGTCGTAGGAGACGACCCGCTCGAAGTCGACGTAGAGGTGGTCGGTGGCGTCCGCGGACTCCACCTTCCAACGGCAGCCGGTCTTGCGGTCGGTGTCGTACGTGAGCGTCGCCTGGCCCTCGTAGGCCTTCTCCCGCTGGTCCACGTCCGTGATCTGCCGGATGCCGGGCAGCAGCGAGTCCAGGGTGCCGTGGGAGACCGCGCCGCAGGCCTCGGGAAGCGTGCGGTACTTGCCCGGCTGGGCCGCCGGTGTCGCCATGCCGGTGCCGCCGGGGTTGGCGTTGTCCGCCTGGCCGTCGCCCGGCGAACCACCGGTGCAGCCGGCCAGCAGCGCCGCGAGAAGCGCGGCGGCACCGGGTACGTACGCCTTCCGCAGCACGGTCGGGCTCCTCTCGCGGATGTCGGTCGGTCCGGGTCCCCGCTGGTTATTCGCTTGCCGGGCGGGGGCGCGTCCGGAACACAATGTCTATCGCACGCGATGCCGTGGACGCCGGTCCGCTGTCCTGTTTCGTCGATCTTGGCGCCGGTATTTCGCTTCAATACTTCTGTCTGCTTTTCGGGGGATGAGGATCGATATGTCGTACGTAGAGGTGCCGGGCGCGAAGGTTCCCATCCGCATGTGGACCGACCCCGCGACGGTCGAGGACGGCGCGATGCAGCAGCTCCGGAACGTCGCGACCCTCCCGTGGATCAAGGGCCTCGCCGTCATGCCGGACGTCCACTACGGCAAGGGCGCGACGGTCGGGTCCGTCATCGCGATGCGGGGCGCGGTGTGCCCTGCGGCGGTGGGCGTGGACATCGGCTGCGGGATGTCGGCGGTGAAGACCTCGCTGACGGCGAACGATCTCCCCGGTGACCTCTCCCGCCTCCGCTCGAAGATCGAGCAGGCGATCCCGGTGGGGCGGGGGACGCACGAGGACCCCGTCGACCCGGGGCGGTTCCACGGGCTGGCGACGGCCGGGTGGGACGACTTCTGGGGACGGTTCGACGGGGTGGCGGAGGCGGTCAGGTTCCGTCAGGAACGCGCCACGAAGCAGATGGGAACGCTCGGATCCGGAAATCATTTTGTCGAAGTGTGCACAGATGAGACCGGTTCTGTCTGGCTGATGCTCCACTCCGGCTCCCGCAACATCGGCAAGGAACTGGCCGAGCACCACATCGACATCGCCCGGAAACTCCCCCACAACCAGGGCCTGGTCGACCGCGACCTCGCCGTCTTCGTGTCGGACACCCCGCAGATGGCGGCGTACCGCAACGACCTGTTCTGGGCGCAGGAGTACGCGAAGCACAACCGGACGATCATGATGGCGCTCCTGAAGGACGTGATCCGCAAGGAGTTCAGGAAGGCGAAGCCGGCCTTCGAGCCGGAGATCTCCTGCCACCACAACTATGTGGCCGAGGAGCGCTACGACGGCGTGGACCTGCTCGTCACCCGCAAGGGCGCGATCCACGCGGGCTCCGGCGCGTACGGAATCATCCCCGGCTCGATGGGCACGGGCTCGTACATCGTGAAGGGCCTCGGCAACGAGAAGTCCTTCAACTCCGCCTCGCACGGCGCCGGCCGGCGCATGAGCCGCAGCGCCGCCAAGCGCCGCTTCTCCACGAAGGACCTGAAGGAGCAGACGCGGGGCGTGGAGTGCCGCAAGGACTCCGGTGTGGTCGACGAGATCCCGGGCGCCTACAAGCCGATCGAGCAGGTCATCGACCAGCAGCGGGACCTGGTCGAGGTCGTCGCGAAGCTCAGGCAGGTGGTGTGCGTGAAGGGCTGACGGCGGTACGGCCGCACGCTCACCGCTCCCGGTGGACCTTGGTGTTGGAGGCCTGGGCGCGGGGGCGGACGACCAGGAGGTCGATGTTGACGTGGCTGGGGCGGGTGACCGCCCAGGTGATGGTGTCGGCCACGTCGTCGGCCGTGAGGGGCTCGGCCACGCCCTCGTAGACCTTGGCGGCCCTCTCCTCGTCGCCGCCGAAGCGGGTCAGGGCGAACTCGTCGGTCCTGACCATGCCGGGGGCGATCTCGATGACGCGGACCGGCCTGCCGACGATCTCCAGGCGGAGGGTCTCGGCGAGGACGTGGGCGCCGTGCTTGGCGGCGACGTAGCCCGCGCCGCCCTCGTAGGTGGCGTGGCCGGCCGTGGAGGAGACCACGACCACCGTGCCGTCGCCGCTCGCCTCCAGCTTGGGCAGGAGGGCCTGGGTGAGGTTGAGGGTGCCGAGGACGTTCGTCTCGTACATCGTGCGCCAGTCGGCCGGGTCGCCGGTGGCGACCGGGTCGGCGCCGAGCGCGCCGCCCGCGTTGTTGACCAGGACGCCGATGGTCCGGAAGGCCGTCGCGAACTCGTCGACGGCCGCGCGGTCGGTGACGTCGAGCCGGTACGCGGTGGCGGAGTGGCCGGCCGCGTTGATCTCCTCGGCGAGTGCTTCGATGCGGTCCTCGCGGCGGGCGGTCAGGACGACGCGGTAGCCGGCGGCGGCGAGCTGCCGTGCCGTGGCGGCGCCGATGCCGCTGCTCGCACCCGTCACGACGGCGATGCGGGAGGCGGCGGACGGTGCGGCGGTGGCCATGGGCTGATCCTCGGGACGGTGGTCGGTGCGGTCGGCTGTGCCCAGCGTAGGGGAGGACCGTCAGCCGCCGTTCCGCGGCGCCCACATGATCACGGCCATGCCGGCCAGGCAGACCAGTGCGCCGACCACGTCCCAGCGGTCGGGCCGGTACCCGTCGGCGACCACGCCCCACAGGATCGAGCCGGCGACGAAGATCCCGCCGTACGCGGCGAGGATGCGGCCGAAGTGGGCGTCGGGCTGGAAGGTGGCGACGAAGCCGTACGCCCCGAGCGCGAGGACGCCGCCGAGGGCCCACAGCCAGCCGCGCTGCTCGCGCACGCCCTGCCAGACCAGCCAGGCGCCGCCGATCTCGAAGAGCGCGGCGACGACGAAGAGGGCGGCGGAGCGGAGGATCAGCATGAGGGCAGCCTCGCACGGGGCTTCTGCTTGGATGACGGCGGTCGGCTTGGACGGCGGCGGCGGTCGGCGTGAGGGCGTCTCGGGTGCGGGCGCGGTGAGGAGGCGCGGAGGGTGGTTGCGCGGCGGGCGCTGGGGCGGCGGTTCGGGTGGCTGTGGGC
>NZ_POTZ01000215.1 GCF_003236365.1 Streptomyces sp. NTH33
GCCGAAGGGAAGAGCGGGGAGGGAAGAGCCGGGAAGGAAGAGCGCGGTGGCGTGCCCCGGGGCAGACCCGGAGCCCATGAGCCCCGCACCGTAGAGCCACCGATTTCGCAGTGTCAATGACTTGAGCCTGCTGATTCAGCAATCAACTGGCCTTTGAATTGCGGGTTCCGGCCTATTGACAGCCTTTCATTGCCCATCCGATGGTGTGGGCACCACTCCCCCTCTGCGCTCTCCCCGTCACGACCAGAAGGGCTCTTCATGTCTGCCGTGCACCCGTTCTTCGTCAACGGCGACTACGCCGACAGCACCGGTACCGAGACCTACGACATCATCAGCCCGGTCACCGGCGCGCACGTCGGTACCGTCCCGCTCCCCTCCGCCACGGACCTGGACGCCGCCGTGAAGGCCGCGAACGAGGCGCAGCAGGCCTGGGCGAAGGTCAACGTCTGGAAGCGCGCGGAGATCTGTCACCGTGTCGGCGACGCGCTGTCCGCGCGGGTGGAGGAACTGGCCCGCCTGCAGACCCTGGAGCAGGGCAAGCCACTCGCCGAGTCGGTCGCCGACATCGAGGAGGCGGCGCAGCTGTTCCACCTGCACGCCGAGGACGCGGTGCGCCTGCACGGCGAGACGATGCCGTCCACGGACAGCACCAAGCGGATGTGGACCTTCTACCGGCCGGTGGGCACCTGGGGCATCATCACCCCCTGGAACTTCCCGTTGCTGATGCTCGCCGAGTTCGTCGCCCCCGGCCTGGCCACCGGCAACGCGCACGTCGTCAAGCCGCCGGCGAACACCCCGCTGACCGTGCTGAAGGCCATGGAGGCGATGGTCGAGGCGGGGGTCCCCGCGGGCCTGGTCAACGTGCTGCCCGGTGAGGGCGCGGCCGGGGACATGCTGGTGCGCCACCCCGGCATCGACGCCATCGGTTTCATCGGCTCCTCGGCGACCGGCGCGAAGATCGCGGCCGCCGCGGGCCTCAAGCGCTCCGTCATGGAGTGCTCGGGCAACGGCCCGCTGGTGGTGCTCGCCGACGCCGACCTGGACGCGGCGGCCCGGGCCGCGGTGTACGGCGCGTACCTGTGCTCCGGGCAGGTGTGCTGTGCCACGGAGCGGGTGGTCGTGCACGCCGACGCGCACGACGGCTTCGTCGAGGCCGTGCTCCGCGCCGCCGAGGACGTCGTGCTCGGCGACCCGTTCGACGCGGCGACGAACCTCGGCCCGCTCAACAACGAGGGCGTCGCGGCCAAGATGGACCGGCACATGGCGGACGCCCGGGAGCGGGGAGCGCGGATCCTGCTCGGCGGGCAGCGCCGCGCAGGCCAACCCACCAACCTGTACTACGAGTTCACCGTGGTCGACGGTGTGCCGGAGGACAGCCTGCTGTCCCGCGAGGAGTCCTTCGGTCCGGTCGTCCCGATCATCACCGGCGGCAGCGACGACGAACTGCTGCGGATCGCCAACGACGACAAACTCGGCCTCCAGGGCGCCGTGTTCACGCAGAGCATGGCCTCGGCGTACCGATTCGTCGAGGAGATGGCCGTCGGCCAGGTCATCGTCAACGACAGCACCTGCTTCTGGGACGTCAACATGCCGTTCGGCGGCGTGGGCAGCCGCGGCACCGGCTGGGGCCGCATCGGGGGCAAGCACACCCTGCTCGACATGTGCGACCTGCGCACCGGTGTCATGAGCGTCTGATCCCGGCTGTTGCGACCGGCCCGCTCCGCCGGGCTCCGTACCCTGGACCGGCCGGCGCCGGTGGCCGTCCTCCTGCCGTGGGGGCTGCCGCCGGCCCGGGCCGGCCCCTTGGACGCGACCTCCGGAGCAGCCGTATGTCCTCCCCGAGCCCGCTCGACGACATCGACCGGCGCATCATCGCCATCCTGCAGACCGACGGACGGCGCGCCTACAGCCTGATCGCCTCGGACGTGGGCATCCCGGCCTCCTCGGTGCGCTACCGGGTGCAGCGGCTGAAGGAGGCCGGCATCCTGCAGGTCGTCGGCATCGCCAACCCGCTGACCATCGGGTTCGACCGACTGGCGATGATCGGCATCCGGGTACGGCCCGGCACGGCCCCGTCGGTCTGCCGTGCGCTGCGGGAACTGCCCGAGACCGCGTACGTGATCATGACGGCGGGCGGGTTCGACATCATGGCCGAGGTGATCTGCCGGGACACCGACCACTTCACCGACCTGATGACGCGGCGCCTGCACCTGATCGACGGCATCGTCTCCACGGACTCCTTCTTCGTGCTGGAGGTGCACAAGCTGGCGTACGGGTGGGGCGTCGGCGAGGTGGAGACCTCGATCCTGGACGCTCCCGGCCCTCCCGACGACGCGGGCATCGACCAGCGGGCCGACCGCTGACCGATCGCTGACCGATCGCGGGTTCTTTCTAGGACAGCACCGCGTAGCCGTCGAGTTCCACCATCGCCTCTTCGTCCCACAGGCGGACCACCTGTACGACCGCCATCGCCGGATAGTCGCGTCCTGCCAACTGACGCCAGATGCGGCCCAGTTCAGGGGCCTGGGCGCGGTACGCGGCGAGGTCCGTGGCGTAGACCGTGACGCGGGCCAGGTCGGCGGGGGTGCCGCCGGCCGCGTGCAGGGCGGTGAGGAGGTTGGCGAGGGCGCGTTCGAACTGTTCGGGGAGGGTGTCGCCGGCCACCTTGCCGTCGGCGTCGAGTGCCGTCTGGCCCGCCAGGAACACCAGCCGGGAGCCGGTGGCGACCACCGCGTGGGAGAAGCCCGCGGGCGGGGACAGTTCGGGCGGGTTGACGCGCTCGGCGGTCACGGGGCCTCCCTGGTCGTGTGCTGCTCGGCGTAGAGCTCCCTGGCGATGATCTCCCGCTGGACCTCGCTCGCCCCCTCGTAGATACGGGGTGCGCGCACCTCGCGGTAGAGGTGTTCGAGGAGGTGGCCGCGGGCCAGGGCGCGGGCGCCGTGCAGCTGGACGGCGGTGTCGACGACGTACTGGGCGGTCTCGGTGGCGAGCAGCTTCGCCATGGCGGCGCGCTGGGGGACGTCCGGGGCGCCCTCGTCGTACGCGGTCGCCGCCGCGTACACCATCAGGCGGGCCGCCTCCGTGCGCAGGGCCGTCTCGGCGACCTGGTGGGCGACCGTCTGGAGGTCTCTCAGCCTGCCGCCGAAGGCTTCCCGGCGGGCGGTGTGGGCCAGCGTCGCGTCCAGTGCCGCCTGCGCCATGCCGACCGCGAAGGCGCCCACGCTGGGGCGGAACAGGTTGAGCGTGCCCATGGCCACCCGGAAGCCGCCGTCCACCTCGCCGACCACGTCGTCCTCCGTGACGGGGACGCCGTCGAAGTCGAGCACGCCGATGGGGTGCGGGGAGAGCATCTCCAGCGCGGTGCCGGTCAGGCCGGGACGGTCCGCCGGGACCAGGAACGCGGTCACGCCGCGGGAGCGGGCGCCCGGTGTCGTACGTGCGAAGACGGTGTAGCAGTCGGCCTCGGGGGCGTTGGAGATCCAGCACTTCCGTCCGGTGAGCCGCCAGCGGGACGGCCCTTCCGGCTCCGCCCGGAGGGCCAGCGCCGCCGCGTCCGAGCCCGCGTCCGGCTCGCTCAGGGCGAAGGCCGCCACGGCGGTACCGGAAGTCACCGCCGGCAGCCAGCGGGCGCGCTGCGCCGGGGTGCCGTGGGCGTGCAGCGGGTGGGCGCCCAGACCCTGCAGGGCGAGGGCGGTCTCGGCCTCGGTGCAGGCGTACGCCAGGGACTCCCGCATCAGGCACAGGTCCAGCGCGCCCGAGGTGAACAGGCGCTCCAGCAGCCCGAGCCGGCCGAGTTCGGTGAGCAGCGCGCGGTTGACGTGGCCCGGCTCGCCCTTGTCCGCGAGCGGGCGCAGCCGGTCGGCGGCCAGGGCGCGCAGCTCGGCGCACCAGGCCGTCTGTTCCGGTTCGAGCGAGAATGCGGGCATTCGCCGGTCCTCCCTGTTCCAGGGCCTTGCTCCAGGGTCCTTCCGGGCAACCAACCGGGGCACGGCCACCGTATCGCGTACCGTTGACTGTCGTCACCAACGCGCTACGCTCCCTGTGCGAGCCCACCACGACAAGGGGGCGACCCGCCATGGACCCGAGCAGGACCGACACCCGGCCGCCGACGGCCTCGGCCCACGTCGACACCTTCGCGCGCGACCACCTCCCGCCCCCGGACCAGTGGCCCGGGCTCCGTTTCGACCTGCCCGAGCTGCGCTACCCCGACCGGCTGAACTGCGCCGCCGAACTGCTGGACCACGCGGACGCCGGGCGTCCCGTGTTCCGTACTCCCACCGGACAGACGTGGACCTACGGCGAACTGCGCACCCGCGTCGACCGCATCGCGCACGTCCTGACCGGCGATCTCGGCGTCGTCCCCGGCAACCGGGTCCTGCTGCGCGGCCCGACCACGCCCTGGCTGGCGGCCTGCTGGCTGGCCGTGCTGAAGGCCGGCGCGGTCGCCGTCACCGTGCTGGCCCAGCAGCGCCCGCACGAGCTGCGCACGATGTGCGAGATCGCCCGGGTCCGGCACGCGCTGTGCGACATCCGGTCCGTCGACGACCTGGCCAAGGCCGAGGTGCCCGGGCTCGCCGTGGCCACCTACGGCGGCGACTCCCCCGACGACCTCCTGCGCCGACCGGCGCCCGGCACGCCGTATCCGGCCGTGGACACCGCCGCCGACGACGTGGCGCTCATCGCGTTCACCTCGGGCACCACCGGGCGGCCCAAGGGCTGTGTGCACTTCCACCGGGACGTGCTGGCGATCGCGGACACCTTCTCCGGGCATGTGCTCGGACCGCACGCGGACGACCTCTTCGCGGGCAGTCCCCCGCTCGGTTTCACCTTCGGTCTCGGCGGGCTGGTCGTCTTCCCGATGCGCGCCGGCGCCTGCGCGCTCCTGCTCGAAGAGGCCCGTCCGCGGCAGCTGCTGGCCGCGGTCGCCGAGCACCGGGTGTCCGTGCTGTTCACCGCGCCCACCGCCTACCGCGCGATGCTCGACGGGCTCGACGGGCACGACGTCTCGTCGCTGCGGCGCTGCGTGTCCGCCGGGGAGAACCTTCCCGCGGCCACCTGGCACGCCTGGCACGAGCGGACCGGGCTGCGCATCATCAACGGCATCGGGGCGACCGAGCTGCTGCACATCTTCGTCTCGGCGGCCGACGACGCCATCCGGCCCGGCACCACGGGCGTGCCCGTACCGGGGTGGCACGCGCGCGTGCAGGACGAGCACGGCGCCCCCGTGCCCGACGGGGAGCCCGGTCTGCTCGCCGTCCAGGGGCCGGTCGGCTGCCGCTATCTCGCCGACCCGCGGCAACGCGCGTACGTGCGGGACGGCTGGAACGTCACCGGTGACACCTACGTCCGCGAGCCGGACGGCTACTTCCGCTACGTGGCCCGCGCCGACGACATGATCGTCTCGGCCGGGTACAACATCGCGGGACCGGAGGTGGAGGACGCGCTGCTGCGCCATCCGGACGTGGTCGAGGCGGCGGTCGTCGGGCGGCCCGACGAGGCCCGCGGGCAGGTGGTGGTGGCCTACGCCGTGCTGCGGGAGGGCGCGCGGCGGGACGCGGAGGCGCTGCGGGCATACGTGAAGTCCGAGCTGGCCCCGTACAAGTGTCCGCGCGAGATCGTCTTCCTGGACGCGCTGCCGCGCACGGCCACCGGCAAGCTCCAGCGGTTCCGGCTGCGCGTCGACGGCGCACAGCGACCACGGTGACCGGCGACCACGGCGACCGGCGACCGGCGACCACGGTGACCAGCAGTGATACCGACGGCCTAAGATGATCAACGTGTCCGACCAGCACGCGCAACACGCCCCAAGGTCCTTGATCGTCACGTTCTACGGCGCCTACGGCCGTTTCGCACCCGGCCCGGTGCCCGTCGCCGAGCTCATCCGGCTCCTGGCCGCCGTGGGGGTGGACGCGCCGTCCGTGCGCTCCTCGGTGTCCCGGCTCAAGCGGCGCGGGCTGCTGCTGCCGGCCCGGACGGCACAGGGCGCGGCGGGCTACGAACTCTCCGCCGAGGCACGGCAGTTGCTGGAGGACGGCGACCGCCGCATCTACGCCACGGGGCAGCCCGGGGACGAGGGCTGGGTACTGGCGGTGTTCTCCGTGCCCGAGTCCGAGCGCAACAAGCGGCACGTGCTGCGCTCCCGGCTGGCCGCGCTCGGCTTCGGCACGGCGGCGCCCGGGGTGTGGATCGCCCCGGCCCGGCTGTACGAGGAGACCCGGCACACGCTCCGGAGGCTGGGCCTGGACCCGTACGTGGACTTCTTCCGCGGCGAGCACCTGGGCTTCACGCCGACCGCTCGGGCGGTCGGGCGGTGGTGGGACCTGGCGGCGATCGCCGAGCGGCACGAGGCGTTCCTGGACCGGCACGCGCGCGTGCTGCGCGCCTGGGAGCGGCGCGCCGACACCCCGCCCGAGGATGCCTACCGCGACTACCTCCTCGCCCTGGACTCCTGGCGCCACCTGCCCTACGCCGACCCGGGCCTGCCCGCCCGGCTGCTGCCCGCGGGCTGGCCGGGCGCCCGCTCGGCCGCCGTCTTCCAGGGGCTGCACGAGCGGCTGCGGGACGCGGGGGCCGAGTTCGCCGGACTGTGACGCCGGTCAACCGCCCAGTGACAGACGGGGTTTGGGCGCGTCCGTACGGCCCGTCCGCGGGCGGCGGCTGCCCGCCCGGTAGGGGGCGGGCCACACCGCGGCCGGGCCCTCGTAGCCCTGCTCGGCGGCGGCGTGCAGCGTCCAGTGCGGGTCGTACAGGTGCGGGCGACCCAGCGCGCACAGGTCCGTACGTCCGGCCAAGATCAGGGAGTTGACGTCGTCCCAGGAGGAGATCGCGCCGACCGCGATCACCGGGACGCCCGCCTCGTGCCGGATGCGGTCGGCGAACGGCGTCTGGTACGAGCGTCCGAACTCCGGCCGCTCCTCGGCCACCACCTGCCCGGTCGACACGTCGATCGCGTCGGCGCCGTGCGCGGCGAAGGCGCGCGCGATCTCCACGGCCTCCTCGGCGGTCGTACCGCCCTCGGCCCAGTCGGTGGCGGAGATCCGCACGGTCATCGGACGCTCCTCGGGCCACGCTCCGCGTACGGCGTCGAAGACCTCCAGCGGGAAGCGCAGCCGTTTCGCCGGCGAGCCGCCGTAGGCGTCGGTGCGGTGGTTGGTGAGCGGGGAGAGGAAGCCGGAGAGCAGGTAGCCGTGGGCGCAGTGCAGTTCGAGCAGGTCGAAGCCGGCCCGGGCGGCCCGCAGGGCGGCGCCGGTGAACTGTTCGCGGATGTCGGTGAGCTGGGCGCGGGAGAGCTCGCGCGGGGCCTGGCTGCCCGGTGTGTACGGCAGCGGGGAGGCGGCCACCAGCGGCCAGTTGCCCTCGGGGAGCGGCTCGTCCATGCCCTCCCACATCAGCCGGGTCGAGCCCTTGCGCCCGCTGTGGCCGAGCTGCACGCCGATCGCGGTGCCCGGTGACCGCCGGTGCACGAAGTCGGTGATCCGCCGCCAGGCCTCGGCCTGCTTCCCGGACCACAGGCCGGTACACCCCGGAGTGATCCGGCCCTCGGGGCTGACGCACACCATCTCGGTCATCACCAGGCCCGCGCCGCCCAGCGCCCGGGCGCCCAGGTGGACGAGGTGGAAGTCGCCGGGGACGCCGTCGTCCGCGGAGTACATGTCCATGGGGGACACCACGACCCGGTTGCGCAGGGTCAGGCCGCGCAGCCGGAACGGGGTGAACATCGGGGGCGTGCCGGGCGGGCAGCCGAACTCGCGCTCCACGGCCTCGGTGAAGCGGGGGTCGCGCAGCCCGAGGTTGCCGTGGGTGACGCGGCGGCTGCGGGTGAGCAGGTTGAAGGCGAACTGGCGGGGCGGCTGGTCTAGGTGGAGGCCCAGGTCCTCGAACCACTCCAGGCTGGCCCGGGCGGCGCGCTGGGTGGAGGCGACGACCGGCCTGCGCTCCTCCTCGTAGGCCGTGAGCGCCTCCGCGAGTGAGGGCTGTTCCTCCAGGCAGGCGGCGAGCGCGAGGGCGTCCTCGACGGCGAGCTTGGTACCGGAGCCGATGGAGAAGTGGGCGGTGTGGGCGGCGTCGCCGAGCAGCACCAGGTTGCCGTGCGACCAGTGTTCGTTGACGACCGTGCGGAAGGTGGTCCACGCGGACTTGTTGGAGCGCAGGGGGTGGCCGCCGAGCGCGTCGGCGAAGATCTTGGCGCAGTGCTCGACGGACTCCTGCTCGTCCATGTCCGCGAAACCGGCCGCGCGCCACACCTCCTCGCGCATCTCGACGATCACGGTGGAGGCGTCCGCCGCATAGGGGTAGCCGTGCAGCTGCATCACGCCGTGCTCGGTCTCGATGATCTCGAAGCGGAAGGCGTCGAAGGCGAAGTCGGCGGCGAGCCAGATGTAGCGGCAGCGGTGGCCGGTCACCCGGGGGCGGAAGACGTCGGCGTACGCCGCGCGGGTGGCGCTGTGCACGCCGTCGGCGGCGACGACCAGGTCGTACGTCTGTGCGAGCCGGGCCGGGGGCGGGGCCGGTGTGCGGAAGCGCAGCTCGACGCCGAGACAGCGGCAGCGCTCGTGCAGGATCCGCAGCAGGCGCCGCCTGCCGAGCGCGGCGAAGCCGTGGCCGCCGGAGGTGTGCCGGGTGCCGCGGTGCACGATGTCGATGTCGTCCCAGCGCACGAACTCCCCGCGCAGGGCCTCGTACACCACCGGGTCGGCGTGCTCGATCCCGCCGAGGGTCTCGTCGGAGAGCACGACGCCGAAGCCGAAGGTGTCGTCGGGCGCGTTGCGCTCCCAGACGGTGACCTCGCGGGCCGGGTCGAGTCTTTTGAGCAGGGCGGCGGCGTACAGGCCACCGGGTCCGCCGCCGATGACCGCGACCCTCATGGCGCCGGTCACCGCCTGCTCACCTCCCCCGCCACTTCGGCGGGCGCTTCTCGGTGAAGGCCGCGTGGAACTCGGCGTAGTCCTCGCCGTTCATCAGCAGGGCCTGGGTGGAGGCGTCCAGTTCGACGGCGGCGGACAGGGGCATGTCCAGTTCGGCGGTGAGCAGCGCCTTGGTCTGGGCGTGGGCGAGGGCGGGGCCGTCGGCCAGGCGGCGGGCGAGGTCCTGGGCGGCCTCGTCGGCGCGGCCCTCGTCGGTGAGGTGGCTGATCAGGCCGATCCGCTCGGCCTCGGGCGCGCGCACCGGCTCGCCGAGCATCAGCAGCCGGGTCGCGTGGCCGAGTCCGACGACGCGGGGCAGCAGGTAGGCGGCGCCCATGTCGCCGCCGGACAGGCCGACGCGGGTGAAGAGGAAGGCGAAGCGGGCGGTGGGGTCCGCGACCCGGAAGTCCGCCGCCAGGGCCAGGACCGCGCCGGCCCCGGCCGCCACCCCGTGCACCGCCGCGATCACCGGGAACGGGCATTCCCGTACCGCCCGTACGACCTGCCCGGTCATCCGGTTGAAGTCCATCAGCTCGGATGTGTTCATGCCCAGCGTGGCGCCGATGATCTCGTCCACGTCGCCGCCCGAGCAGAAGCCGCGCCCCTCCCCGGCCAGCACCAGGGCGCGCACGGCCCGCTCGCGGGACAGCTCGGCGAGCAGGTCGCGCAGGTCGGCGTAGGCGCCGAAGGTGAGCGCGTTGAGCTTGTCGGGGCGGGCGAGGGTGACCGTGGCGACGCCGTCGGCGCGCTCGACGCGCAGGTGGCGCCAGTCGGAGGTGCGGGCTGCGGAGCCGGTGAAGGGACTCATGACGGACGGCCTCCTCGGGGGACTGCCACGACCTGTGCCTCGCTGGGTTCTCCTCACCGAAGTTATCACTCATGCGTGACTGTCGTCACGAGTGCGCGATAGTGCTTGTGACCATGCGGCCACTCCTCGTCGCTTCGTCACGGCTCGTCGACGGCGCGGTAACGGCGGGAGGGAGCAGGGGAGGCCGGTCGTCCGCCCGGGTAGGCCGACCCGTACCATTCCCTCGTCGAAAGCAGGACGGCCTGATGACGATCACTGGGATGTCCTGCGCCACGAACGGACCCACGGTGTACGAACCCCCCTCTGCCACTCCAGCCTCCTGGCGCGTCGCGCTGCCGCACACGGCCGCCGCCGTGCCCGTGGCGCGCGCGCTGGTCCGTACGGCGCTGTCCGAGCTGGAGCACACGGCCGACGGCGACACGGCGGAGCTGCTGACCGCGGAGCTGGTGGCGAACGCCGTGGAGCACACCGCGGGCCGGGGCCCGATAGAGCTGGTGGTGGAGGTGCTGCCGACCGGCTGCCACGTCGAGGTGCACGACCCGGACCCGGACCCGCCCGGCGGCCTGACCCGGCCGGTCCTGACGGCACCGGACCCCTGGCAGGAGAACGGGCGCGGCCTGCTGCTGATCCGCGCCCTCAGCTCCGCCTGCGGGCACCGCCCGACCGCGTCGGGCAAGGCGGTGTGGTTCAGGCTGGCCGCGATCCCGCCGCCTCGGCTGCGTCCGGCGTGACCTCCGCCGCCCCGGACCGCGCCGCGAGCCGGGAGTGCCGGCGCCCGTAGCCGGCGTACAGCAGCAGCCCGGCCACGAGGAAGACGGCGAACTGGAGCCAGGTCGTCCAGCCCGTCTCGTACATCAGGTACAGGCAGCAGCCGACGCCGAGCAGCGGCAGCACCGGGTAGAGCGGCACCCGGAAGGTGCGGGCGAGGCCCGGCTCGCGGCGGCGCAGCGCGATCACGGCGATGTTGACGACGCCCATGATGGCGAGCGTGCCGATGGTGCACAGGTTGACCACGACGTCCAGCGTCGCGAAGGCCGCGGGGATCGCGAAGACGACGCCGACGACCAGGGTGCCGGCGACGGGCGTCGAGGTCCGCGGCGAAACCTTCTGCAGGACGCGCGGGACCAGCCCGTCGCGGGACATCGACATCAGGATGCGGGACTGGGCGTACGTCACGGTCAGCACCACGGAGGCGATGGCGACGAGCGCGCCGAAGGCGATCACCGCGCCGCCGACCGAGGAGCCGGTCACCGTGTTGACCACGTAGGACAGGGCGGCGGGGCGGCCGCCGACCTGGCCGCCGCCGATGGCCCCGATCGCGGCGAGGGCGACCGCGCAGTACAGCAGGGTGACCAGGCCGATGCAGACGAGGATCGCGACGGGGATGTCCCGGCGCGGGTTCTTGGCCTCCTCGCCGGCCGTGGTGATCGCGTCGAAGCCGATGTAGGAGAAGAACGCGGCCGTGGTGCCCGCGCCGATGCCGCCGAGGCCGGCCGGGGAGAACGGGGTGAGGTTGCCGTGCCGGAAGGCGGTGAAGCCGATGGCGCAGAAGGCGACGAGGATGGCGATCTTGAGCACGGCCATGGCGGCGGTCGCCCGGGCGCTCTCGCGCACCCCGCGCACCAGCAGCACGCAGGCCATGGCGATGACGGCGACGGCCGGGACGTTCACGACCCCGCCGTCGCCCGGTCCGGCGGAGAGGGCGGCCGGGAGCTGCCATCCGGTGAGGCTGTGCAGCAGCTCGTTGACGTACTGGCTCCAGCCGACGGCGACCGCGGAGATGGAGATGCCGTACTCCAGCAGCAGGCACCAGCCGACCAGGAAGGCGGTGGTCTCGCCGAGGCCGGCGTAGGCGAAGGAGTACGACGATCCGGCGACGGGGATCGCGCCGCCGAGCTCGGCGAAGGAGAAGGCGGTGAACACACAGGTGATCGCGGCCAGTACGTAGGAGACGACGACGGCGGGGCCGGCCTGGGCGACCGAGTCGGACAGGCCGACGAAGATGCCGGTGCCGACGATGGCTCCGACGCCGAAGCAGACGAGCTGGAACAGGCCCATCGTGCGTTTGAGGCCGTGCCCCGCGCGGTCGGCGCCGGACTCGGCGACGAGGAGGGCCGGGGACTTGATGCGGGGAGCGGGCATAGGG
>NZ_POTZ01000216.1 GCF_003236365.1 Streptomyces sp. NTH33
GGCCGGGAGAGGCACAGGGGCCGGGTGTGGCGTGGGTCGTACGGCTCACGCCTCCACCTCCGCCGGCTCGGCGGCGCTCTTCCTGACGGGCGCCCGCAGCACCTGGTACTCGGCGAGGTCCACCCGCCGCGTGACCCGCCGGAACTCGGCCGTCGTGCCGGGCCAGACGGTGGTGTTGCGGCCGCTCGCGTCCAGGTACCAGCTGGTGCAGCCACCGGTGTTCCACACCGTGCGCCTCATGCGGTCCTGCACCTTGCGGTTCCAGGCGTTCACCGCGCTCGGGCGGGCGTCGAGGGCGGCCCGGCCGCCGAGGACGTCCAACTGCCGCAGGAAGTCGGCCATGTAGTTCAGCTGGGACTCGATCATGAGGATCATCGAGGAGTTCCCGAGGCCGGTGTTGGGCCCGATGATCGTCATCCAGTTCGGGAAGCCGGCCGCGGAGGCACCGCGCAGCGCCGCCATGCCGTCCTTCCAGGTCTCGGCGAGCGTACGCCTGTCCGCGCCGACGACCCGCTCGGCGATCGGCAGGTCGGTGACGTGGAAGCCCGTACCGAAGATGATCGCGTCGGCCTCGGTCTCGGTGCCGTCGGCGGCGACGAGGGTCGACCCGCGGACCTCGCCGAGCCCGCTCGCCACCACGTCCACGTTGTCCTGCACGAGTGCCGGGTAGTACGTGTTGGACAGCAGGATCCGCTTGCAGCCGATGCGGTAGTCCGGGGTGAGCTTGGCGCGCAGCTCCGGGTCCTTGACGGCACGGGCCATGTTGCGCTTGGCCAACTGCTCGACGAAACCGAGCTCATTGGGGTGCTTGGTGAACGCCTGGACCTGCAACTCCCGTATGCCCCACAGCAGTCCTCGGCGCAGCTGCGTGGTGAACGGCAGCGCGCGGTGCAGTGAGCGCTCCACGCCGCTGATCGCGCGGTCGACGCGGGGCAGCACCCACGGCGGAGTGCGCTGGAAGACGGTGAGCCGGGCGACCTCCGGCTGGATGGACGGCACGATCTGGATGGCGGAGGCGCCGGTGCCGACCATGGCGACCCGCTTGTCGGCGAGGTCGTAGTCGTGGTCCCAGCGGGCGGAGTGGAAGACCTTGCCGGGGAAGGAGTCGAGCCCGGGAACGGCCGGGACCTTCGGGTCGGACAGCGGTCCGGTGGCGGAGACGACGACGTCGGCGGAGAGGTTCCCGCCGGTGGTCTCGATGTCCCAGCGCAGCTTCCCCGCGTCCCAGGTCATCTTCTTGACCTCGGAGTCGAAGCGGATGTGCGGGCGGAGGCGGAAGACGTCCGTGACGTGCTCCAGATAGGCGCGGATGTGCTCCTGCCCGGAGAAGGTGCGCGGCCAGTCGGGGTGGGGCGCGAAGGAGAACGAGTACAGGTGGGAGGGCACGTCGCAGGCGCACCCCGGGTAACTGTTGTCGCGCCAGGTGCCGCCGACGCTGCCGGCCCTCTCCAGCACGACGAAGTCGGTGATCCCCTCCCGGCGCAGCCGCACGGCGGCGCCCAGCCCGCCGAACCCGGACCCGATCACCGCCACCCGCACGTGTTGGTGCCCCGACATCGCGCCCCTCCCTGCCTCGCGTACCGCGACTCGCGTCCAGCCCTCAGCGACTCTGCCAGTGAACACTGGCGCAATGGGGAGCGTAGAGGAGGTGTGTACCGATGGGTAGGGGGCGGGCAGGTCGTTTTGCCTCAACGGCCGCCGCCGGTACACCATAGGCTGCTGCCGTGGCGGAAGACGGTGGAGAGCGCGACGGACGGGCCGGGGGCCCCCGCGAGTACCGCATGGAGGAACTGGCCCGGCTGGCCGGCATCACCGTGCGCACCCTGCGCTTCTACCGCGAGCGCAAGCTGATCCCGCCGCCGCGCCGCGAGGGCCGTATCGCCTGGTACGGCGACCGCCACCTGGCCCGCCTGCGCACGATCTCGGCGCTGCTGGAGCGCGGCCACACCCTCAACGGCATAGCGGAACTGGCGGAGGCCTTCGACCACGGCCGGAACGTCGGCGACCTGCTGGGCCTGGACGCCCCCACGGAAGAGACCCCGGTCCGCCTCACCCCGGAGGACCTCGCCGACCACTTCGAGGGCGAGGTCACGGCCGAGAACCTGGCCGCCGCCATGGAGCTCGGCTACGTCGGCACCGACGGCGGCGAGATCGTCCACGTCAGCCGCCGCCTGCTGGACGTCTCCTCCGCCCTGGTCCGCGAGGGCATCCCCCTCGCCGAAGTCCTCGACGCCGGCCGCCGCGTCCGCGAACACGCCGACGCCCTGGCCGCACTCTTCACCGACCTGATCCTCCGCCACGCCCCCGAGGAGGACCTGCGGCGCCTGCGCCCGCTGGCGAAGAGCGTGGTGGAGGCGGAACTGTCGATGGCGCTGGACCGCCGGCTGCGGAAGCAGGCGTAGCAGGCTCTAGAGGTCGTACACGACCGTCACCGGCGCGTGGTCGGACCACCGCTCGGCGTGCGTGGCCGCCCGCTCCACGAACCCCTTGACGGCCTTGGCGGCGAGCCCGGGAGTGGAGACGTGGTAGTCGATGCGCCACCCTGAATCGTTGTCGAAGGCCCGCCCCCGGTAGGACCACCAGGTGTACGGCCCCACCGTGTCCGGATGCAGAGCGCGCACGACATCGACGTACCCGCAGGCGGTCGGGGTGAAGACGGTGCCCAGCCACTCCCGCTCCTCCGGCAGGAAGCCGGAGTTCTTGGTGTTGCCGCGCCAGTTCTTCAGGTCGGCCTGCTGGTGGGCGATGTTCCAGTCGCCGCAGACGAGGACCTCGCGCCCGTCGGCGGCGGCCCGCTCGCGCAGCTCCTTCAGATAGGCGAGGAACTCGCCCATGAAGCGGACCTTCTCGTCCTGCCGCTCGGTGCCGACCTCGCCGGAGGGCAGGTAGAGGCTGGCGACGGTGACACCGGGCAGGTCGGCCTCGACGTACCGCCCGCTGCCGTCGAACTCGGCCGAGCCGAAGCCGATCTGAACGCGGTCGGGTTCGCGGCGGGTGTAGAGCGAGACTCCGGCGCGTCCCTTGGCGGCGGCGGGCGCGTGCACGACGTGCCAGCCGTCGGGCGTGCGGACGTGCTCGGGCAGCTGATGCGGCTCGGCGCGCACCTCCTGCAGGCACAGCACGTCAGCCTGGGTCCCGGCGAGCCACTCCACGAAGCCCTTCTTGGCGGCGGCGCGCAGTCCATTCACATTGACGGAGGTCACAGTCAGCACTCGGGCACCATACCTGCACACTGAACGAGGTCTTTTCGAAGACCGCGCCCCTGCCCGTCATCGCATCGACATACGGTTCACCACATGCATATCCGCCCCGTGCCCTTCGACCACCCCGACGCCGTCAAGCTGAACGACGAGGTCCAGGCCGAGTACCACGTCCGCTACGGCGACGGCGGCGACGCCACGCCCCTCGACCCGGCCGACTTCCGGCCGCCGAACGGCCTGTACCTGATCGCCTACGACGAGGACGGCTCCCCCGTCGCCACGGGCGGCTGGCGCAGCCAGGACAAGAACGCCGAGGGCAACGAGGACGGCGACGCCGAGCTCAAGCGGATGTACGTGATCGAGCGGATGCGCGGCCGGGGCCTGGCCCGCCGCATCCTCGCCGCGCTGGAGGAGGACGCCCGCGCCACCGGCCGCCTCCGCATGGTCCTGGAGACCGGCGACCAGCAGCCGGAGGCCGTCGCCCTCTACGCCTCCAGCGGCTACGAGCCGTGCGCCAAGTTCGGCTACTACCGCGAGTACGACTCGAGCATCTGCCTGGCGAAGATGCTGTAGGGCGCGCCGGCAGGACTGGGGCCGGGGTTCGAGCTCGGGTTCGGGCGTGGGTTCGAGCTCGGGCCCGAACTCGGACTCGGACTCGGGCCCGAACTCGGACCCGTCAGAGCTTCCCGCCGATCTCGCACGCCCGGCACGGCGGCCGGCCGCACGTGCACTGCATGAGGGCGTCGAGGACCTCGCGGTCGTGATAGAGGCACTCGTCCTTGCAGGTGTGGCGCGGGATGAATCCCGCCGGGATCTCATCGGGCCACGGCTCGTGGCCGTCCCTGCAGCGGGCGAACCGCTCGGGGTCGCTGGAGTGCAGCTCGTGCATGCTCGACCGTGCCTCGTCCTCCAGCTCCCGCACTCGCTCCACCAGGCTCTTCAGCTCGGCGGCGATGCCGACGTACTGGTCGACGCCGGTCCTCACGTGCGCGGCCCGCAGCGCCATCGCCGCGTTGCCCAAAAACCTGCCGGCATCCTGAAGGTCGGTCACGTGATGCAACTGAATGCCGTTCACGCCTCGTACCCACACGGCGTCCATGTTGCTCACCGATCCGCTCTCCTTGGCTTTCTTGCGAGACAGTATGCGCGGCGCCGATGCCTCCGCATAAGAAAAATCAATCTATTTACCGAAACTAAAAGCCTCGGTCGCAGCCGTCCAGCAAAATTTGGAGTGAGTCGGCTCACAGCAGGCTTGAGGCCGCAGCAGGCACGGCATGCCGGAAGATCCATTGCCCCCTCGCATGGTGGATCTTCTCCTGGTTCCGCACAGCGCCTGACTGATCAACGCGGCCGCTCGTTCATGCCGGCTTCTGGCGGGCCCCGGCGCACACCACGGGCTGCCGGAGCAGGTCAGGGAGGGGCGACCCGCCCCGACTTGACACGCCCATTGACGGGACGTCTCCTTGAAGAGAGGAAACAGCCGCGGCACACGTTTTTCCAGGCGCGCCGCACACTCGGGTTCGAGCGTCCAGCGGTTTCCGGAGCGATAATGGCCACTTACGAGTATCTGTGCAGCCACTGTGGCTCTTTCGACGTGAAATTGGCGATCGGAACGGCACCCAAGACGTATGGCTGCCCCGTTTGTACAAGCCCTGCGAGGCGTTTGTACTCCGCGCCCGGCCTGTCGTTGACCTCGAGCGCGTCCGCCGCCCTCCACGAACGGGAGGAGCAGGCCCGTGAGGCCCCGGCAGTGGTTTCCGAAGTGCCGCCGCGCACAAGGCCGGAGCGGCGACCGCACCCCGCGCTCTCGCGGTTGCCGCGTCCCTGACTGTCTCCACCTCACACGGAGTCAGGAGGTGTGTCCCCGTGGGAAACGTGGGACTGCTCTTTGTCGGCGCGGTGCTCTTCATCAATGGGTTACTGCTTCTCGGCAAGGTCGATGCTCGGGCAGGAGCGGTATTCAACCTGTTCGTAGGCGCACTGCAGGTACTGACGCCGACTTACCTCATCTTCACCGCCGGCGGCGATCCCAAGAAGATCCTGGCGGCATCCGGCATCTACCTGTTCGGGTTCACCTACCTCTATGTGGGTATCGGCCTGCTCGTCCTCCTCGACACCACCGGGGTCGGCTATTACTCATTGTTTGTGGCGATTTCCGCCCTGGGATATTCGTACGTCAATTTCCGGCTCTTGAAGGACTACCCCTTCGGGGTCATCTGGCTCTACTGGGCCTTGCTGTGGTTCCTGTTCTTCCTGCTGCTCGGCCTCAAAATGGACCAGCTCACGACCTATACGGGCTGGATCACCGCGATCGAGGGCTGGGTCACCGGCGCCATCCCCGCGGGGCTGCTGCTCTCCGGCTACTGGAAGCACCCCACCGAGACCGCCATCGCCCTGGGTGTCTTCGGCGTGCTGATGTTCGTGGGGCTGTGGCCGCTCACCCGTCAATCGCCTCAGCCGACCCAAGCCGCTCCGCCGGCCAATAGTGCGGGCGCTCCACCATCACCGGATCAGAAGTGAGGATTTGACATGCCCGAAATCATCTTCCGTGTGGACCAAACCAAGTCGATGCGTGAGCAGGACGTTCCCGGACACAACAGGTGGCACCCCGACGTCCCCAACGCCACCATGGTGAAGCCGGGAGCGGAGTTCCGGTTGGAGACCCGCGACTGGACCGACTGCCAGATCGGCGACAACGACTCCGCCAACGACGTGCGCGACATCGACCTGACCATCCCTCACATGCTCAGCGGCCCGATAGGCGTGGAGGGCGCCGAACCCGGCGACCTGCTCGTCGTCGACATCCTCGACCTCGGTCCCGTGCCGCAGCAGAGCGGGGACGCGGCGGGCCAGGGCTGGGGCTACACCGGGATCTTCGCCAAGGCCAACGGCGGAGGCTTCCTGACCGACTACTTCCCGGACTCCTACAAGGCCATCTGGAACTTCCACGGTCAGCAGGCGGTCTCCCGCCACCTGCCCGGCATCCGCTACACCGGGATCACCCACCCCGGGCTGTTCGGAACGGCACCGTCGGCCGAGATGCTCGGGCGCTGGAACGCCCGCGAGAAGGCGCTGATCGACACCGACCCGAACCGGGTCCCGCCCCTCGCCATACCTCCGGACGCCAACAACGCGCTCGCCGGCACGGCCACCGGAGACGTCGCCACCCGCATCGCCGAGGAAGGCGCACGCACGGTGCCGGCCCGTGAGAACGGCGGCAACCAGGACATCAAGAACATGACCCGCGGCTCGCGGGCCTTCTTCCCGGTGTACGTCAAGGACGCCAAGCTCTCCGCGGGCGACCTGCACTTCAGCCAGGGCGACGGAGAGATCAGCTTCTGCGGCGCCATCGAGATGGGCGGCTTCATCGACTTCCATGTCGACCTGATCAAGGGCGGCATGGAGAAGTACGGCGTCACCACCAACCCGGTGTTCATGCCCGGTAACGTCGAGCCGCGCTACACGGAGTTCATCAGCTTCATCGGGATCTCCGTCGACCACGACACGGACACCAACTTCTACATGGACGCGACGCTGGCCTACCGGCGGGCCTGCCTCAACGCAGTCGAGTACTTCAAGAGGTTCGGCTACAGCGGCGAGCAGGCCTACCTGCTGCTCGGCTCCGCACCCATAGAGGGGCGCATCAGCGGCATCGTCGACATCCCCAACGCCTGCTGCTCGCTGTACGTCCCCACTGCCATGTTCGACTTCGACGTCCGGCCCTCTGCCGCCGGCCCGACGAAGGCCGACCGCGGCCAGTGCGCCCTGACCACCGCCTGACCTGACCACGACGGCAGGGTTCCGCTCCGCTCCTGGCCCGCGCGGGGCGGACCCGGCGGTAGCGTGACCGCCATGACGGCTGAGGGCGAGGCGCTGACCGGCGGCATGGTGAACGCGGGGGCGGTCTTCCGCCGGGGAGCGCTGGTGGAGCGCCCGGCGCCGCGCAACGCGCGTGCTCTGCATGCCTATCTCCATGCGCTGAAGGAGCACGGCTTCGACGCGGCGCCGACCCCCGTCGGTCTCACCGGGGATGGCCGTGAGCAACTGACCTTCATCCCCGGCGAGGTGGCTCTGCCGCCGTTCCCCGACTGGGCGATGACGAAGGCCGCCCTCGCATCGGTGGGAAGCCTGCTGCGGCGCCTGCACGAGGCCGGCGCGGCCATCGAAGTCGACACCCGCGTCGAGTGGCCCCGGGACCTTGCCGACCCGGAGGGGGGAACGGTGCTGTGCCACAACGACGTGTGCCCGGACAACGTCGTCTTCCGCGACGGCCGTGCCGCCGCCCTGATCGATTTCGACCTGGCGGCCCCGGGCCGCCCCCTCTGGGACGTCGCCATGACCGCCCGCTACTGGGTGCCCATGGCCGACCCCGCGACCGCGGCCGACCTCCACCCCGCCGGGCTGGACGCGCCCGCACGGCTGCGGGTCCTTGCCGACGGCTACGGCCTCCCGCCGCGGGACCGCGCCGAACTGCCCGGCGTCATCGAGCAGGCCACGGAGGTCTGCCGGGCCTTCGTGGCCCGCCGCGTGGCCGACGGCGACTCCGCCTACCTCCAGGCCCTGGCCGAGCGCGGCGGATGGGAACGCTGGGACCGCGTGCAGACCTGGCTGGCGGACCACCGCACGACGTTCACGGCAGCCCTGCTGAACTGACTCGTCCGGTCGTCCGAGGACAAACTCACCGGGCGTTCTTGGTGCCGTGTCCGACCCCCTGCAGCACCGCCAGCAGCTCTCGGCCCCGGCCACTACGTCGCAGGACGCCGCCCCGACCCGTGGTGCCCCGTGAGCCTGATCAGGGTGCCGTCTCGGAGTCGGCGCCGTCCTCATCGGTGTCATCGGCCGTGGGGAGACGCCGACCACGCGACTCCGCCACGCGCAGTACGTCGGCCAGGCACTCGGACAGCCGGATCGCGGCGTACCGCACTTCGACGTTCGGGGACAGGGGATCGCCCAGCACCCGCCGGGCTGCGACGAGCACCTCCAACCCCTCGGCCAGTTGCAGGTCCTCCGTCTCGTCGGCCAGGCGGGAGACGTATCCGTTCCCACTGCCGTTGGCGAGGAAGCAGGGCTTGCCGTCCGGCGAGAGCCAGGGCAGCAGCCGGAGCGTGGTGCGGGCATCCATCAGGCCGCCGCCTTCTCCGCGCCGACGACGTGCCGATCGAGGTCGATCCCGAAGTCGGCGGCGAGGACGAGGGCGAGACGCCGGGGGCGCTGACGTGCTTCTTTCTGCTCGTGGGCGGCGATGTGCGGCTCGTGGAGGCGGGACCGGCCGTGATCGCGGAGGTGTTCTCCCGGTCCCATGAACGCGAGCTGTTCGAGGAGCCGGGGGACGATCCGCACTGCGCGGCCGTGGTGAATCTGATCCACTGACTGGGCGAGGAGACTGCACCTGGGATTACCTCCTTCCCCGGGACGACAGCACCCTTGGCGACCACGCCACCAGGTGCGGCAGGCCGCGCGATGCGCCGGGCCGCCGCATCGCTCCGCATCCCTCTTCCAGGCGATGGCGCAGCAAGGAGTTTCGAAGTAATTTCAAAGTCATGAGCGCCGAGAACGCCGCTGTGAACTTCTCCGAACTGGTGAACAAGAACAAGCAGACACTGGCCCGGCTCAAGGAAGCGCCGCGCCTCCTGCTGCACCGCAGAGACGGCGAGGATCTGGTTCTCACCACTGCGGCCCGGGCCGAGCAGGACCAGACCGTGGTGTCGGCAGCCACGCGGATGCTGGCTGCGATGGCGCGCCGGGAACCAGGAAGCATGGAGCTGCTCCTCGACATACTGCCGGACGCCTTCCCCTGGGTCCGTTTCCTGCCCGAGTCCGACCTCCACGCCTTCACCGTCGAACTGGTCGACACCATGCGTGCCGCCGATTCGCTCGGCAACAGCGCGTCCGTCGCGCAGATGCTCGTCGCCTGGCAGCACACCGCGGAGGTCTACTCCGACCCTGAGCTGCTCGCCGCACTGACCAGGGACCACGGCGACGACTACGGGCCGGCGCCCGACCCGCGGGACGTCGCATGACAGCGGGCCGCGGCGACCGGGCCGCGCCTCCTGCGCCGGAGGGCCACTGGGAAGTCCGCTTCGCGGACGCGGCCTCGGCCAAGGGCTGGGAAAGCCTTGCCCAACAGGCCCGAGAGAACACCTACCGTGCCTGGACCACCATGCGCACCACCCCCAGACCGGCCACGGAGACACCCCGGCACCACCGGCTCAAAGGCGGTCTGGCGCACGGCACCCATCGCGGACAGACCTGCGAGCAATGGCAGATCGAAGTGACCGGTGGCGGACGCATCTGGTACCTCCTGGACACCGTCCGGGAGACCTGCTGGATCATCTTCGCAGGCACAGGGCATCCGCGAGCCACGGATCGCCGCTGAGTCAGCACGGCCGCATGGGCGGAGGAGAGGGGCGGGCGGCACCCGACCGCCCCGTTCCGCCCCCGGTCGCTCAACGTGGCCGGTACACCGACACGACGAAGAATGCGGTCGTCTCAAATGGGTTGTTCAGCAAGGCGGTTCTCCGGCGGAGTACGTCGGCGTCGATGTGATGGGCGGTGGGGCCCATGAAGGACAGGGCCTCGATGTCCTGGGTGCTCAGGGGCATGACGTACTCCACCGCTTCGGTGTGAGCGCGCCGGAAACGCACGGAGAGCGTGCGGCGCAGGCGCTCCTCCTTGGCGGGGTTGACCGACAACAGGTCGAGGTGCCGCTGGAGCTCGCCGAGGTGCCGCGGTGCGGGGGTAATGACGAGCAGGGCGCCGCCCAGCCGGAGGACCCGGTGGAACTCCGGGCTGTTGCGAGGCGCGAAGACGTTGAGCACGAGGTCGACGGAGCGGCTGCGTACCGGTAACGGCCGCCGGATGTCCCAGCCGGCAGCCGTTGTGCGGGGGCGGACCTGGGCCGCCCGGCGGAGCGCGTGCGGGGAGGTGTCCAGTCCGAGGCCGGCGGCGTCGGGGAGGGCGTCCAGGAGGGCGGCGAGGTAGTGGCCGGTGCCGACTCCGGCGTCCGGCACGGTGCCGTCGGGCGGGCACAGCTCCGCGGCGAGGCCGACGAGTCCGGTCCGGGCCGGAGGGCCAACGCCGCTGCCGTGACCGCTGTGTTCAGAGGAAGAAGTGCGGGATGCTGAGGCATGCCATGGCTTGAGGCCACAGCGAGCCGCCAGTACACCGACAGCCGACCGTCAACACGTCGGAGCCCCGGTCGGTGATCACCGACCGGGGCTCCGAGCTGCGTGGACCTGAGGGGATCTGAATCCCTGGCCCCCTCGATGCGAACCACGGGCACAAAGGTAGCTGAGGTCAACTGGCCTGGTCACGAGGGTGGTAGCGGTTCAGGACGGTCCGCGGTGGTCGCCACGGTCGCTGTACTTCTGTGCTGTACCGCAGGCGCCTTGAAGAGCGGAGGCCCAGGGCCGCACCGGGGACACAGAGCCGTCAGAGCGGGTTGAGGCGGGCCTTGAGCAGGCAGAACTCATTGCCCTCGGGGTCGGCAAGAACGTGCCACTGCTCCTCGCCGGTCTGGCCGATGTCGGCCGGGCGCGCCCCGAGCTTCAGGAGGCGCTCGAGCTCGGCGTCCTGATCGCGGTCGGTGGCGTTGACGTCGATGTGCAGCCGGGACTTCCCCGGCTCCGGCTCGTCCCTGCGGCTGAGGATGATCGTCGGCTGCGGGCCGCCGAACCCTTCGCGCGGCCCGATCTCGATGCAGTCGTCCCCTTCGCGATCGAGCACGACGAAGTCCAGGACCTCGCACCAGAACCGCGCCAGCACCTCGGGGTCGCGGCAACCGAGCACGAGTTCACTGATACGACATGCCATGGACGAAACCTGCTCTCAGCGTGGGAACTGCCGGGGCGGCCGCGCGCGGAGCTCTTGGGCTCCCCGCAGCGGGAACACGCCCAAGACCGTACCGGGCGGGGCGAGCAGGTGCGAAGGGTTTTTGGATCCTCGCCTCGCCCGGACGGGTCGCCGGACGAGGCCCGTAGGCCGCAGGGCCAAGTCCGGCTGCGGGCCACCGGACCCGCAGGCAGGTACGGCGCCCCCGCCACCCCGGTGCCGGCGGTCCCCTGCCGGAGGCACTGTTCTGACCTCGGCCGTGCCGTCTCAGTCCAGCCCCGGCCTGGTCTTCGCCCCCTTGTGGGCGCGGGCGGGCGACGGCGCGCGGTCCCGGTGACGAAGGCAAGAAGGGGCGACGCGCCGGGCGCTGCGCAAGCTCGGCAAGCACCTCGGACGGCAAGATCCGAAGTAGTTGCTGTGCTTCGCTGCTGTACGACACGTCAAAGCCCCGGTCGGGAATTCCCGACCGGGGCTTTGAGCTGCGTGGACCTGAGGGGATTTGAACCCCTGGCCCCCTCGATGCGAACGAGGTGCGCTACCGGACTGCGCCACAGGCCCTTGCAACGAGGGAAACTTTAGCATCCCCGTCCGGGTGGTTGGAAATCCGTTGCCGGGCCGGTCGGGGGCGGGGCTCCTGAGGCGGTGTCCGGTCCTGGGTCACTCGTTGGCCGCGCGGGGGCGGTCGCCGTCCTCGTACTGGTCGAAGAGCGGGGTGCGGCCGCGCTCACGGGAGCGGCGGGCCGAGGCGGCGAGGGGGGTCCCTCCGCGCGAGCGCGTTCTAGCGTGGGGGC
>NZ_POTZ01000217.1 GCF_003236365.1 Streptomyces sp. NTH33
CCCTGGGACTCCGGCCCCAGACCCCGGCGGAGGCCGGGACTGCGCTCCCGCGCCCCTGGTCCCCCTGGTCCACCTGGACCGGCCTGCCCATTGCGGTGGGGAGCGGTGCCGGGTCCGGAGCGGAGGTGCGCCCCCGACGCGGGCGTGAAAGCGAGCCAGGTCGTGGGGGTGTCCGGACGCCTGCGCCGTGGGGTCGGTCAGGCCGGGCGGTCCGACAGCGCGGCCGGTGGTTCGTCGTCCATTTCGAAGGCCATCGGGAAGGGGGCGTGGCCGGCCAGGCGGAACCAGCGGACCTTGCGGTGCTCGCGGAGTCTGCGGGCCGCGCCGACGGCGTCGTTGTGGAAGCGGCGGGCCATCGGCACCCTGCGCACGGCCTCGGTCAGCTCGCGGGCCGCCTCCTCTCCCCCGGGCGCCTCCCGGACCACCTCCACCTGCTGCGCCTCGGCGAACACGGCCCGCAGGGCCTGGCTCAGCTCGCTCTCGGCGACCTCCCGCTGGTCCTCCTCGGCCTGCCGGGCGGCATGCGCGGCCTCGTAGAGCACGATCGAGGCGGCCGGGTCGAGCACTCCGGAGGTGGCCAGCTCCTGGGTCACGGAGGCGCGGCGCAGCAACTGGGCGTCCAGTGCGGCACGGGCCGCGTCGATACGGGCGTGCAGCCGGTCCAACCGCCCCGCCGTCCAGCTCAGGTACAGGCCGACGGCGACGAGCGCGACGAGGATCCAGATGAGGGTTGCGGTCACGGGCGGCAAGGCTATCGGCCCGAGTGGTCCCGCTCTCCCACTCCCCCGGGCGTCAGTCCCGGGCCAGCCCCAGCCGTGCCCGCAGCCCCGTCGCCCGCTCGTCCGCCGCCACCGCCGCCGCGCCCGCCGTCACCGTCTCGTAGACGGACAGGATGTCCGCGCCGACCGTCGACCAGTCGAAGCGGCGGACGTGGGCGCTGCCGCGTTCGCGGAGTTCGGCGCGGCGGTCGGGGTCGGCCAGGAGGCGTACGGCCGCCTCGGCCAGGGAGTCGGCGTCCTCGTTGGTGAAGAGTTCGCCGGCCTTTCCCTGGTCGAGGACCTGGGCGAAGGCGTCGAGGTCGGAGGCGAGGACCGGGGCACCGGCGGACATGGCCTCGACCAGGATGATGCCGAAGGACTCTCCGCCGGTGTTGGGGGCGATGTAGAGATCGACGCTGCGCAGGAAGCGGGCCTTGTCCTCGTCGCTGATCATGCCCAGGAACTCGACGCGCGGGCGCAGTTCCCCGGGCAGACTCTCCACCGCCTCCTCCTCGTCGCCCCGGCCCGCGACCAGCAGGCGGGTGTGCGGGCGGGCGGCGAGGATCGCCGGCAGGGCCTTCATCAGTACGGGCAGGCCCTTGCGGGGCTCGTCGATGCGGCCGATGAAGCCGATCGTGTCCCCCTGCCATTCGGGCCTGGGCTCGGCCCGGGCGAAGAAGTCGACGTCGACGCCGTTGGGGATGACCACCGCGTCCCCGCCGAGGTGCTCGACGAGGGTGCGCCGGGCGTACTCGCTGACCGCGATCCGGGCGCTGATCTTCTCCAGGGCGGCCTGCAGGATCGAGTACGCGGCGATCATCGCCCTCGACCTGGGGTTGGAGGTGTGGAAGGTGGCGACGATCGGGCCCTGTGCCGCCCAGCAGGTCAGCAACCCCAGCGACGGCGAGGCCGGCTCGTGGATGTGGATCACGTCGAAACGGCCCTCGTGCAGCCAGCGCCGTACCCGGGCCGCCGACAGGAAGCCGAAGTTGAGCCGGGCCACCGAGCCGTTGTACGGCACCGGGACCGCGCGGCCGGCCGAGACGACGTAGGGCGGCAGCGGGGTGTCGTCGTCGGCGGGGGCCAGCACGGACACCTCGTGGCCGAGGCCGATGAAGTATTCGGCCAGGTCGCGGATGTGGAACTGGACGCCGCCCGGCACGTCCCAGGAGTACGGGCAGACGATGCCGATCCTCACGCCTCCTCCCCGTCCGCGGGGCGGGGTTCCAGGTCCGCGAGCCACAAGCGCTGCAGCATGTGCCAGTCCTCCGGATGGTCGGCGATCCCCGTGGCGAAGGCGTCGGCCAGCGCCTGTGTCATGACAGACGTCTTCTCGGCCCGCGTACCTGTCCCGGGCACCTCGACCGGGGGATGGACGCGGCCCCGCATCACGGGCGAGTCGTCGTACCACAGCGTGACGGGCAGCAGCAGGGCGCCCGTCTGCTGGGCGAGCAGGGCGGGTCCGGCCGGCATCCGGGCCGTCTCGCCGAAGAACTCCACCTCCACACCGGAGGCGGACAGGTCGCGGTCGGCGACCAGGCAGACCAGCCCGCCGTCGCGCAGCCGCCGGGCCAGTGTGCCGAAAGCGGAGCCGCCGCTGTGCGGCAGGACCTCCATGCCCAGTCCCTCGCGGTAGGCGACGAACCGGTCGTAGAGCGTCTCGGGCTTCAGGCGCTCGGCGACGGTCGTGAACGGCGTCTTCAGCTCGGTGGTGACCCAGGCGCCGGCCAGATCCCAGTTGGCCAGGTGGGGCAGGGCGAGGACGACGCCCCGACCGGCCGCGAGGCCGTCGGTCAGGTGGTGCAGGTCCTTGGCCTCGAAGCCGGTCCTGATCCGCTCGGCGCTCCAGGCCGGCAGCCGGAAGGACTCCATCCAGTACCGCAGGTACGAGCGCATGCCCGCGCGCGTGAGCTCGGCCAGGCGCTCGGGGGTCGCGTCGGGCACCACGCGCGCGTAGTTGCTCTCCAGCCGCTTCACGCCCTTGCCGCCCTGCTGGAAGGCGAGGTCGGCGATGGTGCGGCCCAGCCGTACGGCGACCGGTTCGGGCAATTTCTTGACCGTGCCCCAGCCGAGGCCGTACAACGCGTCGCTGAGTCTCTCCTGGACGCTCACTTCGCCGCCTCGCTCCCCTGCTCCGGCAGGGTCTCGGCGGCCTCCGCCTCGGCCGACTCACGGCGGACGGTGACGACCCGCTGGATCAGCGTGACCAGGCTGCCGGCGGCGACGATCCACAGGGCGACCGGCAGCAGGTACTGGATGCCCGGCACACCGAACTTGTGCAGGCCCGCGAACCCGGCCGCGACCAGCGAGATCACCAGCCGTTCGGCCCGCTCGACCAGCCCGTTGACGGCGACGGGCAGGCCGATCGACTCGCCCCGCGCCTTGGTGTACGACACGACCTGGCCACTGGCCAGGCAGAAGATCGACACCGCGCACAGCACGTTGTCGTCGCCGTGACCCGCGTACCACAGGGCGAACCCGCCGAAGATCGCGCCGTCGGCGACCCGGTCGAGCGTGGAGTCCAGGAAGGCCCCCCAGCGGCTGGAGCGGCCCAGCTGGCGGGCCATGTTGCCGTCGACGAGGTCGGAGAACACGAACAGTGTGATCACGACCGTGCCCCAGAAGAACTCGCCCCGGGGGTAGAAGACCAGCGCGCCCGCGACCACTCCGGCCGTCCCGATCAGCGTGACCGTGTCCGGGCTCACGCCCCGGCGGATGAGAAACGTGGCGAACGGTGTGAGGACACGCGTGAAGAATGCACGCGCGTACTTGTTCAGCATGGCCTTCCCGAGGGTCGGTGTTCGCCGGGCGGCCCCTGCTGGCCACCGGCTGGCCCATCGTAGTCACGCACGCGCCTGCGCGATGGCCGGGCGTCCGCGCCCCCAGGGCCTCTCGTCCGGATCAGGCCGGGCCCGCGACCGCCGGTGGACGGCGGGATCGGGTCCTTCGTATGGACGCGACGTGAGGGGAGTGGAAAGCTCGAAGAACCGCGGGCGATCGCAGGAGCCGCCAGTGACGCGGTGCCGCGTGTCCGCGCCCACAACGACCTCACCGTGCACGGGAGGCAGGATCATGGGCGACAAGGCGCAAACACACCCCGGAGCCGCCGGCAGGGCGGTGGCGGCCGGCCACCCCGCGTCCATACGGAATGTGGTGCTGGTCGGCCACTCCGGATCGGGCAAGACGACCCTGGTGGAGGCTCTCGCGCTGACGGCGGGAGCGGTGAACCGGGCGGGCCGCGTGGAGGACGGCGGCAGCCTCTCGGACTACGACGAGATCGAGCACCGGCAGCAGCGCTCGGTCCAGCTCTCCCTGGTGCCCGTCGAATGGGACGGCATCAAGATCAACCTTCTGGATACCCCCGGCTACGCCGACTTCGTCGGGGAGCTCAGGGCGGGTCTGCGCGCCGCGGACGCGGCCCTGTTCGTCGTCTCCGCCTCCGACGGCGTGAACGGCTCGACCCGCATGGTGTGGGAGGAGTGCGCGGCCGTCGGCATGCCGCGCGCCATCGTGGTCACGCACCTGGAGGCCGCCCGCGCCGACTTCGAGGAGATGACGCGGGTGTGCGCGGAGGCGTTCGGCGCGGACGACCCCGACGCCGTACTGCCGCTGTACCTGCCGCTGCACGGACCGCAGGGCCCCGACGGGCACGCGCCCGTGTCCGGACTGGTCGGGCTGCTGACACAGAAGCTGTTCGACTACTCCACCGGGGAGCGCAAGGAGTCCGAGCCCGGCGAGGACCAGCTGCCGCAGTTGGAGGAGGCCCGCAACCGGCTGATCGAGGGGATCATCTCCGAGAGCGAGGACGAGACCCTCATGGACCGCTACCTCGGCGGTGAGCAGGTCGACGTCAAGACCCTGATCGAGGACCTGGAACGGGCCATCGCGCGCGGGGTGTTCTTCCCCGTCCTGGCCGCCGCCCCCGCGGCCGACGGCGCCAAGCAGGGCATCGGCACGGTGGAACTCCTGGACCTGATCGTCCGCGGCTTCCCGACCCCGCTGGAGCACGAGGCGCCCGCTGTCACCACGGTCGACGGCAAGCCACGCGAGCTGAAGCCGTGCGACCCCGACGGGCCGCTGGTCGCCGAGGTCGTCAAGACCTCCTCCGACCCGTACGTCGGCCGGATCTCCCTGGTCCGCGTCTTCTCCGGCACCCTGCGCCCCGACGAGACGGTGCACGTCTCCGGGCACGGGCTGGCCGACCGCGGGCACGAGGACCACGACGTCGACGAGCGCGTCGGCGCCCTGACCACACCGTTCGGCAAACAGCAGCGCCCGGTGACGCACGCCGTCGCGGGCGATCTCGCGTGCGTGGCGAAACTGGGCCGCGCGGAGACCGGCGACACGCTCTCCGCCAAGGACGATCCCCTGCTGATGGAGCCCTGGCAGATGCCCGATCCCCTGCTGCCGCTGGCCATCCGGGCACACAGCAAGCCGGACGAGGACAAACTCTCCCAGGGCCTGGCCCGGCTGGTCGCGGAGGACCCGACGATGCGCCTGGAGCAGAACCAGGACACCCACCAGGTCGTGCTGTGGTGCCTGGGCGAGGCCCACGCCGACGTCGCCCTGGAGCGGCTACGCAGCCGGTACGGCGTCCAGGTCGACGTCGTACCGCACCGGGTCTCCCTGCGGGAGACGTTCGCGACCAGGTCCGCCGGGCGCGGCCGGCACGTCAAACAGTCCGGCGGCCACGGGCAGTACGCCATCTGCGAGATCGAGGTGGAGCCGCTGCCGGGCGGCTCGGGCATCGAGTTCGTCGACAAGGTGGTCGGCGGGGCCGTGCCACGGCAGTTCATCCCGTCGGTGGAGAAGGGCGTCAGGGCCCAGGCCGCCAGGGGAGTCGCCGCCGGCCACCCGCTGATCGACGTCCGGGTCACGCTCCTCGACGGCAAGGCCCACTCGGTGGACTCCTCCGACGCCGCGTTCCAGACGGCCGGCGCGCTGGCGCTGCGAGAGGCCGCGGCCGACGCCAGGGTCCACCTGCTGGAACCGGTCGCCGAGGTGGCCGTGCTGGTCGGCGACGACTACGTGGGCGCCGTCATGAGCGACCTGTCCGGCCGGCGCGGCCGGCTGCTGGGCACCGAGCAGGTGGGCAACGGCCGAACCCTCATCCGGGCCGAGGTGCCCGAGATCGAGATCGGCCGGTACGCGGTCGACCTGCGCTCCCTGTCGCACGGCACGGCCCGCTTCGACCGCCGGTACGTGCGGCACGATCCGATGCCGCCGCAGGTGGCCGACCGGGTCCGGCAACAGGAGCGCGAGGACTCGTAGTTGACGCACCACGGTCGCGCCGGGCGCACAACCCGGGCTCCGGAACGCTTCGTTCCGAACAGGCGGACGGCTCCGGCCGTCCGCCTCCCCGTACAAGCGGCGGCCGATACCCTGATGACCTGATCAACAGGTGTGCGGGGCAGGGAAGTCGGGAATGCCGCAGGGCAGGTGCGGCGGCAAGGGGGCGGCAGTGGCGGACGAATTCGATTTCAGCCCAGGGGCGCAGGTGCCCCTGTCCGGGGCGGCGGGGCAGACGGCGGCGACCAGTGCCCTGGCCTCGGCGGCCTACCGGGACGACGAGGTCACCAAGATCCTCGAAGCCGACAACGAATGGCACAAGTCGACGGTCAAACCGCCGCGTCCCTGGGCGAAGATCTTCCGGCCCCGGCTCGGTGAGGCCTTCTCCCGCGCGGTGATCGACCGCATGCTGGGCGCCGGACGCGCACCGCTCATCCAGTCCTTCGGCATCGAACCCCAAGTCGTGGTCGAACACTGCCTGGCCGCCCACCGCATCCGCCGGGAGCGCGACAACTGGCTCACGGCGGTGACGGTGCTGTGCGGAGTGCTCTTCCTGCCCGGCTTCCTCGTGTGGCTGCTGGTGTTCACCCTGCGCACCAACGTCAGCAGGCGGGAGGACAAACGGGCCGGCGCCCTCGCCACCACCCTGCTGGTCGCCGTGGGCACCCTCGCCGTGCTCTTCCTGGTCAAGATGCCCTTCACCGGCTTCTGGGCGTGGTACGCGCGCGCGGCGATCCTCCTGCCGGTCGTCGGCTGGTTCTGGGCCAAGCGGATCTGCGAACGCTCGGCACACGAGCTGCGGGAGCACTGGGCGGCCCTGCTCTCCGGCGGCGGCGTGGGGGCGAAGATCCCCGAGGCCGTACCGGGCAGCCCCGGCGACGCGGCCGAGCAGGTACGCAAGGAACTCGCCCGCCTCGGCGCCGAACAGCAGTCCAACTCCGTCTTCTACGCCGGCCCCAAGGGCATACTCGGCATGGGCACGCGCTGGGGCAGCTGGCAGCTGGCCGAGGAACTGGCCCCCGCCGAGCCGGGCAAGGAGTTCCACCCCTTCCGCAGCTGGGACGTCATCACCGCGATCCAGGGCGGCCTGGCGATGCTGGAACGCACGCCCATCAACACCGGCGGCTTCCCCAAGCCGTCCGTCAAGCACTGGATCGTCACCCCGATCGGAGAGAAGGCGACGGAGGTCTCCCGGCCGAGCGGTACGGACGTCGACGCGTACACGGTCAAGACGCACGCCATACAGGACATCTGCAACAAGCAGCAGTTCGGCAGCGGTGACCGGCACTACCTCGGCGTGCAGTGGACGCTCTGGGACGGCCACTTGGTGATCACCATGCTGGTCACCGTGACGGTGCTGCACGACACCCTGCGCATCGAGGTCACCGGCCACGCCCTGGGACCGGTCAACCCCCTGTTCAACGAGAAGCCGGCGGCCAAGGAGAAGGAGGTCCAGAAGGCGCTCCGGTTCTGGGAGACCCGCAAGGTGAAGCTGCCCCTGGTCGACGCCGACGAGGTGGTGCGGCTCGCCGCCCGCGCCCCCCTGACCTGGTACCCGCCCCTGCTGAACTGGCTCGGTGGCAGCCTCGCCCTGCCCGAGCCCTTCGGCCTGCGGCACGCCTGGGCCGACCAGCCCTGGCGACATCGCTTCATGGCCGACGACGCGCTGCGCGCCGCCACTCCGGTACTGCGGGTGGTGCACGCGGCGGCGCTCAAGGTGCTCAAGGAGAACGGCGTGGACGTCGAGAAGTTCGGCTCCCGCGCGTCGGTCCTCAGCGGAGGGGTGCAGGAGGTGTCGCCGAAGAAGGCCGACGTGTACGACGCGTGAGGCGCGGGTCCGCCCGCGGCCTACACGACGCGGGCTACGCGGGCCAGGCCTCCGCGAGCATCTTGCGGGTGTCGGCGAGGAGCTGCGGCAGGACCTTCGTGTGGCCGACCACCGGCATGAAGTTGGTGTCGCCGCCCCAGCGGGGCACGACGTGCTGGTGCAAGTGGGCGGCGATGCCCGCGCCAGCGACCGTGCCCTGGTTCATGCCCAGATTGAACCCTTGGGCCCCGGAGGCCGTACGCAGGGCCGTCATCGCCTGCTTGGTCAGCTCCGCCAGCTCGGCGGTCTCCGCCTCGGTCAGATCGGTGTAGTCGGCGACGTGCCGGTAGGGCACGGTCATCAAGTGGCCGCCGTTGTACGGGTACAGGTTGAGCACCGCGTACACCCGCTCGCCGCGCCGCACGATCAGGCCGTCCTCGTCGGACTTGGCCGGGATGGAGCAGAAGGGGCAGCCGTCCTCGGCCCCCGGGCCGCTCGGCTTGTTCTCGCCCTGGATGTAGGCCATCCGGTGGGGCGTCCACAGGCGCTGGAACGCGTCCTGCGTCCCCACTCCGATCTGCTGCTCCGGCTCACGCGTCATGCGTGCAGCATATGGCGTGCGGCCTGCGGGCAGGGAAAGGCCCCCGGTGAGAGGAGATCACCGGGGGCCTCCCACAACCGCTGCTCAGACCTGTGCCCGCTCCTCGACGACCTTCACGATCTTCGCGATGGCCTCGTCGAACGGAATGCCGTTCTCCTGGGAGCCGTCGCGGTAGCGGAAGGAGACGGCGTTGTTCGCCATGTCCTCGTCGCCCGCGATCACCATGAACGGCACCTTCTGCTTCTGCGCGTTGCGGATCTTCTTCTGCATCCGGTCCGAGGAGGAGTCGACCTCCACCCGCAGGCCCTTCTTCCTGGCGGCCGCGGCGAACTTCTCCAGGTACTCCGCATGGGCATCCCCCACCGGGATGCCGACCGCCTGCACCGGCGCCAGCCACGCCGGGAACGCGCCCGCGTAGTGCTCGAGGAGCACCGCGAAGAACCGCTCGATCGAGCCGAACAGCGCGCGGTGGATCATGACCGGCCGCTGCTTGGAGCCGTCCGCGGCCGTGTACTCCAGGTTGAACCGCTCCGGCAGGTTGAAGTCGAGCTGAACCGTGGACATCTGCCAGGTGCGGCCGATGGCGTCGCGGACCTGGACGGAGATCTTCGGGCCGTAGAACGCCGCGCCGCCCGGGTCCGGGACCAGCTCCAGTCCCTGCTTCTCGCCGACCCGGCGCAGGGTCTCGGTGGCCTCCTCCCAGACCTCGTCGCTGCCGACGAACTTCTCCGGGTCCTTGGTGGACAACTCCAGGTAGAAGTCCGTCAGGCCGTAGTCCCGCAGCAGGTTCAGCACGAACGTGAGCGTCTTGTCGAGCTCGTCGGCCATCTGCTCGCGGGTGCAGTAGATGTGCGCGTCGTCCTGGGTGAACCCGCGGGAACGGGTCAGGCCGTGCACGACGCCCGACTTCTCGTAGCGGTACACCGTCCCGAACTCGAAAAGCCTCAACGGCAGTTCGCGGTACGACCGGCCGCGCGCGTCGAAGATCAGGTTGTGCATCGGGCAGTTCATGGGCTTGAGGTAGTAGTCCACGCCCTCGTCGAGCTGCATGGGCGGGTACATGCCCTCGGCGTACCAGTCCAGGTGGCCCGAAGTCTCGAAGAGCTTCCCCTTCGTCGCGTGCGGGGTGTAGACGAACTCGTAACCGGCCTCCTCGTGCTTGCGCCGCGAGTAGTCCTCCATGACCCGGCGGATGGTGCCGCCCTTGGGGTGGAAGACGGCGAGGCCGGAGCCGATCTGGTCGGAGATGGAGAACAGGTCCAGCTCGTTGCCCAGCCTGCGGTGGTCGCGCTTCTCGGCCTCGGCGAGGAAGTCCAGGTACGCCTTCAGCTCGTCCTTGGACGGCCAGGCGGTGCCGTAGATGCGCTGGAGCTGCTTGTTCTTCTCGTTGCCGCGCCAGTACGCCGAGGCGTTCCGCATCAGCTTGAACGCCGGGATGAGCCGGGTCGAGGGCAGGTGGGGACCGCGGCACAGGTCCTTCCAGCACAGCTCGCCGGTCTTGGCGTCCAGGTTGTCGTAGATCGTCAGCTCGCCGGCGCCGACCTCGACGTCCGCGCCGTCGTCGTGCGACGCGGAGCCCTTGAGACCGATCAGCTCCAGCTTGTAAGGCTCGTTCGCCAGCTCCTCGCGGGCGGCCTCGTCGGTGATGACACGGCGGGAGAAGCGCTGACCCTGCTTCTGGATCGCCTGCATGCGCTTCTCGATGGCCTTGAGATCCTCGGGCGTGAACGGCTTGTCCACGTCGAAGTCGTAGTAGAAGCCGTCCCTGACGGGCGGGCCGATGCCCAGCTTGGCCTCGGGGAAGAGCTCCTGCACCGCCTGCGCCATGACGTGCGCGGTGGAGTGGCGCAGGATGTTGAGGCCGTCCTCGGAGGAGATCTCGACGCCCTCGACGGTCTCGCCGTCCTCGACCTCGTGGGCGAGGTCCTTCAGCTCGCCGCCCACACGCGCGGCGATGATCGAGCGCTCGCCGGCGAAGAGGTCGGCGGCCGTGGTGCCCGTCGTCACCGTGCGCTCTTCCCGCTCGGAATCGCGTTGGATGATCACACGGACGTCTGACACCGGTCTCTCCTGCCTGAAGGTGGAAGCGCGCCCATCACCTATTGCGCACGCAATAGAGGATCGTACCGACCCGGGGCCGCTGACCGCGAAACGATAACCCTCCGTCCACGATCAGTCGCAGTCGTCCCCGCTGCACGCCTCCTCGAAGAAGTCCAGATCCTCCTGCAGCGACTTCATCAGCCGGTCCCGCTCCTCGTCCTCCACCTGCACGGGTACGACCCCGAAGGCCCCCGTGAGCCGGCGGAAGCCGCCCCGGCTCTCCAGCCGTCCGAGCACCCGCACGGGCAGCCCGACCAGGTGGGCGTGGCCGGCGATGCGGTAGTCCTCCTCCTCCAGGGTCACGCGCACGTAGGGAACCTCGGCGCCCGCGAGCACCCGGAGCCGTACCGTGCCCTCGCCGCGCGGCTGGGACCTGCGCATCCGCACCACGGTGCCGGTGATGCGCACGGGCACCGACGGTTCGGCGCGCAGGTAGCGGGCGCCGGCCTCGCGCAGCACGGGCAGGTCGCCGGGGGAGAACTCGACGGCCTCGGCGGCGGCCGCACAGCCCTCGGGGACGCCGGCGGCGGGTGCCCACTCGACGGCGACGCGGGCGCCCTCGGTGCCGCGGACGAGGGCGACGACGGCCTCGGTGAGTTCGCGGCTGGCGCCCGCGCGGACGGCGCCGTCGAAGGCGTCCATGCTGCCGGTGGCCCGCCGGTGGTCGACGGCCTCGCGGACGGCGTGCAGGGCCTGGTGGAGGCGTACGGCGAGGGGCCGTCCGGGGTCGACGGGGACGAAGGCGGTCAGCCGGCGGCCGTCGGTCGCGGAGCCGACGAGGACGTGTTCGAGGCACGCGGCGGCCGAGCGCCGGTGGCGGGCGCCGTGGTAGCCGGCACGCGCGCGTGTGGCGAGCGCGGCGGCGAGCAGCATCTGCCGTGCGGCGCCGCGCAGTCGCTCGTCGACGGTCCAGGGGGCGGCGTGGACCGGTCCGCTCGGCACGTCCCGCCACCAGCGGATCTCGTCGCTGGGCAGGGTGAGGGCGACCAGTACCTCGCGCGCGGAGGGTGTGCCGCTGCGGGCGAGGGCGTCCAGTGCCTCGCCGAGCAGGTCGTCGCTGTCGGGGAAGGCGCGGCTCTCCGGCACCAGCAGACTCGTACCGGTGCCGGCCGGGTCGGGCGGGGTCCAGCGGCCGTAGCGGCCGGGGGCGCCGCCGCGCCGCTGCCAGCCGTGCCGGTGCAGCAGGGCGCCGAGCACGGCCGGGTCGATGCCGGCGGGCTCGGGGGGACCGGGGGGACGGTTCCAGGAGGCGTCGAC
>NZ_POTZ01000218.1 GCF_003236365.1 Streptomyces sp. NTH33
GCATCGCGCAGACGAGCCACGAGAAGAACCGGGAGACGAAGAAGCTGTGAGCATCCTCAACGAACCTCAGGGTGCCGCGGCAGCTGAAATCTCTTACGAGAGCGAGCTGCCGGTCCGGCGCAAGCAACCGGGCAACGTCGTGGTGAAGTGGCTGACGACCACGGACCACAAGACGATCGGAACGCTGTATCTGGCGACGTCGTTCGCGTTCTTCTGCATCGGTGGCGTGATGGCGCTGCTCATGCGCGCCGAGCTGGCCCGGCCGGGCCTGCAGGTGATGTCGAACGAGCAGTTCAACCAGGCGTTCACGATGCACGGCACGATCATGCTGCTGATGTTCGCGACGCCGCTGTTCGCCGGCTTCGCGAACTGGATCATGCCGCTGCAGATCGGCGCGCCCGACGTGGCCTTCCCGCGTCTGAACATGCTGGCCTACTGGCTGTACCTGATCGGCTCGCTCATCGCGGTGAGCGGCTTCCTCACCCCGCAGGGCGCACCCGACTTCGGCTGGACCGGCTACACGCCGCTGTCGGACGCGGTGCACACGCCGGGTCTGGGCGGTGACCTGTGGGTCATGGGTCTGGCCCTGCAGGGCTTCGGCACCATCCTCGGCTCGGTCAACTTCATCACCACGATCATCTGCATGCGTGCCCCGGGCATGACCATGTTCCGCATGCCGATCTTCACCTGGAACGTGCTGCTGACCGGCGTGCTGGTCCTGCTGGCCTTCCCCGTGCTCGCCGCCGCACTGCTGGCGCTGGAGGCGGACCGCAAGTTCGGCGCCCAGATCTTCGAGGCGTCCAACGGCGGTGCGCTGCTGTGGCAGCACCTGTTCTGGTTCTTCGGGCACCCCGAGGTCTACATCATCGCGCTGCCGTTCTTCGGCATCGTCAGTGAGATCGTCCCGGTCTTCTCCCGCAAGCCGATCTTCGGCTACATGGGGCTGATCGGCGCGACCATCGCCATCGCCGGCCTGTCGGTGACGGTGTGGGCGCACCACATGTACGCGACCGGCGGCGTGCTGCTGCCGTTCTTCTCCTTCATGACCTTCCTGATCGCGGTCCCGACCGGGGTGAAGTTCTTCAACTGGGTCGGCACCATGTGGAAGGGCTCGCTGTCCTTCGAGACGCCGATGCTGTGGTCGGTCGGCTTCCTGGTCACCTTCCTCTTCGGCGGTCTGACCGGTGTCATCCTGGCATCGCCGCCGCTGGACTTCCACGTCACGGACTCGTACTTCGTGGTGGCGCACTTCCACTACGTCGTCTTCGGCACCGTGGTCTTCGCGATGTTCGCCGGCTTCCACTTCTGGTGGCCGAAGTTCACCGGCAAGATGCTCGACGAGCGTCTGGGCAAGATCACCTTCTGGCTGCTGTTCATCGGCTTCCACGGCACCTTCCTGGTCCAGCACTGGCTGGGTGTCGAGGGCATGCCGCGCCGGTACGCCGACTACCTCGCGGCCGACGGCTTCACCGCGCTGAACACGGTGTCGACGATCTTCTCCTTCCTGCTCGGCCTGTCGATCCTGCCGTTCTTCTACAACATCTGGAAGACGGCCAAGTACGGCAAGAAGGTCGAGGTCGACGACCCGTGGGGCTACGGCCGTTCGCTGGAGTGGGCGACCTCCTGCCCGCCGCCGCGGCACAACTTCCTCACCCTGCCGCGGATCCGCAGTGAATCCCCGGCGTTCGACCTGCACCACCCGGAGATCGCCGCGCTCGACCAGCTCGAGAACGTCGGTCAGGGCGAGAAGGCCCTCGCTGGCGGCAAGGAGGCCGGCAAGTGAAGATCCAGGGCAAGATGTTCATGTGGCTGAGCGTCTTCCTGCTCATCACCGCCATCGTCTATGGCGTGTGGTCGAAGGAGGCGGTCGGCACGACGGCCCTCTTCATGGCCTTCGGCCTGGCCATCATGATCGGCTTCTACCTGGGCTTCACCGCCCAGCGGGTCGACGCGGGTGCCCAGGACAACAAGGAGGCCGACGTCGCGGACGACGCCGGTGAGCTGGGCTTCTTCAGCCCGCACAGCTGGCAGCCCCTCGGTCTCGGCCTCGGCTGGGCGCTGGGCTTCCTCGGCATCGCGGTCGGCTGGTGGCTGCTGTACTTCGCGGTCCCGATCATCCTGATCAGCGTGTGGGGCTGGGTCTTCGAGTACTACCGCGGTGAGAACCGCACCCAGTGACCCTCGTGCAACACCGGTGGCCCGGACACTCCTGACGGAGTGTCCGGGCCGCTGCGTTTGCCGGGGGAGGTCACCCGCATGGACGATTCATCGTGCCGGAGCCGACGGAGCTTCCTAGCGTGACCTCATGAGCACCACTCCGTACACCGGCGGCACCGTCCGTGTCCTGCTGGCAGTCGCCCTGGGGGCGACCGTCACCGCCTGCGGCGCGGACGGCAACCCGCTGGCCGCCACTCCGTACGACGCGGCGGACCAGATCTCCTTCAGCGGCCCCAAGGAGGTCGGCAGGAAGGCCGACCCGGGCAAGCCCCTGGAGGTCACCGCCGACGGATCGGACGGGCGGATCACGGACGTCACCGCCGTGGACACCACGGGCCGCTACGTCTCCGGTGAACTCGCCGCCGACGGCAGCCGCTGGCACAGCACCGCACCGCTCGCCGCGGGCGCCCACTACACGGTGACGGTGAGCACGGAGAACGGCAGCGGCGAACCCGGCCGCAAGGTCCTCGCCTTCGACACCAGCAAGCCCGCCGACCCCAAGCGCCTGAACGTCACGTTCGGGCCGCGGGAGGGCACCTACGGCGTCGGGCAGCCCATCACGGCCGAACTGGACCAGCCGGTCACGGACAAGGGGCAGCGGGCCATCGTGGAGCGCGCCCTGAAGGTCGACTCCACGCCCGCCGTGGAGGGCTCCTGGTACTGGGTGAGCGACAAGGAGCTCCACTACCGCCCCCAGTTCTACTGGCCCGCCAACGCCACCATCCAGGTGCGCAGCAACCTGGAGAACATCAAGATCAGCGACCGGCTGTGGGGCGGGGCCGCCAAGCCGTTGAAGATCACCATCGGCGACCGCATCGTGGCGGTCACGGACGCCGCCAAGCACCGGTTGACGGTCTACAAGAACGACGAGGAGATCAAGCAGATCCCCATCACCACCGGCAAGGCCGGTTTCGAGACCCGCAACGGCATCAAGGTCGTCCTGGCCAAGGAGTACTTCGTACGGATGAAGAGCAGCACCGTGGGCATCGCCGCCGGCTCCGCGGACTCCTACGACCTGCCCGTGTACTACGCCACCCGGGTGACCTGGAGCGGCGAGTACGTCCACGCCGCCCCCTGGTCCGTCGGCTCCCAGGGCACGGACAACGTCAGCCACGGCTGCACCGGCATGAGCACCCCCAACGCCAAGTGGTTCTTCGACACCGTCCACGAGGGCGACATCGTCCAGGTCGTCAACTCCACCGGCAAACCGATGGAAACCTTCGACAACGGCTTCGGCGATTGGAACATCCCCTGGCAGAAGTGGCTCCAGGGCAGCGCCCTGACCACAGCGGACACCCCCAAGGCAAACCAGCACAGACTGCGCCCCCAGGGCCTGTAGGGGCCCCACAGAGCCGGTGAACACGGGACGCGCGGGCAGGGGCGCGGGGCTGTGTCGACATGCGGCTCTGCCGCGCGGGCGCGAACGACCGGGGACGGCCCGCAGCCGCAGGACAACGGGCCGTCCCGAGCCACTGGGCGCTAGGCGCTCAGCGCATGCCGCCGAAGCAAGGAAGCCAGCGCGGCGGCGAACTCCACCGGCTCCACCGGCAAGGTGACCGCCGCGTCGGCACGGCTCCACGTCGCCAGCCACGCATCCTGCGGCCGGGCGATCAGCAGCAGCACCGGCGGGCAGCTGAAGATCTCGTCCTTGATCTGCCGGCACATCCCCATGCCACCCATCGGCACGGCCTCGCCGTCCAGGACGCAGACGTCGATCCCGCCCCTGTCCAGCTCCTTGAGCACCGCGGCGGGCGTGGCGCACTCCAGGAACTCCACCACAGGGGCGTCCGGAGCCGGCCGGCGGCCGCAGGCCAACCGCACCTGCTCCCGGGTGTTGGCATCGTCGCTGTAGACCAGCACCGTGGCGGTCGCCTGCATTGTTCCTCCGCGTCGTTGGTCGGGGAAACCCGTCGGGAACCGTCGGGAACTCACGGGTACCGATGGCGCGGATGCTACCCCTTCCCACCCATGGTCGACAGCGCCTGGAACAGCCCTTCGGTGGGCCGTACGGGCATGGCACATCCCCCGGACACTCCGAACAGCACCCCCCGGGGTGAGGGCGAGATAAGCGACCGACATAATGTCGGCGTGGCGACAGCAACGACAGTAGAAACCGGGCACGCGCACCCGTCGGTCAACCGACCGAACCTCACCAGCGTCGGAACCATCATCTGGCTGAGTTCCGAGCTGATGTTCTTCGCGGCCCTCTTCGCGATGTATTTCACCCTGCGTTCGGTGACGGGTCCGACGCACTGGAAGGACATGGCGGGCGCTCTCGACGTCCCCTTCTCGTCGGTGAACACCACGATCCTGGTGCTCTCCTCACTCACCTGCCAGCTCGGCGTCTTCGCCGCCGAGCGCGGTGACGTGAAGAAGCTCCGGATGTGGTTCATCGTCACCTTCATCATGGGATCGATCTTCATCGGTGGCCAGATCTACGAGTACACCGCGCTGGTGGCGGAGCACGGGATCTCCATCTCCTCCGACCCCTACGGCTCGGTGTTCTACCTGACCACCGGCTTCCACGGCCTGCACGTGCTGGGCGGCCTCTTCGCCTTCCTGCTGGTGCTCGGCCGTACCTACGCAGCCCGGAGGTTCACCCACGAGCAGGCGACCGCGGCCATCGTCGTGTCCTACTACTGGCACTTCGTCGATGTCGTCTGGATCGGACTCTTCGCCACGATCTACTTGATCCAGTAGCCGACGAGCCGATCCAAGTCCGCAAGCATCGACGCAGAGAAGATCCTGACACCGGGGTAATCGTGAAAAAGCTCTCCGCACGACGACGCCATCCGCTGGCGGCGGTCGTCGTCCTACTCTTCGCGCTGGCGGCCACTGGGGGGCTGTACACCGCGTTCGCACCCGCGAGCAAGGCAAAGGCCGACGACACCGCCCAGTCCCTCGCCATCGAAGAGGGCAAGAAGCTCTACCTGGTCGGCTGCGCCAGCTGCCACGGCACCGGTGGTGAGGGCACCACCGACGGTCCCAGCCTGGTGGGCGTGGGCGCCGCGGCGGTCGACTTCCAGGTGGGCACCGGCCGTATGCCGGCCCAGCAGCCGGGCGCGCAGATCCCGCGCAAGAGGGCCAAGTACAACCAGGCCCAGATCGACCAGATGGCCGCGTACATCGCCTCGCTCGGCGCCGGCCCGGCCGTGCCGGCGGCGAACCAGTACAATCCTGCGGGGGCGGACGCCGCCAAGGGCGGTGAACTGTTCCGCAACAACTGCGCCCAGTGCCACAACTTCACCGGCAAGGGCGGCGCGCTGACACACGGCAAGTACGCCCCGGAGCTGCAGGGTGTGAGCAACAAGCACATCTACGAGGCCATGCTGACCGGCCCGCAGAACATGCCGTCCTTCCCCGACACCACGATGCCGGAGCAGCACAAGAAGGACATCATCGCGTACCTCAACGAGGTCAACGGTGAGAAGAGCGCGACCCCGGGCGGTTTGGACCTGGGCGGTATCGGACCGGTCAGTGAGGGTCTGTTCGCCTGGATCTTCGGGCTGGGTTCCCTGATCGCGGTCGCCGTCTGGGTCGCCGCTCGGACCGCAAAGGCCAAGAAGTCATGAGTAGCCAAGACATTCCTGAAGAGAACCTGCCCGCAGAGCGGGCCGCCCACGAGCGCGGGCGCGGCGCGGTCTCCGTGGCGGACGAGCGGCATCCGTTCGCCGACCCGGGCCTGCCGCCCCACGAGCAACGGATCCAGGACGTCGACGAGCGGGCCGCCAAGCGGTCCGAGCGCACCGTCGCCCTGCTGTTCACGGTGTCGATGCTGGCCACCATCGGCTTCATCGCCTCGTACGTGACGATCCCGGTCGACACGATGGCCCACATCTTCCCGTTCGGGCGCATCAGCGCGCTGAACTTCGCGCTGGGCCTGACGCTGGGCGTGGCGCTGTTCGCGATCGGCGCGGGCGCGGTCCACTGGGCCCGCACCCTGATGTCCGACGTGGAGGTCGCCGACGAGCGTCACCCGATCGAGGCGTCCCCCGAGACCCGTGCCAAGGTCCACGCGGACTTCAAGCAGGGTGCCAAGGAGTCGGCGATCGGCCGTCGCAAGCTGATCCGCAACACGATGCTCGGCGCGCTCACCCTGGTGCCGCTGTCCGGCGTCGTGCTGCTGCGCGACCTGGGCCCGCTGCCCGGGACCAGCCTGCGCCACACGCTGTGGGCCAAGGGCAAGCGTCTCGTCAACATGAACACCAACCTGCCGCTGCGTCCCGAGGACGTCGCGGTCGGCTCGCTCACCTTCGCCATGCCCGACGGGCTGAAGGAGACGGACGAGAACTTCCAGAGCGAGATCGCCAAGGCCGCCCTGATGATCGTCCGGCTCGAGCCGCGCGACATCAAGGACAAGCGTGAGCTCGACTGGGGGCACGAGGGCATCATCGCCTTCTCGAAGATCTGCACCCACGTGGGCTGCCCGATCTCCCTGTACGAGCAGCAGACGCACCACGCCCTGTGCCCGTGCCACCAGTCCACCTTCGACCTCTCCGACGGTGCCCGAGTGATCTTCGGCCCCGCCGGCCACGCCCTGCCGCAGCTGCGCATCGGCGTGGACAGCGAGGGTTACCTCCAGGCGCTCGGCGACTTCGAGGAGCCCGTCGGTCCTGCATTCTGGGAGCGCGGATGAGTACAACAGCAGCGAACAAGTCCCGCTCGCGCGGGGAGTCGCCGGCCGGTGAGAGGCTCGCCGACTGGGCCGACGGCCGGCTCGGGATCTACTCCCTGGCCAAGGCCAACATGCGGAAGATCTTCCCCGACCACTGGTCGTTCATGTTGGGTGAGGTCTGCCTCTACAGCTTCATCATCATCATCCTCACGGGTGTCTACCTGACGCTGTTCTTCCACCCGTCGATGAACGAGGTGGTGTACCACGGGTCGTACGTCCCGCTGCAGGGACAGCTGATGAGCGAGGCCTTCAGCTCGACCCTGAACATCTCCTTCGACGTGCGCGGTGGTCTGCTCATCCGGCAGATCCACCACTGGGCCGCGCTGATCTTCCTGGCCGGCATGTTCGTGCACATGATGCGCGTGTTCTTCACCGGCGCGTTCCGCAAGCCGCGTGAGGTCAACTGGCTGTTCGGCTTCCTGCTGTTCGTCCTGGGCATGTTCACCGGTTTCACCGGTTACTCGCTCCCGGACGACCTGCTCTCCGGCACCGGTGTCCGCTTCATGGAGGGCGCGATCCTGTCCGTGCCGGTCGTCGGCACGTACCTGTCGTTCTTCCTCTTCGGCGGCGAGTTCCCCGGCCACGACTTCGTGGCCCGGTTCTACTCGATCCACATCCTGCTGCTGCCGGGCATCATGCTGGGCCTGATCGTGGCCCACCTGATCCTGGTCTTCTACCACAAGCACACGCAGTTCGCGGGCCCCGGGAAGACCAACAACAACGTGGTCGGCATGCCGCTGCTGCCGGTCTACATGGCCAAGGCCGGAGGCTTCTTCTTCCTGGTCTTCGGTGTCATCGCGGTCATCTCGGCGATCGCGGAGATCAACGCGGTCTGGACCCTCGGTCCCTACCGTCCGGACATGGTGTCCACGAACGCCCAGCCCGACTGGTACATGGGCTTCTCCGAGGGCCTCATCCGCGTGATGCCGGGCTGGGAGATCAACTTCTGGGGTCACACGCTCGTCCTGGGTGTGTTCATCCCGCTGATGATCTTCCCGCTGGTCCTGGTGTCGATCGCGGTCTACCCGTTCATCGAGGCCTGGATCACCGGTGACAAGCGCGAGCACCATATCCTGGACCGCCCGCGCAACGCCCCGACCCGTACCGCCTTCGGCGCGGCGTGGATCTCCTGGTACTTCGTGCTGCTGGTCGGTGGCGGAAACGACCTGTGGGCCACGCACTTCCACCTGTCGATCAACGCGATCACCTGGTTCGTGCGGATCGGCTTCTTCCTCGTGCCGGCCGTCGTGTTCGTCGTCACCAAGCGGATCTGCCTCGGCCTGCAGCGCCGCGACAAGGAGAAGGTGCTGCACGGTCGCGAGACCGGCATCATCAAGCGCCTGCCGCACGGTGAGTTCATCGAGGTCCACGAGCCGCTCAGCCAGGAGCAGCTCTACACCCTCACGGCGCACCAGCAGTACGAGCCGGCCGAGATCGGCCCGACGGTCGACGAGAACGGCGTCGAGCGCAAGATGGGTGTCAAGCAGAAGCTGCGCGCCAAGCTCAGCAATGCGTACTACGGCGAGGACAGCCAGGTCCAGAAGCCGACCGTCGAGGAGTACAAGGAGATCACGAGCGGCCACGGCCACCACTGATCACTGACCGCTGAGCGTCGCCACGCCACGGTCGAGAGGCCCCGTCCGAACCCCGGACGGGGCCTCTCGCCGTGCGCGGGGCTGGATAGGGTGGAACCTGTTCGAGACTTGCGTCCCGCAGTACGGGACTCCGACCCAGGAGCGGCTTATGAGCGCTGTGACCCCCGCTGGAGGCGACACCGCGGCGGGCCGTTCCTGGCCCGTCCTGCTGAACGGCCTGCTGGAGGGCCGGGACCTCACCGCCGACGAGACCGCCTGGGCGATGGACCTGATCATGCGCGGCGAGGCGACCGAAGCGCAGATCGCCGGGTTCGTGGTGGCCCTGCGGGCCAAGGGCGAGACGGTGGAGGAGATCACCGGTCTGGTCCGCGCGATGTACGAGCACGCGAACGTGATCGAGGTGCCGGGCGAGACCGTCGACATCGTCGGCACGGGCGGCGACGGCGCGAAGACGGTGAACATCTCCACGATGTCCTCGATCGTCGTGGCCGGCACGGGTGCCCGTGTCGTCAAGCACGGCAACCGGGCCGCGTCCTCCGCGTCCGGCGCCTCCGACGTGCTGGAGAAGCTCGGCGTCAATCTGGAGCTGACCCCGCGGCGGGTGGCCGAGGTCGCCCGGGAGGCCGGGATCACCTTCTGCTTCGCCGTCAAGTTCCACCCGGCGCTGCGCCACGCCGGCGCCGCACGCGGCCAGCTGGCCATCCGCACGGTGTTCAACGTGCTCGGCCCGCTGACCAACCCGGCCAGGGTGCGGGCCCAGGCCGTCGGCGTCGCGGACCCGCGCATGGCGCCGGTCGTCGCCGGAGTCTTCGCCGAGCGCGGCCACTCCTCCCTGGTCTTCCGGGGCGACGACGGCCTGGACGAGCTCACCACGACCTCCACCTCCCGGGTGTGGATCGTCCGGGACGGCAAGGTCACCGAGGAGACCTTCGACCCGCGCGACGTCGGCATCGAGCCGGCGCCCGTGGACGCCCTGCGCGGCGCGGACGCCTCCTACAACGCCGAGGTCGCCCGGCGCCTGCTGGACGGTGAGAAGGGGCCCGTACGGGACGCCGTCCTGCTGAACTCGGCGGCGGCGCTGGTGGCGCTGCACCCGGGCCCGGGCACGCTCGCCGAGCAGCTGAGGGCCGGCATGGACCGCGCCGCGGAGTCGATCGACTCCGGGGCGGCCAAGCGCACGCTGGAACGCTGGGTGGCGGCCAGCAACGCCTGACACACGGCCGCTTCGACGCGGGGCGCGGTCCACGATCCGGACCGCGCCTTGCGCGTCGGGGATCGTGTGGCAGGATGCTGGAACAGGTCATGAGTGACAGCCATGTGGCCCCGGCCGGCTGTCCGGCAACCCTCCGTCCGTGGCGGGGTGCCCCGGGTGAGGACCAGGCCGTGGACAGCGAGGTCCGCGGCAAGCGCGGACCCCTCGCACGCTTCTCGAATGAGCGTGGGGCCAGGGGTCCTGGTCGTACGAGGGAGAGTCTTCCGTGAGCAAGCGAATGCGCTAGGGCGTAGAGCCCCGCCTCCGCACCCCCTTTTCACCTCTCTCCGCGCTCGAGCCGCGCCGTGCCTGCTCGCGTGGTGATTCCGCCTGCCTCCACGGGAGTCCACCCATGTCCGTCTCCACCGTCGCCGTCGACCAGCAGTCCGTTTGCGCCCCTCTGCCCGTTCTGGGAAGCGATGTCACCGTCCCGCTCGTCACCGGCGGTGAGGCCGCCTACGCCGCGCTCGACTACGCGGCCAGCGCACCCGCCCTCCAGCGGGTCTGGGACGACGTGGCGGCGTACGCGCCGTACTACGGCAGCGTGCACCGCGGCGCCGGCCACCTCTCCCAGCTCTCCACCGAGCTGTTCGAGAACGCCCGGAAGACGGTCGCCGGGTTCCTCGACTGCCGCGGCACCGACCAGGTGGTCTTCACCCGGTCCACCACCGACTCCCTGAACCTCCTGGCCCGCGCGCTCCCGGCCGGCTGCCAGGTCTTCGTCTTCGAGACCGAGCACCACGCCTCCCTGCTGCCCTGGCAGCACGCGCAGGTCACCTTCCTCGACGCCCCGCGCACCCCGCAGCAGGCCGTACGGACCCTGGAACTGGCCCTGGCCGACCGCGACCCCTACGGCCCGGCCCTGGTCTGCGTCACCGGCGCCTCCAACGTCACCGGCGAGCTGTGGCCCGTACGGGAACTGGCCGCCGCCGCGCACGCACACGGCGCCCGGATCGTCCTGGACGCCGCCCAGCTCGCCCCGCACCACCCGGTGTCGGTCCGCGACCTGGACGTCGACTGGGTCGCCTTCTCGGGCCACAAGCTGTACGCCCCCTTCGGCGCGGGCGTGCTGGCCGGCCGCGCCGACTGGCTGCGCGAGGCCGAGCCGTACCTGGCGGGCGGCGGCGCGAGCCGCAGGGTCGCGCGGCGCGCCGACGGGGGAGTGGACGTCCAGTGGCACGACAGCGAGGCCCGCCACGAGGCCGGCTCCCCGAACGTCATCGGCGCCTACGCCATCGCCTCCGCCTGCAGGGCGCTGACCGAGGCCGGCTTCGACACGCTGGTCGCCCGCGAGCAGCACCTGATCCGCACGGTCCGCGAGGGCCTGGCCGGGATCCCGGAGGTGAGGATCCTGTCCCTCTTCGGCGCCGACGCCCCGCGGGTCGGCGTGATCTCCTTCGTGGTCGCGGGCTGGAACAGCTCCCACTTCGCCGCCGCGCTCTCCGCCGAGTACGGCATCGGCGTCCGCGACGGCCTCTTCTGCGCCCACCCCCTGCTCCACACGCTGCTGGGCAGCGACCCGCGGACCCGGGGCGAGTGCGGCACCGCCGACGCCGCCGTCCGCGTCAGCTTCGGCGCGGGCACCCCCGACGAGCACGTCGAGCGCTTCGTGACGGCGGTGCGGGAACTGGTCGCACACGGCGCGAGGTGGACCTACCGCACGGAGAACGGCCGCTGCGTCCCCTCGGTCTGACCCGGGGGACCTCCGTGGGGCGGCGTCAGGAGTCGAGGCCGATCGCGAACGCCGCCTCCAGGTCGTGCTGGGAGTACGTCCGGAAAGCAACGTGCGTGTCCGTGGCCTCCACCCCCGGGATCTTGCTGATCCGTCCCGGGATGACCTCCGCCAGGTCCTCGTGCTGCCGCACCCGCACCATGGCGATCAGGTCGTACGTCCCGGTCACGGAGAACACCTCGCTCACGCTGTCCAGCGAAGCGATCCGCTCGGCGATCTCGGGGATCCGGTCCACGCTGGTCTTGATGAGGACGATCGCGGTGATCACGGCTGTTTCTCTCCCTCGGGGGCCGGAGCAGGGACGGCCCTCACTCTAGCCCGCCCGTCTCCCAC
>NZ_POTZ01000219.1 GCF_003236365.1 Streptomyces sp. NTH33
GAGCCGGTACCGACGCCGCCCCGGTGTGGGCCGGACGGTTCAGCCGCCCATCGCGGCTACCACCGAACGCGGGCGCAGGTCGGTCCAGTTGGCCTCGATGTACTCGGTGCACTCCTGCTTGCTGCCCTCCTCGCGCACCTGCTGCCAGCCGTCCGGGCGGCGTATGCGGGCGGGCCACAGCGAGTGCTGGTTCTCGTCGTTGACCAGGACGACAAAACGGCCGTCGGCGTCGTCGAACGGGTTGGTTGCCATGGAAGTCACCTCTGTAGGTCCGTGGAACAGGTCGGTACAAGGGGGGCGCCACCGCACCGCTGCCTCGACGCTAGGCGTCCCGCCCCGCGACATCGGGCAGCAGGGGCGGCAGATGGGCGGCATTCCGGCGCCGCGCGGACAAGGCGCCGGGCCGGTCAGACCGGCACGCCCGCGACCTGGCGGGCGCGCGTGACGGCGACTCCCGCGGCGACCGCCGCGGCCCGCACCGAGCCGAGCGCCTCGCGCAGCAACTCCGTGCGCAGCTGGGGCTGGTCGGCCAGCTCGGGCCGGTCGGCGTCGAGCAGCTGCACCGCCGCCTCCAGCACCGCGAACTTCGCCTCGCCCACGGGCTCACGGCGATCGGCCTGGGACATGGCCTCGCGCAGCGCCGCGGCCAGCAATTCGTCCGGGGCGGCGACAGGGGCGATCTGGGACATGGTTCCACTCCTTCGCAAGGTACGGATTACGCCGGCCACCCGCGCGTGCGCATTCTCGACGTTCATTTCGCTCGCGTCCGCCGGCTGTGCGGGCGTGTGCCGGAATGTCGCCGCGACCGTGTTTCCTTCGCGCCCTTCACACCGGTGCGGCGCCGGAAACCGACTGTACGCCGGGCTGGGAACCCCGCATCGACGGGCAGGGACAACTGCCGCCCGGCTGCCGCCTCGGGCGCCGGTGAGTCGCGTACCGCGTTCCTACGATCGATGGCGAAAGGAAGTTCCGAGCCATCCAGGACTTCCTTCTTTCATTGACATCCCATGATGTGGACGAAGTGATGACACAGCCCGCGGAATTGGCGCCCCGAGACCCATCCGGGCCGCTGGACGTCGTGGTCACCGGACTGCCGTCCGATGCACACACCTGGAATCTCGTGTTCATGCAATTGCTGCTCGAAGACCTCGGACACCACGTCGTCAATCTGGGGCCGTGCATCGCGCAGGACGAGATCGTCGAGTCGTGCTGCAAGTACCAGCCCGACCTGCTCGTGGTGAGCAGCGTGAACGGCCACGGGTTCCACGACGCCGAGCACCTCGTCCGGGCGCTCCGGGCGCGCTGGGAACTGGCCGGGCTGCCGGCCGTCGTCGGCGGCAAGCTCGGTGTCCGGGGTGCCGAGGGGCAGGACGGGAACCGCCGGCGGCTGCTGACCGCGGGCTTCGACGCGGTGTTCCACGACGAGCAGGGCCTGGCGCCCTTCGAGGCGTTCGTCACCGCGCTGGCGGCGGACCGGACCCCGCCCGTGCCGACCGGGTCCCGGGAAGGAGCGGCGCAGTGACGTCCTTCGGACGGTTCGTGGCCGCCGCCCGCGCCCGGGGCGCCCTCGTGGTGCAGCCCCGCATGGGCTTCTCGGAACCCGCCCGGATGCGCGCCGGGCTGCTCGCCACCAAGCACGCGGCGGACGCGGTCGCCGGCACCCTCACTATCGACAGCTACACCCGCGTCGGCGACGAACCGGCCGCCGTACGGGCCCTCAACGCGGACGTCCCACTCAACGGCTACCCCATCACCTCCTACAGCCCGCACACCTCCCACTGGGTCCTGGACGGCATCCCCGACTCGACCTTCCCCGTCCAGGTCAGGCACGGCTCGGCGAGTCCGCAGCGGATCGTCGCCGCGCTCGCCCGGCTCGGCCTGACCGCCACCGAGGGCGGCCCGGTCTCCTACTGCCTGCCCTACGGCCGCACCCCCCTGGTCGACTCGGTGCGCAACTGGCAGGAGGCCTGCGAGCAGTTGGCCGCGCTCCGCGCCGAGGGCGCCGAACCACACCTGGAGAGCTTCGGCGGCTGCATGCTCGGCCAACTCTGCCCGCCCGGACTACTGGTGGCCATCAGCGCTCTGGAAGGGGTCTTCTTCCACCGGGCCGGACTGCGCTCCATCTCCCTCAGCTACACCCAGCAGACCAGCCCCGAGCAGGACCGGCAAGCGGTCCGCGCGCTGCGCCGCCTCGCGGCCGAACTCCTCCCCGACACCGACTGGCACGTCGTCGTCTACACCTACATGGGGGTCTACCCCCGCTCTCCGCATGGCGCCCGCGCCCTGCTGGAGCGCTCCGCCGAACTCGCCATCCGCGCCGGCGCCGACCGGCTCATCGTGAAGACCGCCGCCGAGGCCCACCGCATCCCGACCGTCGCCGAGAACGTGGAAGCCCTCCGCGTCGCCGCCCGAGCAGCCGCCCGCACCACGACGACGGCATCCGCCGACGCTCTCGACACGGCTGACAATCCCGTCTATGCCGAGGCCCGCGCCCTCGTGGACGCCGTACTCGACCTGGACGCCGACCTCGGCAGCGCGCTGCTCAAGGCGTTCGAGCGCGGCTACCTCGACGTCCCCTTCTGCCTGCACCCCGACAACGCCGGCCGCACCCGCAGCCACATCGACAGTGCCGGCCGGCTCACCTGGTCGGACATCGGGGCCCTGCCCATCGGCAGGGTCACCGGACAGCGCGGTGCCCGGCTCACCGCCGCCGGCCTGTACGACGCCCTGACCTACGTACAGCGCCGCTACGACCAGGCCCCCGACCCCCGCTCCGCTCCCGGCCCGCAGCGCGTCGCCGCCGACGAGCACGCCCACGACCTCCTGGAGGTATGACCATGACCGTGACCACCCCCGAGGCCGTGGACGAGGTACCGGCGCCGTTCCCGTTCTCGCCCGACGCCCACCTCACCGACCCCCGCACCCGGGCTACCCTGCGCGTGCAGAGCCGTATGCTCGCCGCCACCCGCGCCTTCCTGACCGCACACGGCTTCCAGGAACTGCTGCCGCCTCTCATCGGCCCGGTCACCGACCCCGGCATCCGCGGCTCCAAGCAGGTGGACGTCGACTTCTACGGCCACAAGTACAAGCTGATGACGAGCGCCATCCTCTACAAGCAGGCCTCGCTGCTCGCCTTCGACAAAATCTTCTACATCGCGCCCAACGTCCGCCTGGAGCCCGTCGAGACGGCCGTGACCCACCGCCACCTCGCCGAGTTCCACCAGATCGACGTGGAGATACGCGACGCCCGCCGCGAGGACGCGATGCACCTCGCCGAGCAGCTCGTCACCCACGTCGTCACCGACGTCGTCGCCTCGATGCCCGCCGAACTGGACGTGCTCGGCCGCGACACCGACACCCTGCGCCAGGCCGTTGCCGACGCCTTCGGCCGCGTCGGGCACGCCCAGGCCACCGCCGACCTGATCGCCGACGGGCACCCGCAGGACCCCGCCGCCGAGATCGACTGGCAGGGCGAGGAGATCGTCTCCGCCGGCGCCAACCGCCCCTTCTTCATCACCGACTACCCCAAGGGATCCCGCGGGTTCTACGACAAGGAGGACCCCGAGCAGCCCGGCGTACTGCGCAACTTCGACCTGATCGCCCCCGAGGGGTACGGCGAACTCGCCAGCGGCAGCGAGCGCGAGCACGACTACGCCACCCTCGTCACCCGGATGCGCGAGACCGGCGAGAACCCCGCCAAGTACGGCTGGTACCTGGACCTGGCCCGCCGCGGCATCCCCGCCAGCTCCGGCTTCGGCATCGGCCTGGAGCGCTTCACCCGATACGTCACCGGACGGCAGGCCGCCTGGCAGGCCAGTGCCTACCCGAAGCTCCCCGGGGTGGTGTCGGCGTGAGCACCGCACGCGTCGCGAACGGCTTCTCCGAGGAACAGGTCCGCTCCCGCGCCCGGCACGGCGCCGCCGCCGTCTTCCCCGCCGAGCCCGGCTAAGGCAGCGGGCTGCTCGGCGCCGACCCGGCACCGTACGCGCCGGACCCGGACGACGACCTGGAGCGCATCAGGATCGTCCCGCCGGTCTTCATGCCCGAGCGCCTGAAGAAGCTCATCGGCCTCGGCCGCGAACCCCTCTACAGCGACGTCGAACTCGAGACGACCATCGGCGAGTTCACCAGCCGGCTGTCGCTGTACGTCTCCGCGTTCGGCTCCACCCAGGTCGCCAGCCACGACCCCGGCGAGGCCTTCGCCCTGGAGACGCGGACGCTGACCAGCGCGGTCGGCAAGTACCACGTCAACGCCCTCGACCTCGAGGACCTGCTCCTCCCCGCCGCCTGGCGCACGCCACCGGCGGCACCCGGCGCCGCCTGACTCGGCACCGTGCCCTCGCGCTCTTCCACGCCGCACACGCGCTTCCTCAGTCGTGGCCGCACCGGTTTCCGGCCCGCCGCGAGACCCGTGCAGACCCCGAACTTTCGAGAATGGTGTCGAGAAGATGTCTCACCAACACCCCACCCAGACCACCACCCCCGTCGACAATGACGCCTACAACGAAACTGCCGTACGGCTGCCGGAGGGCGCGCTGCACGAGCTGTTCGCCGCCCAGGCCACGCGCACCCCGGACGCGGTGGCGCTGGTGTGTGAAGGCCGCGAACTGACCTACCGGGCACTGGATCGGGCCGCCGACGCCCTCGCGCACCGACTGACCGCCCGGGGCGTGCGCCCGGGAGACGGCGTCGGCCTCTTCCAGGACCGCTCCCTCGCCTACGTCGTGGCCGTCCTCGCCGTCCTCAAGACTGGCGGCTGCTACGTCCCCCTCGACCCCCGCCAGCCTGAGGAGCGGCGCGCGTTCATCCTCGCCGACACCGGCGCGGTCCTCCTCCTCACCGACCGCGACGAGCACGCCACGGCCTTCGCCGGCACCGTGCCCGTCCTCCGCCTCACCGACGACGTCACCGAACCCGCCGAACACGAGCCACCCCTAGAAGTCCCGGTGTATCCAGACCAGTTGGCGTACGTGATGTACACGTCCGGGTCGAGCGGGACGCCGAAGGGTGTGGCGAACACGCACCGCAATGTGGTGGAGCTGGCGTTGGACCCGTGGTGGGGTGCGGGGGAGCGGCATCGGAGGGTGCTGGCGTACTCGCCGCTAGCGTTCGACTCCTCGACGTACGAGCTGTGGGTGCCCCTCCTCAGCGGCGGCACCGCCGTGATCCTGCCGGTGGCCAAGGTCGACGTGGCTGAACTCGGCGATGCTCTGACCCGCCACGGCATCACCGCCGTGTACTTCACGACGGCGCTGTTCGACGCGATGGCGTCGGAGGCGGTGGGCGCGCTGGCGGGTCTGGAGGAGATCTGGACCGGGGGTGACGTGCTGTCGGCGCCGGCGTTGCAGCGGGTGCTGGACGAGTGCCCGGCAACGACGGTGGTGCATGCGTACGGGCCGACGGAGTCGACGGTCTTCTGCAGCTACCAGGTCTTCGGGCCCGGCGAGCGGGTGGTGGAGCGGCTGCACCTGGGTGTGCCGATGGCGAACACCCGGATGTACGTGCTGGACGAGGGGCTGCGTCCGGTGGTGCCCGGTGTGGTGGGCGAGTTGTATGTGGCGGGCAGCCACCTCGCCTGGGGATACGTCGGGCGGCCGGGGCTGTCCTCCGAACGCTTCGTCGCCGATCCCTTCGGTCCGGCCGGTGAGCGGATGTACCGCACGGGTGACCTGGCGCGGTGGAACGAGCACGGCGAGGTCGTCTTCGAGGGCCGGGCCGACCAGCAGGTGAAGCTGCGCGGTTTTCGGATCGAACCCGGTGAGATCGAGACGGCGTTGGTCGCGCACGAGTCCGTCTCGCAGGCCGCGGTGATCGTCCGTGAGGACCGCCCCGGCGACAAGCGCCTCGTCGCCTACGTCGTCGGGGCGGTAGACGCCGACACCCTGCACGGCCACTGCGCGGAACGCCTCGCCGAGTACCTGGTGCCCTCCGCCTTCGTCGTCCTCCCCGAGCTGCCGCTGACGGCCAACGGCAAGCTCGACCGGCGCGCCCTGCCCGCACCGCAGGCGGGCGGCGCCGCGGGCCGGGCCCCGCGCACGCCCGCCGAAGAGGTGCTGTGCGGGCTGTTCGCCGACATCCTCGGCGTGTCCACGGTCTCCATCGACGACGACTTCTTCCGCCTCGGCGGTCACTCCCTGCTCGCCACCCGGCTCGTCGGCCGCGTCCGCAGCGCCCTCGCGACTGAGCTGTCCCTGCGGGACTTCTTCCAGTACCCGACCGTCGCCCGCCTCGCCGAGCACATCGCCGGCGGCGCCGGCACGGCCCCGCTACCCCAGCTCACCGTCGCCCCGCGCTCGGACGACCACCTGCCGCTGTCCGCCGCCCAGCGGCGGCTGTGGTTCCTGGACCAGATGGAGGGGCCCTCCGCCACCTACAACATCCCGCTCGCCGTCATCCTCGGCGGCGCCGTGAACCCCGAGCTGCTGCGGCAGGCCCTCGGCGACGTGATCGCCCGCCACGAGGTGCTGCGCACCAGCTACCCCGTGCACGACGGCGAGCCCCGGCAGCACATCACCCACCCTGACGAGGTGAACGCCCCGCTGACCGTCGCCGACGTCACCGAGGACGAGCTGCCCGACCGGATCGCCGAGGAGTCCGCGCACCTCTTCGACCTGGCGACCGAACTTCCCCTGCACGCGGCCCTGTTGCAGCTCAGCCCGGCCCGGAGCGTGCTGGTCCTGGTCGTGCACCACATCGCCTCCGACGGCTGGTCCAACATCCCGCTGATGCGGGACCTCGGCACCGCCTACACGGCCCGCGCCGAGGGCACGGCGCCGAGCTGGGAGCCGCTGCCGGTCCAGTACGCCGACTACGCGCTGTGGCAGCGGGACCTGCTCGCCGAGCACGAGGAGACGCAGCTCGACCACTGGCGTGCGGCGCTCGCCGCACTGCCCGCCGAGTCGACCCTGCCGGCTGACCGGCCCCGGCCCGCCGTCGCCTCCTACCGGGGCACCACGCACACCGTGCACTGCCCGAGCGAGACCCACCAGGCGCTCACCGCGCTCGCCCGGGAGTCCGGCGCCACGCTCTTCATGGTGGTGCAGGCGGCCACGGTCGCCCTGCTCTCCCGCTCCGGCGCCGGCACCGACATCCCGGTCGGCTCCCTCGTCGCGGGCCGTACCGACGAGGCTCTGGAGGACCTGGTCGGCTTCTTCGTCAACACGCTGGTCCTGCGCACCGACGCGGGCGGCGATCCCACCTTCCGCGAACTCCTCGACCGGGTACGCGAGACCGATCTGGCCGCCTGGGCGCACCAGGACCTCCCCTTCGACCGGCTCGTGGAGGCCCTCAACCCGGAGCGCTCCGCCGCCCGCCACCCGCTCTTCCAGGTCATGCTCACCCTGGCCGAGGCCGCCGAACCCGCCCCCGCGCTGCCCGGCGTACATGCCGAGACCGGCCAACCCGGCATGGGCACCGCCAAGTTCGACCTCACCGTCAACTTCTACGAGCACCGCGACCGGACGGGTCGCCCGAACGGCCTCGACATAGTCCTGGAGTACGCCACCGACCTGTACGACCCCGCGACGATCGAGACGGCCGCCGACCGGCTGACCCGGGTCCTGGACGCCGTGATCACCGACCCCGACGTCCGCGTGGCCGACATCGAGCTACTCACCCGCGACCAGCGCCGCGCCCTGCTCACCGACTACAACGACACCGTCGCCACCCTGCCCACCGGCGCCCTGCACGAGCTGTTCGCCGTCCAGGCCACGCGCACCCCCGACGCGCCGGCGCTGGTGTGCGGGGAGCGCGAGCTGTCGTACCGCGCACTCGACCGTGCCTCCGACGCCTTCGCCCGCCGCCTGGCCGGCCTCGGTGTCGTCCCCGGCACCGCCGTGGGCCTCTTCCTCGACCGGTCACCGGAGTACGTGGTCGCCGTCCTCGGCGTCCTCAAGGCGGGCGGCGCCTACGTGCCGCTGGACGCCCGCCAGCCTCGGGAGCGCCTGGCGTTCATCCTGGCCGACACCGACGCCACCCTCCTCGTCACCGACCGGGACGCCCCGGCCGAGGGCCTGACCCTGCTGTCCCCGCCGGACGTCCCCGCCCTGCTGGCCGAGGCCCACGCCGAGTCCTTCCAAGTCCCGGTGTATCCAGACCAGTTGGCGTACGTGATGTACACGTCCGGGTCGAGCGGGACGCCGAAGGGTGTGGCGAACACGCACCGCAATGTGGTGGAGCTGGCGTTGGACCCGTGGTGGGGTGCGGGGGAGCGGCATCGGAGGGTGCTGGCGTACTCGCCGCTAGCGTTCGACTCCTCGACGTACGAGCTGTGGGTGCCCCTCCTCAGCGGCGGCACCGCCGTGATCCTGCCGGTGGCCAAGGTCGACGTGGCTGAACTCGGCGATGCTCTGACCCGCCACGGCATCACCGCCGTGTACTTCACGACGGCGCTGTTCGACGCGATGGCGTCGGAGGCGGTGGGCGCGCTGGCGGGTCTGGAGGAGATCTGGACCGGGGGTGACGTGCTGTCGGCGCCGGCGTTGCAGCGGGTGCTGGACGAGTGCCCGGCAACGACGGTGGTGCATGCGTACGGGCCGACGGAGTCGACGGTCTTCTGCAGCTACCAGGTCTTCGGGCCCGGCGAGCGGGTGGTGGAGCGGCTGCACCTGGGTGTGCCGATGGCGAACACCCGGATGTACGTGCTGGACGAGGGGCTGCGTCCGGTGGTGCCCGGTGTGGTGGGCGAGTTGTATGTGGCGGGCAGCCACCTCGCCTGGGGATACGTCGGGCGGCCGGGGCTGTCCTCCGAACGCTTCGTCGCCGATCCCTTCGGTCCGGCCGGTGAGCGGATGTACCGCACGGGTGACCTGGCGCGGTGGAACGAGCACGGCGAGGTCGTCTTCGAGGGCCGGGCCGACCAGCAGGTGAAGCTGCGCGGTTTTCGGATCGAACCCGGTGAGATCGAGACGGCGTTGGTCGCGCACGAGTCCGTCTCGCAGGCCGCGGTGATCGTCCGTGAGGACCGCCCCGGCGACAAGCGCCTCGTCGCCTACGTCGTGGCCACCGGGGAGACCCGCGTCGACACCGACGGCCTCCGCCGGCACGCCGGTGCCGCGCTGCCCGAGTACATGGTCCCGACCGCCTTCGTGGAGCTGGACCTGCTGCCGCTGACGGCCAACGGCAAGCTCGACCGGCGTGCGCTGCCCGAACCCAGGCTCGGCACCGGGCCCGGTGGCCGGCAGGGTCGTACGCCCGTCGAAGAGGTGCTGTGCGGGCTGTTCGCGGACGCCCTGGGACTGCCCGCGGTCTCCATCGACGACGACTTCTTCCGCCTCGGCGGTCACTCCCTGCTCGCCACCCGGCTGGTCAGCCGCATCCGGCACACCCTGGACGCCCGGGTGTCCGTACGCGACCTGTTCCGGCACCCCACCGTGGCTCGGCTCGCGGTGTTCATCGCCGACGGCACGGACGCGGACCGGCGCCCGGCGCTGGTGGCGGGGGAGCGGCCGGAGCGAGTGCCGCTGTCCGCCGCCCAGCGGCGGCTGTGGTTCCTGGACCAGATGGAGGGGCCCTCCGCCACCTACAACATCCCGCTCGCCGTACGGTTGACCGGCACGCTCGACGCCGACGCGCTGCACCTCGCCCTGGGCGACGTCGTGGCCCGGCACGAGGCGCTGCGGACCGTCTTCCCGGCCGAGCAGGGCACCCCGTACCAGCGGATCCTGCCCGCCGAGCAGGCCCGGCCCGCGCTGGCGCTGATCCCGGCGACCCGGGAGGCACTGCCGGCGGTGCTCCGCGACCTGTCCGCCACCACCTTCGACCTGGCCCGCGAACTGCCGCTGCGCGCCGACCTGTTGCAGGTCGAGGACGACGAGCACGTGCTGCTTCTCGTCACCCACCACATCGCCTCCGACGGCTGGTCCAACACGCCCCTCATGCGGGACCTGGCCGCCGCCTACACGGCCCGCGCCGAGGGCACGGCGCCCGGCTGGGAGGCGCTGCCGGTCCAGTACGCCGACTACGCGCTGTGGCAGCAGGCGTTGCTCGCGGCGGACGAGGAACGGCAGCTCGACCACTGGCGGCGGGTGCTGGACGGACTGCCGGAGGAGGTGACGCTGCCCGCCGACCGGGCCCGGCCCGCCACCGCCTCGTACCGGGGCGCCTCGCTGACCGTGCGCTGCCCCGCCGGCCTGCACGCCTCGCTCACGAAGCTGGCCCGGGAGAGCGGCACCACCCTGTTCATGGTGGCCCAGGCGGCCACCGCGGCCCTGCTGGCACGCTCCGGTGCCGGCAGCGACATCCCGATCGGTTCCCCGGTCGCGGGCCGGGGCGAGGAGGCGTTGGAGGACCTGGTCGGGTTCTTCGTCAACACGCTCGTGCTGCGCACCGACGTCAGCGGCGACCCGACCTTCCGCGAACTCCTCGACCGGGTGCGGACGACCGACCTGGCGGCCTGGGCGCACCAGGACGTGCCGTTCGACCGGCTCGTGGAGGCGCTCAACCCGGAGCGGTCCGCCGCCCGGCACCCGCTCTTCCAGGTCATGCTGTCGGTCACGGACGCGACCAACCCGGTGCCCCAACTGCCGGGTCTGCGCGGCGATTCGGAGTTCACTACCCTCGACATCGCCAAGTTCGACCTCACCTTCACCTTCCACGAGCGCCGCGCCCCCGACGGCGGCCCGGCCGAACTCGGCATCACCGTCGAGTACGCCACCGACCTGTACGACCCGGCGACCGTCTCCGCCGTCACCGCCCGCCTGGTGCGGCTGCTCCAGGCCGCCGCCGACACCCCTGACGCCCCGATCGGATCCCTCGATGTCCTGGCCGACGACGAGCGGGCGCGGCTGCTCGACACCTGGCACGGCACCCGGCAGGTCCGCCCGGCCGCCGCACTGCCGGAGCTGTTCGCAGGGCAGGCCGCCCGCACACCGGACGCAGTCGCTCTCGCGCACGGCCAACAGCATTTGACGTACGCCGAGTTGGACCGGCGTGCGAACCGGCTCGCCCACCGGCTGATCGCCGAGGGGGTGCGGCCCGGTTCCCGGGTGGCGCTCTTCCAGGAGCGCTCCCTGGAGGCGGTCGTCGCGATCCTCGCCGTCGTCAAGGCCGGCGCGGTGTACGTGCCGCTGGACACCCGCTACCCGAAGGACCGCATCGACCTCATCGTGCGCATGTCGGGCGCGGAGGTGTTCCTCACCGACCACGACCTGAGCGGCTTCGAGCTGCCGGACGGCGCCCGCGCCGTGTCGGCGACCGACCCGGCCGGCCCGTTCCCCGACACGGCCCCCGAGGTCACCGTCCACCCCGACCAGCTCGCCTACGTCATGTTCACCTCGGGCTCGACGGGCGTGCCGAAGGGCGTCGCCATCACCCACCGCAACGTGGCCGAACTCGCCCTCGACGACCGCTTCACCGGCGGCGCCCACCGCCGGGTCCTGCTGCACTCGCCGCTCGCCTTCGACGCGACGACGTACGAACTGTGGGTGCCGCTGCTGTCCGGCGCAACCCTGGTCGTCGCCCCGCCCGGCCTGCTGGACACCGCCGCGCTGACCCGGATTCTCGCCGAGGAGTCCATCACCGGGTTGTGGCTGACGGTCGGTCTGTTCCGGCTGGTCGCCGAGGAGGACCCGGCCGCCTTCACCGGCCTGAGCGAGGTGTGGACCGGCGGTGACGTGGTGCCGCCCGAGGCGGTACGGCGGGTCATGGACGTCTGCCCGGACCTCCAGGTCGTCAACGGCTACGGCCCCACCGAGACCACCACCTTCGCCACCTCCCAC
>NZ_POTZ01000021.1 GCF_003236365.1 Streptomyces sp. NTH33
AACCCGCCCTCCCCCGACACCCGTCGCCTGTTCACCGAGTGCCTGGACCTGATCACCACGCCGGTGGTCGACGACGTGGCGGACGGCGAACCGGCAGCCCTGGCCCGGCTGTGGGCCGCCGACGAGGCCCTGCGCGCCCAGCCCGAGGACCGGCACCGGGCCGATGCGCTGCTTGAGATGATCGCCACGTTCGTGGAGGATTACGGACGGTGATTCTCCCCTGATCCATGCCGGCCGGCAGCTGATGGCACCTCCTGTTCCCGGCAACGGCATGAGGGGGAACGAGCTCGTGGTCGCAGTGACCACCGTGCTGGAAGAGCTTCGGGGCATCGCCCCACCGACCGCCGGGGCCACAGCGGCGAGGTTCACGACCCGGGAGGGGATGTCCGGAGGAAAGTCCCGCGACCGTGCGGGGACGTCCTGACGCCCGGACCTCCTCCGCGTCACGGGCGGCCGTACCGCCACCGTGCTTCCCTGACCGCGTCCCCCTCCCCCGTGCGGCTTCCGGGCAGCACCGCGGCAGCGGTCGGACCGCGTTGTCAGTGGTCGCGGATAGCTTCGATCATGTTCCGCCGAGGTGGCGTGGACGTCCCCTTTCGCATGCCTGGGAGATGGTGCGTTGTCGTTCTGGGAGAAGTCGAGCACGGTGCGGGTGGTGCCGTCGGCGCGGCCGCGGAAGCTCGCGAAGGTGCCGTTCGTCGAGTTGGCCGACGGGCGGTTGCAGGGGGTGGTCTCCAGCGGGTCGGACATCGGGCGCGTGTACGTGTCCTCGGTCGAGGCGGGGACGTACGCGTTCGCGTGCAGCACCAACAACAACCGCCCCTGCGGCGGGGCCCGTGGGATGTTCTGCAACCACATCCGCGCGCTCGTCGGCGAGTCCGTGCTGCAGTACGGCGCCGGGCGCGTGGCCCGGTACCTGAAGGTCGAGGTCGACGCGGCGGAGCCGGACGCGCAGACCCTCACCGACGTCATGACCGCCACGCGCCCCACGGCGGTCGGCAGTTCGGCCGCGGCCCAGGTGTTCAGCCGGTTCCTGCGACAGCTGGCCTATCTCGAACTCGCTCCGAGTACCGCACCGGTGCCCGAGATGCAGTGGTTCCCGACGACGAGGGCGGTGGCCTGATGCGTGCCGATCTGCTTGCCGATGCCGTCGACGGCCTCGACGAGGCTCTCGCGGCCGTGGACGGGTTCGACGAGGCCCTCGTCGCCGGTCTGCTGCGTCCGCAGCCCGGCCAGGCCGGTGGGCTGACCGGGCTCGCCGACGCCGTCGCCGGGACGCCGCTGGCCGCGCGGGTGGCCGAGGCCGCCGAGAAGGCGGCCGCCGGAGCCGCCGACGAGGACCACTTCGTCGCACTCGCCGCGGCCCGCACCGCCCTGCTCGGTTCCGTGCACGACGCGCTGACCGCCCGCGTCGAGGAGGCCACCGGCCGGCCGAGGGCCGAGGAAACCACCGCCGCACCGGCCGGTGACGACGAACACGCGGCGAACCTGTACGCCGCCGCGCGCAGTTGGCTGTGCGATCTGGTGCGGGCCGGCTGGCAGGGCATCGACCACGAACTCGTCGGCGGCGCCGCGCCGGTCGTCTCCGCGATGCTGCCCGACCCGGCGCTGCGCCGCCTCGCCACGCTGCTCGACGGCTTCGCCGCCGAACTCGCCGCCTCCTGTCCGGGGGCGACCCTGGAGCGCGTCCCCGTGCGCCGCTGGGCCGACCTGTGGTCGCGCGCCCTGCTGCTGACGCTGCCGGGGGCGGCGCGCGCCTGCGCCGTGGCCGAGGCGACCGGCCGGCTGCTGCCGCTCGGTGTCGACGTGCAGGAGCACGCCACCGCCATGCAGGCCCAGGTGCACGCGGTGTTCGAGCCCGCGGACGGCGGCGCGCCCCGGCTGGTGCGGGCCTCAGTCTCCGCGCCCAAGCCCGACACGGTCGTCGGCGCCGGTCTGTGGCAGCTGCTGCGGCCGCACATGTCCCTGCTGGGGGCCGTGAGCGAGGGCCGCGCCATGGACCTCGACGCGATGCCCGTCACCGCCGAGGGCGACCTGATATGGGACGACGCCCGTGTGCGCACGGGCGAGTCCGCTGACGTCCTCGCCACCGCCCGGGTGGCCCTGCCCACCGCCGCCGCCTTCGCCGTGTCGCCGCTCGACCGGCACCCGGCCCGGATCGCGGTGCCCGTCCTGCTGGAGGGGTACGGCGTGGAGGAAGAAGGAGAGGAAGGCGACGACGGGGTCGTCTTCCAGGCCGCCGGGTACCGCCTGGCCGTCGACACCGATCGTGTCCCGGCCGCCGGTCCGCTCTCGCCCGAGGTCGTCGCCTCGTCCGGCGCGTGTGTCGGGCTGCTGCGCTGGGACGCCGGGGAGTTCCTCCTCCAGCCGCTCGCCGTCGAGCGGACCGTACGGAAGAAGACCGTCGCCGTGCACGCCGGGGCCTGGGCCGGGGGTACGGCCGACAAGGCCGGGGTCCGGGCCGAGAAGGCCGCCACCGACGCCGTCACCGTGCTGCGCGAACGGGCGGGAAGGCTGCTGCGGAAATGACCCACCCCATGCTCCACCACACCAGCGGGGACGCCCCCGAGCCCGATCCGTACGACAACCGGCGGCAGGTCCTCTACTGGCGTCTGCTGGCCCGTCTCTTCGACCCGGAGGAGCAGGCCGGCCTGGAGTCGGCGAGTCTCGCCGTGGTCGAGGACATCGGCCTGCCGTCCGCGCTGCTCGATCCCGGTGTGTCGGTCGACTCCGTCGTGCAGCGGCACCCGGAGCTGGCCGCCGAGTTCGACGGGCTGATGGCCCCCGAGCCGGAGGAGGACGGTACGCGTGACCGGGCCGCCGAGGTGCGGCGCGCGGCGCTCGCGTCGAAGGTGCTGCTGAACGTCTTCGCCTCCCGCCCCGGCACCGTCTCCGCCGAGCAGTTGGCCCGCTGGCAGTCGGACGCGGGCCGGCTGGAGCGGGCGCTGGGCTGCCGGCCCGGTGAGCTGCGCGGCGGGCGCGGCAGCACCCACCGCACGGGGGCCGGAGGGGGCGCCAACCCGACCGGCACCGGAGTCGGTGGCCCTGCGCCCGACCTCAGCCGGCTGATCCCCGCGATCGGCCCGGAGCTCGGCTCCATCGAGGGCGACCTCGTCAGGCGCATGCACCTGCGCGAGGTGCTGGCCGACCCGCAGCTGGCCTCGCGGCTGACGCCGAGCATGTCCCTGATCGAGCAGTTGCTGCGCGACAAGGACAACCTCTCCGGCGTGGCCCTGGCCAACGCCAAGGCGCTGATCCGCCGTTACGTCGACGAGGTCACCGAGGTGCTGCGCACCCAGGTGGAGAAGGCCACGGTCGGCGAGCTCGACCGGTCCGTCCCGCCCAAGCGCGTGTTCCGCAACCTCGACATCGACCGCACCATCTGGAAGAACCTCACCAACTGGAGCCCGGAGGAGGAGCGGCTCTACGTCGACCGCCTCTACTACCGGCACACCAGCCGCAGGACGACGCCCCAGCGGCTGATCGTCGTCGTGGACCAGTCGGGTTCCATGGTCGACTCGATGGTCAACTGCACCATCCTGGCCTCCATTTTCGCCGGACTGCCGAAGGTGGACGTCCACCTGATCGCCTACGACACCCAGGCCCTGGACCTCACTCCCTGGGCGCACGACCCGTTCGAGACGCTGCTGCGCACCAAGCTGGGCGGCGGCACCGACGGCACCGTCGCCATGGCGCTCGCGCAGCCGAAGATCGCCGAGCCGCGCAACACCGTCGTGGTGTGGATCTCCGACTTCTACGAGTGGCGCCACCAGGAGCTGTTCGACAGCATGGCCGCCGTTCACCGCTCGGGCGCGAAGTTCATCCCGGTCGGCTCGGTGACCAGCTCCGGGCGCGGCAGCGTCAACCCGTGGTTCCGGGAGCGTTTCAAGGACCTCGGCACGCCGGTGATCTCCGGCCACATCAAGAAGCTCGTGCACGAGCTCAAGGCGTTTCTCACCTGATCTCACCTGATCTCACCTGACCTCGCCTGATCACCGGACGTACGTCCACGTCTCGTTGTGATCACCTCTGCCATCACCTTTCGGAAAGGCCCTTCCCTCATGTCCGACCTGCTGCGCGCCCCTGCCGAGATCAAGTACGCCGAGGAGCTCGACTGGCTGGAGTCGATCGACGACAATCCCAAGCCGTTCTCGTGGCGCCTGTCGCCGAAGATGGTCCGCCTGTTCATCCTGGGCTCCGAGCGCTCCGACGGTCTGGACCGGGAGGTCCCGCAGAAGTGGTTCGGCGACCGCAGCTTCGTCGAGCGTTCCATCGTCACCCTCGCCTCCGACCGCGGTCTGCTGCTCATCGGCGACCCCGGCACCGGCAAGAGCTGGCTGGCGGAGCTGCTGTCCGCAGCGATCTGCCGCAACTCCACGCTGGTGGTGCAGGGCACGGCGGGCACCACCGAGGACCACATCAAGTACTCGTGGAACGTGTCCATGGTCATCGCCAAGGGCCAGTCGCGGGAGTCGATGATCCCCTCCCCGATCATGACCGCCATGGAGGCCGGCGCCATCGGCCGCTTCGAGGAGCTGACCCGGTCCACGAGCGATGTCCAGGACGCGCTGATCTCGATCCTCTCCGAGAAGTACATCTCCGTTCCCGAGTTGGAGAGCGGCGGCGGAGACGACAACATCGTGTTCGCCAAGCCCGGTTTCTCGATCATCGCCACAGCCAACAGCCGCGACCGGGGCGTCAACGACCTGTCCTCCGCGCTCAAGCGCCGCTTCAACTTCGTCCGCATCCCGGTCGTGACGAACAGGAAGAGCGAGGCGGAGATCGTCCGCTTCCGCACCGAGGAACTGCTGCGCCGGCACTCGATCGACCTCGACGTGCCGCCGACCCTGCTCGACGTGCTCCTGCAGAGCTTCGCCGACCTGCGCGCGTCCGCCGCCGCGGCCGGCAGCGACGACGAGAAGCTGGAGTCGGCGCTGTCGACGGCCGAGCAGATCGGCGTGCTGGAGGACGCCGTCCTGCACAGCAACTTCTTCGGCGAGCGCGCCCTGACCGCCCGCACGCTCGCCTCCTCGCTCGTCGGCTCCCTCACCCGCCGCGAGCCCGAGGACCTGGCCATCCTCAACAAGTACCTGCACGGTGTCGTCGAGCCGCGCAGCAAGGAGGAGGGCGGCTCCTGGCCCGAGTTCCTGGAGGGCGGCCGCGACGCGATCGCCACGCTGTCATGAGCGGGCCCCACGAGAGCGGCGCGTTCGCCGCGCTGCGCGGACAACTGCAAGAGGCCGCCACCGCGTTCGCGGGCGGGCCCGACGCCCTGGAGGGCATCCTCCTCGGCATGGTCGACGACGTCGACCGGGCGGTGCGCGAGCCGCTGGAGATCTTCCCCGTCTGCCATCACTCCCCCGCCTCGGCGACCGCCATGGCCCGGCGGCTGCGCGAGAAGCAGCCCAAGGTGGTCTACCTGGAGCTGTGCGAGGACATGGCGCCGCTGCTGACCGAGCTGCGCAACTGCCGGCTGCCGGTGGCGGTGCAGGCGTTCGCCGGTGACGTCGACGGCTTCCCCCAGGCCTGGGCTCCGCTGTCGGTCGTCGCGCCGGTCACCGAGGTGTCCGCCGAGTACCAGGCCATCGCGTACGCCCTGGACACCCCGGGTGTGGAGCTGGTCCTCGTGGACCGGTCCGCGGACCACGTCTTCCAGTGGGACACCGGCGGCGAGCAGGTGCGGGAGGCCGCGGCGGAGGACACCGGTCCTCCGGCCGAGACCGAGACCGAGGCCGAGGCCGCGCTGCACGGCGAGGCCGTCGGCGTCGGGATCGGCGACCTCCGGCCGCGCTTCGCCGAGTTGGAGGAGCACCTGCTGCGCCACGGCAAGGTGCGGCACTGGTCGGAGTGGTGGCACCAGTACGTCGAGGTGCCGCTCGGCGACAGCGCCGCCGACCACGACACCTACCGCCAGGTGATGTTCCTCATCGGCAGCCTGTTCCGGCGCCTCGCTCCGGGTGACGGCGCCCGGGTCCGCGTGGACGAGGACCGGGAGCGGTACATGTGGACCCGGATGCGCGAGCACCTGACGGCGACCGGGACCGATCCGGCGGACTGCCTGTACGTGTGCGGGGCGTTCCACGCGGCCAGCCGTGTCGAGGAGTCCGGCCTGCACGGCACCGACACGTATCCGATCTCCCCGCGTACCGCCACCACCTGGCAGTACGGACTGATCCCGTCCAGCCACGCGGCGATCGAGGCACAGTTCGGTCTTGCCGCCGGCTCGGTGTCGATCGCCTCGACGGAGTGGGCGAAGAGCCTGAGGCGCACCCGTGTGCAGCCGTACCGGCTGGCGGGCCAGGCGGGTACGAAGAAGTCCCCTGCGAAGAAGGCCGCCGCGGCGAAGACCTCGGCGGCGAAGCCCCGGGGACGGCAAGCCGCCGTCCCCGCACCGGAGTCCGCCACCGCGGACCGGCTGTCCGGCTTCCTGCGCAGACCGCCCGTGCTCGACGGCCTGGACGAGGCCGAACTGCTCGGCTGGTCGGTGGACATCGTGCGCGCGGCCCGGCGCAACGGCTACCTCGCCTCCACCGCCGACGCCATCGCGGTGTTCGAGACGTCGGTCCTGCTCGCCGGGATGCGGGACCGGGCCAAGCCCACGCCGTACGACTTCCAGGACGCGGCGGTCACCTGCATCGAGAAGGACGCCGTGCCGGGGCGGCGGGACGTGCGGCGCCTCGTCGAGATCATGATGGGCGGCGACCGGATCGGCCAGGTCGGCTACGACGCGCTGCCGCCGCTCGCCCGCGACGTGCACGACCGGCTGGCGCCGCTCGGACTGAAGCTCCAGCAGCGCGGCATGCAACGGGCCCTGATGGACATGGCCTCCAGGCCGGAACTCCGGGCCTGCTCCGACGTCCTGTGGATGCTGCGGCGCCTGATGCCGCACGGCGCGGCCCGGCCGATCATGGGCGAGCGGCGGCTCGGTGAGCGTTCGATCCAGGAGTCCTGGGACCTGGCGCTCGGCACCCACCAGCGGGCCCTCATCGAGCTCGGCTACGAGGGCGTCAGCATCGAGCAGGTCCTGGAGCAGCGACTGCGGCGCGACGCCTACGGCCCGCAGACCACGACCGCGACCGTCCTGGCCGCGGTCGAGGACGCGACCCTGTACCTGCGCAGCCGCCGCCTCGCCGACGAACTCGGCACGCACGCGCTGAAGGTGCTCGCCACCGAGCGCAGCGTCGACGGCGCGCCGGAGGTGCTGCGCCGGGTACGCGGGCTGCTGGCGTACTACCGCACCAGCGAACCGGTGCTGCCGCCGTGGATCGAGTCGTTCGTCAAGACCGGCTACGCCCACTACTGCACGCTGCTGCCGGTGGCGTTCCGGGACGAGGACGCGACGGTCGGGCAGGTCGCGGCGATGCTCGGCTTCCTGTTCAGCATGGAGAGTCTCGCACTGTCGCTGGGCTGCGACCGGGCCCAGCTGGAGCTGGCGGTCGCCCAGTCGCACCCCGAGGAGCCGGCGAAGACGGCACTGCTGTGGGCGGCGCAGGTGCGGCTCGGCACGTTGTCCCGGGCCGAGCTGCGGGGCCGGTGCGACGCGCTGCTGGACAATCCGCTGGTGGTGCCCGCCTATCCCCGTTATCTCAGCGGCTTCGTGCACGCGCTGGAGCCGGTGCCGGGGTTGGCGGACGTGGTCGTGGAAGCGGTGTCGAACGCGTTCGGGCGGTTGCCCGACGCGGTGCTGCTGCCGTGGCTGCCGCTGCTCATCACCACCTTGCGGTCCGGCGCCGCGGAACTCGCCCCGCTGCTGATCCGCGAGGCCGGGCGGATCTTCCCGGGCCGGTTGGCGGCCCTGGACGCGTGGATACCGCCGTGGCGGACGCCCCCGGCCCCGCCCGCCGGACGCCGGACGCAGTCCGCAGGGAACGGCCGCCAGGGCGCCGCACTGCTCCCGGCTCATCCGGCGGCCTGCGACGCGGTGGCGGAGCTGCTGGGCTGCACGCAGGGGTGGACGCGGGCCGACGTCCCGCCCCCGCCGGGTACGGGGGTCGGGTTGCTGGCCGTGCATCCGGCGGCGTGCGACGCAGTGGCGGACCTGCTGGGCTGCGACGGCGCGTGGGCGGCGTCCGGCTCCTCGCCCTCGGGCGCCGCGCTGGCGACCCGGCATCCGGCCACGGCGAAGGCCTTGGAGTCCCTACTCACGAGCACCTGACCTGGGATCCCTGCTCACGAACACATGCCGGCGACGGCTCACGCCGGGGCGGCCGGGTCCTGGGGCCACCAGGCCCCGGCCGGCCCGGCGTGCCGGTCAGCGGGCGTCCACTCCTGGCTGCACCGACCGGGTGGAGCCAGGAGGCCGGACCGGATGCGACGTCAGTGCTTGTGCAGCCGTGCGGTGATCGGGGCGCTTTCGCGGTTGGCACGGTCCACCGAGGTGACCGCGTACGCCGAGCCCTCCGGTGCCGCCGGCCCCGTCCACTCGGTGCTGCGGGCGCCCGGGAGCACCGCCACGAGCTCGTCGCCGCCGGCGGCGCCGCGCAGCCGGACCGCGTACAGCGCGGGGACGTGGTTGCCGCGTGAGCGCACCTCGATCCGGATCCCGCCGCCGTTCGTCCGCACGGCCGACGCGAGCGGGGGAAGCGGCGCGGGCCCGTGGACGAGCCTCGGCAGGACGGGAGGCAGCGCGGGCCGCTGCCAGTGGTCGGCGGTCAGCCTGCTGATCGCGCCGATCGGGTCGGCGGCCACGTCCGTGGTGCTGAAGAGGATCTCGCCGCTGATCTCCGGCAGTGTTTTGTCCATCGCCAGGTGCCGGGAGAGCTCGGCCGGGTCCTGCCAGGCGGCCGGCTGGGCGGGGTCGCCGACCTTGTACACGGCCTGGCCGATCCACAGCTGCACGTCGGTGCCGCGCACCGCGTCCGCCCACCACGGAGCGAGGACGGCGTAGTCGGCCACCGGCAGGCCGATGTTCCAGTACAGCTGCGGGGCGATGTAGTCCAGCCAGCCCTTCCGCACCCAGCCCAGGGTGTCGGCGTTCAGCGCGTCGTAGGACTGGGTGCCGTTGGTGGCCGAACCGCGCGGATCGCTGGAGGCGTTGCGCCAGATGCCGAACGGGCTGATGCCGAACGCCGCCTCGGGCCGGACGGCGCGTACCCGGTCGCGTACCTCCCGCACCAGCAGGTCCACGTTGTGCCGGCGCCAGGCGGCCCGGTCGGTGAATCCCGCGCCGTACGCGGCGAAGGCGTCGTCGTCGGGGAAGTCCGTACCGCCCACCGGGTAGGGGTAGAAGTAGTCGTCGAAGTGGACGCCGTCGATCTCGTAACGCTCCACCGCGTCCAGGATGGCGTCCTCGACGAAAGCGCGGGCGGCGGGGATACCGGGGTTGTAGTACAGCTTGCCGCCGTACGACACGGTCCACTCCGGGTGCAGTCGCGCCGGGTGGTCGGGCACGAGCTTGGTGACGTCGGACTGCTGCGAGACGCGGTAGGGGTTGAACCACGCGTGCAGCGCCAGCCCGCGAGCGTGCGCGGCCTCGACCATGAAGCCCAGGGGGTCGTAGCCGGGATCCTTCCCCTGAGTTCCGGTCAGGTACTGGGACCACGGCTCGAACCGTGAGGGCCAGAACGCGTCGGCCGCCGGCCGGACCTGGGCGAACACCGCGTTGAGCCCGACCGACCTGGCGTGGTCGAGCAGCGCGACGAACTCCGCCTGCTGTGCGGCGGGGCTCAGGCCGGGCCGCGAGGGCCAGTCGATGTTGGCGACGGTGGCGATCCACTCACCGCGCAGTTCACGGCCCTTGGCCCCGGTCGCCGTGCCGTCCTCGGCGGCCGGCAGCAGGGGCGGCTCTGCCTCGGAGAGGACAGCCGCACCGGCGGGGGCGGGTAAACCGGCCGCGGTGAGACCGGCCGTCAGCGCGGCGGCGCGCAGCAGTGCACGGCGGGTGGGACGCCGTGCGGCCGAGGCAGGGTCGGGGGTGTCGGTCACAGCGACTCCTGAGGAGAGACGGCAGGCAGACCGGCTCACCCTGCCCAGCCCGCCATGCTCAGGTCAACCACCGGGTTGAATGTTCACCGAACGGCTGGAGTTCGAGCAACCGGCATGCGGGCCTCCCGACCGTTCGCCATCAGGCCTGTCGGCCTTACCGTGGGTGGCGAAGGTCGACTCCCTCCGCGGTCGAAGATGCCGGGTTCACGAAACGGTCCACGCGCTCAACGCCCTGTCGGAGCCCACCCAGCGAAACCCGCCGACGCACCGCGAGTCCGGCGCCCGCGAGCCCGAGTTCAGCATTCGAGGAGGGGCGAACTCGGACGCGGGGCGGGCCGCGCGCTGCCGGCTTGCGGCCGTGGAGCTCTTCTCCCGCTCATGGACGGCGTTGCGCACGGCGGTCGCCGGGCTTCCGGACGAGGACTTCGCACGGCCGTCCGCTGGGGCACGGAGCCGTACTCCCGCGGCGGCAAGAGCGTCCGGTCCGAGTGCGCGGTGGGAGCGCGAACGGTCCCGAACCGGTGCCGGGTGTGTCAGATCGGTGGCGATGCTGCGTGCTGGGCGTGAACGTGGTGGCGCGGCAGGTGTTCTTCGCCACAGCGATGCGCCGAGCAGCAAGGTCGAGGCGTCACGATGCACCTCGCGGATGTGCAGATTTGCGATGGCCTGGCCATCCAAACTGCCGCCATGCCGGCCCTGACCACGTGAAACGCCACATCTTCACAAATTGTTTTATGATCGCTAACGAACTGATCCCTTCGCGCCTGCATCCTGACTCCGGACGCTCTTGGCGATCGCGATCACAACGGGCCATGTGGCCCGCATGGCAGCCACACGTGTGCAGAAAGGTGAACACCATGGCCCTCGGACTGCTCCGCCGTCGGCGTTCCCGCAGCGCCTCCGGTGCCGAGCCGGGCCTTTCGATTCCCCTGCCGGCCGGCGCGGGCGCGCTCGGCTGCGAGGTCGTCGACTTCATGGGGCAGCCCATGGGTGGGGCCGAGGTCACGGTGACCGCGCTGGACAGCCACCGCGTCGTGACCCACGGCACCACCGATCCGTACGGCTTCTTCATGGCGGCGCTGCCACCGGGCTCCTACAGCGTGCGGACCGCGGCCGAGGGCCTGTCGCCCTCCCGCGAAACCGTCGAGATAGCCGCCGGAGTGGCCCCTCCCCCTGCGCGCATCACGCTGGAGCCCGCCCGTCAGCTGGAACTCCCGCCGCCCGGTACCTGGTTGTTCGACCCGCCGCACACCGCGATCCGGTTCATCGCCAAGCACGTGGGCATGGCCCATGTGCACGGTCGTTTCACCCGCTTCGACGGTGGCATCCGCATCGCGCAGGACATGGCCGATTCCCAGGTCTCGGTACGCATCGACGCCTCCAGCATCGCCACGGGCAACAAGACCCGTGACAGCCACCTGCGTTCCGCCGACTTCCTCGACGTCGAGCGCTTCCCGTACATCGACTTCGTCAGCAGCCGGTTCGTCTACCGCGGCGGTTCCAAGTGGACGCTGCACGGCACGCTCACCATGCACGGCATCAGCCGCTCCGTCGGCCTGGACACGACGTACCTGGGCACGGTGAACGGCGGTTACGAACAGGAACTCCGCTGCGCGGCTCTGGCGAAGGCGGAGCTGCACCGCGACGACTTCACCCTGAACTACCGCTCGATGCTGGCCCGCGGCATCGCGGTCGTCGGGCCGACCGTCCAACTGGAGCTGGACGTACAGGCGATGTACCACACCCCCGACACACCCACGCCGCCGGAGTAGGCACGGGCGCCGGTCCTCCTGGTCCCCTCCCTTCGAGGACTCCGTCCTGTACGGCGCGTCACGCGGGCATCCTCATCCGCCGGCACCCCCTCGACCTGGACCAGGAACCGGCGGGGCCGCTCGCCGGTGTCGAGGAGGTCGCGCGGCGGATGAGGAACGGCCGGCGCGGTCCGGCGCGGCCTCCTGGTGCGGCTACTTCAGCTTCCACTCGCCGGTCTGGTCGGCGAACCCGGAGTCCATGGTGAACTGCACGGTGTCGAGCTTCGACGCCTTGGGAACCTCGAAGACGATCCAGCCGAGGCCCTGGGCGCCGGGCTTGAGCTTCAGAGCGGAGGACATGGACGGTCCGGCCGTGATGTCCGCGAAGGTGGTGTCGAACTGCTGCCCCTCGCTGTCGGCGACCTGGGCGCCGTTGGACGGGCTGTCGTCGTAGGCCGCCTTACCGGTGTTGACGAGCTTGAACTGCACGCCGACGAACCGCTTGCCGGAGTCGGGCTCGGTGAACTCGTCGGCCGACTTGGCGGGGTCGGCGACCTTGACGACGGTGACGTCGAGCCGGCTGCCGCCCTTCATGCCCTTCAGAGTGAGGGTGTCGCCGACCTTGGCGACCTCGGAGGCGGCGTCCTTCTCCTTCTTGGCGTCCTTGCCACTGTCCGCCTTGGCGGCGGCGTTCCCCTTCGGCTTGTCGACGACGGTGCTGTCGGCATCGCAGGCGGTGAGAGCGAGTACGCCGATGACGGCGACAGCGGCGGCGGCGATTCTGGTACGGGCGTGCATGGTCCCCCCAAGGACAGTGTGGTGTCGTTCACGACGCGCCCCCGCAGGCTTCCACGAGCAGGGGCTCACGGAAGAGCTTATGGAGTATGCGTTGATGATGTCAACACAACTATCTACCCTTGTTTACATGTGGGTCCAATGGCATCCGACACAGCGTGAGTTCAGCTGAGCGTTCGGCACACTGCCGCCCGAGGACCGGTTCGGGCACGAGGGTCCCGCCGCGGCCGTCGCGAACGCCGCCGGCCGGATCTTGCCGGCCGGCGGCGTTCAGGAGCTTGCCGTCGTTCTGGAGAAGCCCTTCGCGGGGCCGTGGGTTCGTTCGTCCCGAGTCTCGGACGAAGCGTCAGTTGTCCGGTTCGAGCGCGCCGCCGACGAGGCCGTCGCGGGCCAGCTCGGTGGCCTCGCGGCTCAGTTCGGCGACCTTCCTGGCGCACTCCTCGAACTCCTTGAGGGCGCGGAACGCCGCGCCGTACCGGCGCTGCTCGGCGATGTCCATCTGGGGGACGCGTGCGCCCTTGCCGTCGAGGCGGAACGTTCCGCTGGCGCTGGTGGAGCGGCGGGTGTTGGCCGCGCTGCGCAGGAATCCCTGCAGGAAGTCGGTGTCGAGCTGGTCGCTGACGGACACCGGCTCCGCCTCGCCGTACTCGACGAGACCTGCCCGGGCGAGATCGGCGACGCTGACGGAGGGGCCGTCCGCGGCACCGTGACGTTCGCCCGCGATGAGGGCCGGCAGCAGCTCGGCGAGCACGCGCACGTGTTCCGCCAGCTCGTGCCGCAGCTGCCGGTACTCGGCCGGGTAGTCGCGGTGGGACTCCTCCACGTACCGGCCGGGGGTGAGGTCCACGACGTCGTCGAGCAGTTCGATGAGGGAGACGTCCGCCGTCTGCTCCGGCCGTGCGTCCAGGGGGCCGTCCGGGTCGTTGCCGGTCAGGTCGACCATGCGGACGCTGGTGGCCGCGTCGCCCAGGGAGCGCGGACGGCGCAGCTGCCAGATGTGCACGGGCAGCGCGTGCGAGGCGGCCGTGCCCGGTGGCAGGGCGGTGACCTGGGTGACGATGCCGCGGCGTACCAGCTCGGCACGGATACGGCGGCCGGCCTTGCGGTAGGCGACCGAGGCGGGCATGACCATCAGGATCCGGCCGCCGGGGACGGTGTGCGCGTACGCGTGCTGCAGCCAGGCGAGTTCGCCTTCGGCCCGGGACGGGGTGCCCAGTTCCCACCGCGGGTCGAGGAGGAGCTCCTCGCGGCCCCAGTCGGTGTCGCCGACGGGCGGGTCGCAGACGACCAGATCGGCTCCGAGGTCCGTCCAGCGGTCGTCGCGGAGGGAGTCCCCCGCGACGATCTCGACACCGGCACGTCCGGCGAGGTCGGCGCGCAGCTGTGCGAAGCGGGCGCTGCGGGCGTCCGCCTCCTGCCCGAACCGCCGTGGTCCCCGCTCGGGGCCGACGGAGAGCAGGAGGGTGCCGATGCCGCAGGCCGGGTCGAAGACGACGGCGTCGTCGGCGACCTGGCCGGCCAGGTGCCGTACGGCCCGGACGACGCGCGGCGAGGAGACCTGGTCGGATCCGGCGCGGCGCACGGAGTCGGTGAAGCGCTCGGCGAGGGCGTGCGCCACCTCGCCGGGCGAGCCGCTGTCCGCCAAGCGCCGGGCCAGGCCGGCGGCGTCCTCCGGGAGGGCGGCCGGCCTCTTCGCCCGGGTGTCGGCGAGGATCGTGGCGACATCGGCGAGCGCGGCCACCATGTCGTCGCCGTAGGCTCCGCGCAGCAACTGCCAGAGTCGGACCTCCTCCGAGAGGTCCTGCCCCTTGCGCTGCCTGTCCAGCCACGCCTGGACCTCGGCGAGGTCGAAGAGCGGACTGTTGGCGCTTCCGCCCGTCGGCGCGGGGAAGTCGTCGTACCGCCGACGCCAGTTGGACACCGCGGCCCGGGTGACGCCCGCGAGCCGCGCGATCTCGGAACCGGTGACGAGAGGACCGGCTGGTGGGGCGGCGTTGTCCGTCATGCGGCCAACCGTACACGGCCCCTACCGCCCCATCAACGAAAAACGTGTTGACATGATACACGTCCGGCAAAGGTTCCCCCATGTGTACTTCGGCCCTTCCTGGCGGAGGCCGGCACGTACGTCCGGTTTCGTGCCGCCCATGGTGCAGGAGGGGCTGTTGGTCCCTACCCGGAGGGCCGCGCAGGGACTGTTCGGCCCTATCCGGCCCCCGTACCGATCCAGTGATCATGGGGCGGCGGCCGGGAGGGTCCGGTCCGGTGTGCCGGTCGGAGCGCCTCCGGGTCGTCGTTCCAGCGATGAAGAGAAACAGATCGGGAGGCACCGTCCGGTGGACGAGGTGCGGATACAACAGGCGGCGGCCGTGCGGTCGCCGGACGTGGCCGAGGCGCCCGCCGCGGCCGCGGAGACGGCCCAGGAGGAGGTCCGGGAGAGGGCCAAAGGACGGTCGGACTGGGTGCACCGGCTGACCACCACCGACCACAAGAAGATCGGGACGCTCTATCTCGTCACCGCCTTCGGGTTCTTCGTCGTCGGCGGCGTCATGGCGCTGGCGATGCGGGCCGAACTCGCCCGGCCCGGACTGCAGATCATGTCGAACGAGCAGTTCAACCAGGCGTTCACGATGCACGGCTCGATCATGCTGCTGATGTTCGCGATGCCGTTGTTCACCGGCTTCGCGAACTGGATCATGCCGCTGCAGATCGGCGCCCCCGACGTCGCCTTCCCCCGGCTGAACATGATCGCCTACTGGCTGTTCCTGTTCGGTTCCCTCATCGCCGCGGGTGGTTTCCTCACTCCGGGCGGGGCCGCCGACTTCGGCTGGTTCCTGTACGCCCCGCTGTCGGACGCCGTCCACTCGCCGGGGATCGGCGCCGACATGTGGATCATGGGCGTGGCGCTGTCCGGCTTCGGCAGCATCCTCGGCGCGGTCAACTTCATCACCACGATCATCTGCATGCGGGCACCCGGCCTGACCATGTTCCGCATGCCGATCTTCACCTGGAACGTGCTGCTGACCGCGCTCCTCGTCCTGTTCGTCTTCCCCGTGCTCGCGGCGGCCCTGTTCGCCCTGGAGTGCGACCGCAAGTTCGGCAGCCACATCTTCGACGCGGCCAACGGCGGGGCCCTGCTCTGGCAGCACCTGTTCTGGTTCTTCGGGCATCCCGAGGTGTACATCCTGGCGCTGCCGTTCTTCGGCATCGTCAGTGAGATCATCCCGGTCTTCTCCCGCAAGCCGATGTTCGGCTACATGGGCCTGATCGGCGCGACCATCTCGATCGCCGGTCTGTCGGTGACGGTGTGGGCCCACCACATGTACACCACGGGCGGGGTCCTGCTGCCGTTCTTCTCCTTCATGACCTTCCTGATCGCGGTGCCGACCGGGGTGAAGTTCTTCAACTGGATCGGCACCATGTGGAAGGGCTCGCTGTCCTTCGAGGCCCCGATGCTGTGGACGGTGGGCTTCCTGGTGACGTTCCTCTTCGGCGGGCTGACCGGCGTGATCCTGGCCTCGCCGCCGCTGGACTTCCACGTCACGGACTCGTACTTCGTGGTGGCGCACTTCCACTACACGGTGTTCGGCACGGTCGTGTACGCGATGTTCGCCGGCTTCCACTTCTGGTGGCCGAAGTGGACCGGCAAGATGCTCGACGAGCGGCTCGCCAAGATCACCTTCTGGACGCTCACCGTCGGCTTCCACCTGACGTTCCTGGTCCAGCACTGGCTGGGCGCCGAGGGCATGCCGCGCCGGTACTCCGACTACCTGGACGCCGACGGCTTCACCGTCCTCAACACCCTGTCCACGATCGGGTCGTTCATGCTGGGCCTGTCGATCCTGCCGTTCTTCTACAACGTGTGGCGGACCGCCAAGTACGGCAAGCCGGTGGAGACCGACGACCCCTGGGGCTACGGCCGTTCGCTGGAGTGGGCCACGTCCTGCCCGCCGCCCCGGCACAACTTCGTCTCCCTGCCCCGGATCCGCAGCGAGTCCCCCGCGTTCGACCTGCACCACCCGGAGATCGCCGGAGCGGCCGGGGCCGCCGAGGTGGAAGCGGCTGCGAGGTAGGCCATGTCGCACGCCGTTGCCGCCCTGGGAACCGCCGCGCTCACCGCCGGCGGCTGCCTCTGGTACGTGCCGGCCCTCGCCGACCTGCGGGCCGGCGCCGACCGGCCCGACTCCCGGCGTCTCGCTGCCGCGGCCTGCGTGACCGGCTGGGCCGGCGCCGGTGCGGTCGCCGTCCTGCTGCTCGTGGCCGAAGACTGGTGGGCACCGGCCGCCGCGGCCGTCGTCGGCGCCGTCATCGCGGCCGCCCTGCGCCTGTACGCCGCCGTACGGCGCGGACGCGAGGCGCGGGAGGCCGCACACCACTGGGCGTCGCTGGGTCATGTTCCGCCCCCGGCCGGCACGGGCCGCTCCCGGTACGTCGTCGCCGCCGTCGTGGGCTGCGGCCTGGCCGCCGCCGTGGCTGTCGCGGTCTGGCGGGCCGGCGCCGGTCCGGGCGGCTACGCGAACTGGGCGGCGGCGGCCGTCGCTTCGGCCACCGTCATGGGGGCGTTCCTCGTCGCGGCGGCCGTGTACGCCCGGGCAGCCGCCCGGACGCCCCACCGCGCCACGGCGATGACCGGCCGGGAAGGGCCCGGAGTTAGCTCGTCGGCTGCTGGGGCCGGTGGGCACACCCGCCGGCCCCAGCAGTTGCGTCACGCGCCGTCGTCGTCGCTGCCGAGGTGCCGTGCGCCGGTGAGAAGGGCCTCTCTCCACTGCCCGGAGTCCATGGCCACGAGTCGCGGTACGGCCTCGTTCCAGCGCTCGGCCGTGTCGTCCAGGGTCCGGGCGACGGTCCGGTGTATCCCACGGCCGGCCGCGGCGAGGACGAGGGCGGCCAGCGGGCGCAGGAACGAGCGGCCGCGCACGGAGACGGTGACGCGTACGTCCCAGCGGTCGTCGTCCCACCTCGGGCGGGGCGTGGCGCGCACGTCCGCGCGGAGCCAGCGGTGGTCCAGCCGGGCCGAGGCGGGGGCGGAGGACATGGTGCGTTCAGTATCGGCCGCCGTCCACCAGTCGTCGAGCCGGACGCGGGCGCGGCCTTTCAGGTGGGATAGCCCGAGCGGTGCGCCCTCGGTCCGGGCCCGGCCGCCGACCTCGATCAGGCGCGGGCGGTCGGGGCTCTTCAGCGCGGCGTCCAGTTCGACGGTCCCGTCGTCCTCGGCGACTGCGAGTTCCAGCCGGACGGCGCGGCGCCGGTCCCATTCCCTGACCGTGATCCGGGCCGTCTCACCGGCACCCGTGCCTTTGCCCTCGCCCTCGCCGTTCTCGTCCGGGACGAGGTAGACCGCCCCCGGCCGCAGGTGCCGTCCCCGGGTCAGCCGGACGTCCGGCACCGTCTGTCCGTCCGGCAGCACGAGCCGCTGTCCCTCGGCCCGGCTCTCCTCCACCAGGGCGCGGACCACTCCGAGGGCGTCGACGAGCCACTCGTACGGAACGGGTTCGACGACCACCGTGTGGCTGACGGAAACCATGCGGACAGCATGGCCGACCGGACGGCCGGGCTTCCATGGCACGGCCCGGCAGAACGGGGGGCGGGCTGCTTGCCCGGCACCGGCAGCGTCCCGGAGGACATCGCCGCGGACGTACGGGCAGCGGCTCAGGTCTCCCTCTCCGGCACGTAGTCGGCCTCCTCCAGCCCGAAGGTCCAGGCGACGCCCTCGCGGGCGGTCCGGGTTCGCGGCGGCACCCGCAGCCAGTACGTGCGGTGGGTGCCGTCGGGCTCCGGAGTGGAGTTGACCACCTCGACCATCACCAGCGGCTCGTCCCCCTCCAGTTCGATGCGCCAGAGCACGCCTGCCTCGTCGCGCTGCACGGGCTGGGCGCCGGACTCCTCCAGATAGCGGTCGTAGCCGTAGTGCTCCAGCATCACGCGGCGCAGCTCGGCGTTCTCCTCCTCGCGTATCCGCCGCGGGGTCAGTCCGGTCAGCTCGGCGAGGAATTCGGCGGGGACCGGCATGCCGCGCCAGGCGTGCAGCGCGAAACCGTCGGGGAAGGCGAGCGCCGGTCCGTCCGCGCGGTCGAGCCGGCCCGCCTCGTCGCGGTGCAGTTCCACGGGGCGTTCGGAGACGACCGCGGTCTTCTCGTACGGCCACCACCAGCCCGCGGCGCGGGCGACCGCGGCGGTCCCGGCGAGCGTGTCCCCGCCGTCCCCGCCGTCCTGGCCGTCGAAGGCCGCCAGCCAGGCCGCGTCGTGCTGGCCCAGGACCGCGTCGAGCAGCACGAGCCGTACGGCCTGCTCGTCCTCCGCCCCCCTGGCCAGTGCCTCGACCACGCCGGTCCGTATGCGCTCGGTCAGACCGACCGTGGTGTCCCACAGCTGAGCGCCCGTCAGGGCCCAGTGCCCGGCCCAGCCGGCCGGTCCGAGCCGGTCGAGGACACGCTTGCGTGCGGCGGCCCACGGCCGGGTGCGCACCTCGTCGCGAACGCCGCGGCCGGCCGTGCCCTCCGCCGTGAGACGTGCGGCCAGTGCCGCGCCCTCGCGGGGTGAGCCCACCCAGATGATGTGCTCCGGCTCGGGCAGCCCCGCCAGCCGGTAGGCCAGGCGTACGCCCTCCTCGGCCGCCGCGCGGTCCGCGGGGCCGGTCGCCGCCGCCACCTCGCGCCACACCGCCGTCGTGTCCAGCTGTGCCGTTTCCATCGGCGTCGTCACCGTTCCGCTCTCCCGCTGTCTCGGTCCGCTGTCTCAGGTCGCTGTCTCGGATCGCTGTCTCAGGTCGCTGTCTCAGTCCGCCACGACGCGTACCGCGCCGGGCACGTACTCACGCTGCCGCACCACGCGGTACCAGCCCTTCGGCAGCGGTATCGCGGCGTGTTCCTCGTGCACCAGCCGTCCGCCGTCCGGGAGATGGAGGTAGGAGGCCCCGAACGGCCCGGCCTCCCGGACCAGCGTTCCCGGCCCGACCACCGCGTGGGCGTGTCCGGTGACCTCGCCGAGAGCCAGCACGAGCCTCCCCCGCGCGTCCCTCGGCTGCTGCGGCAGCCGGTCCGTGCCCGGCGGCACGGCCGCCTCCGCCACAGGCACGATCAGGACGTCCCCCTGCCGGTACATGCATGTCTCCCTTCCCCGCCGGCACCTCGCCGACCGATGTCCACGACGCTACGCCGGGGCACTGACAACGCCTCCGGACCGCGTCCCCGGACCACACCCGGAGCACGAGTCCCGCACATCCCGTCACCGGCGATGTCAGAGCGGCTTGGTACAACTCTTCGCGAGCAACGCACCGCGTTCGGAGCCCAGGAGGCCAGCGACATGTCCCACGTCGAGCATCTGCAGGAACTGCACGGCCTCCCGGCCTTCGACTTCCCCGGCCCCCAGGCCCGGCGGGAGCTGCCGGAGGCGGGCGCCGTGGCCTGGCGGCTGTCCGTCGACCCTTACAGGGACTCCTCGCACGAGGAGTTCGGCGACCTGTGGGACCGCTTCCTCGACTCCGTGGACCCCTCGGGCGTCCGCGCGATCGTCGTGGGTCAGTGGGGCGAGCCGTACGACAACGACTCCAGCGGCACCGTGCGGCGCCTCGTGGAGGCCCGTGACCGGCTGACAGCGCTTCAGGCGGTGTTCATCGGGGACCTGGAACAGGAGGAGGCGGAGATCTCCTGGATCGAGCAGTCCGACGTCACGCCGGTCCTCGATGCCTATCCGCTGCTGGAGGAGTTCGGGGTCCGCGGCGGCACCGGGCTGCGCTTCCCGGCGGTCCGGCACCAGCACCTGCGCACGCTCTGCCTCGAGGCCGGCGGCCTGCCCGGTGAGGTCGTGCGCGGTGTCGCCGCCAGTGAGCTGCCCGCGCTGGAGTACCTGGAGATGTGGTTCGGCGTGGACGAGTACGGCGGTGACGCCACGGTCGCCGACCTCGCGCCGCTCCTGGCCGCGGGACGCTTCCCGGCGCTGCGCCATCTCGGCCTGCGCAACAGCGAGATCCAGGACGAGATCGCCGCTGCCGTCGCCGGGGCCCCGGTCGTGGCGCAGCTGAAGTCGCTCGACCTGTCCCTCGGCGTGCTCACCGACGAGGGCGTGACGGCGCTGCTCGGCGGCCAGCCGCTCACCCACCTGACCTGGCTCGACCTCCGCCACAACTTCGTCACCGAACCGGTGGCCCGGCGGATCCGGGAGGCGCTGGAGCCGTCCGGCGTCGAGGTCGACCTGTCGGAACGCGGCGAGGCGTGGGAGGACGACGGCGTCCTCCACCGCTTCACCGCCGTCGCGGAATGAGGCCGTCATGGCTTTCGCCCGTCACTTCGACACCTTCCGCGGCCTGCCCGTCTTCACCCTGCCCGGACTGCCCGGGTCCCGTGAAAAGCCCCTTCCCGCCGCGGGCGGCGTGGCCTGGCGCCTGGACTGCGCCTGGGACCTGCCGTTCGCCGAGCTGTGGCGGAGCTTCACGGACCGGGTGCCGAGCACGGAGGTGCGGACCCTGGTCATCGGGCCCTGGTGGGACGAGGAGGACGACGAGTACAGCGACCTGCGTCCGGTGCTGGAGCTGATCCTGGCCGACGCGGAGCGCTTCCCCGCGCTGCGTGCCCTGTTCCTCGCCGACGTCACCCGCGAGGAGTGCGAGATCTCCTGGTTGCGGCTCACCGATGCCACCCCCGTCCTGGAGACCTTCCCGCTGCTTCAGGAGCTGGGCGTTCGCGGCGGCGACTCGCAGGGGCTCGGCGAGGAGCCCCTGTCGCTGCGCCCGGTGCGCCACGACGCGCTGCGTGTGCTGCGGTTCGAGTCCGGTGGCCTGCCCGGGCAGGTGGTGCGGGCCCTCGGCGCCTGCGAACTGCCCGCTCTGGAGCATCTGGAGCTGTGGCTCGGCGTGTCCCAGTACGGCGGCGACACGACGGTGGCCGACCTCGCACCGCTACTCGCCCATGGGCGCTTCCCGGCGCTGCGCCACCTCGGGCTCCAGGACAGCGAGTTGCAGGACGAGATCGCGGCGGCGGTCGCCTCGGCGCCGGTCGTGGCGCAGCTGGAGTCGCTGAGCCTGTCCATGGGCACCCTCACCGACACCGGTGCCGAAGCCCTGCTCGGCGGTCAGCCGCTGACCCATCTCGAGCGGCTGGACCTGCACCACCACTTCCTGAGCGAGTCCATGGCCGACCGGATCCGCACGGCCTTCGGCCCCGCCGGGACCGAGGTGGACCTGTCGGACCGTCAGGCCCCACACCGATGGCGGGACGAGGAGTGGCACTATGTCGCCGTCTCCGAGTAGCCGGGTGCCCGCTGCCGGCCCAGGGCTTCGGTTCGCCGTCGTCGGCAACCCCGAGAACCGGCGGACGACGATGATCGCCGACGCCGTGCGCGCGGCGGGCCACGCGGCGCCCCGTGTGCTCGCGTGGCGGGACGTGCTGCGCGGACGGTACGCCTTCGGGCCGGGCGAGCTGGTACGGATCGACTCCCCCGGCGAGAACGCCGAGGTCGACCGGCTGCTGCGCGACACCGACGATCCCGCCCGGGTCGAGGGAACGGCTCTGTGGCACCGCCGTTTCACCGCCGCGGTCCGGGACGTGACCGCCGCGGCGCACCGTGCGGGCGCGGTGACGACCGCCGACCCGGAGGATGTCGCGGTCATGTTCGACAAGCGGCGCTGTCATGCCCGGCTCGCCGCCGCGGGCGTCCCGGTCCCGCCGGCGCTGGAAGGCCCGGTCAACGGCTGGGACGGGCTCCGGGAGCAGTTGGGGGCCGCCCGTATGTCGCGGGCGTTCGTGAAGCCGGCGCACGGGTCGTCGGCCTCCGGTGTCGTGGCCCTGGCGATGGCGGGGCCCGGCCGGGTCAAGGCGACGACCTCCGTGGAGACCACCGCCGACGGCCGCCTGTACAACTCCCTGCGGGTGCGCTACTACACCTCGGAGAGCGAGGTCGCCGCACTGGTCGACGCCTTGGTCCCGGACGGGATCCACGTCGAACGGTGGCTGCCCAAGGCCTCGCAGGGCGGCCGGGCCGCCGATCTGCGGGTGGTCGTGGTGGCGGGGCGCGCCACGCACGCCGTGGTGCGGACCAGCCGGCACCCCATGACGAATCTGCACCTCGGTGGCGCCCGCGGCGACCTGGAGGCGGCACGCGCGGCGATCCGGGCCGCCGGAGGCGGCTTCGCCGACGTGCTGGACGTGGCCGAGCGGGCTGCCGCGTGCTTCCCCCGCACGCTGTGCGTCGGCGTGGACATCCTGCCGGCCACCGGGTGGCGCCGCTTCGCCGTCGGTGAGGTGAACGCCTTCGGGGACCTGCTGCCCCGTCTGACCGGCCTGCCCGGCAGCGGCGCCGAGGGCCTGGACACCTACGCCGCGCAGGTTGCCGCCGCACCGGCCGCCGCACGGCGAGCGGAACGCGAAGAGCACCAGCAGCACCAGCAGCACCAAGAACACCAGGAGCACCACCATGACACCACCGCCTGACATGAACGAGGTCGTGGGCAGCCACGACCTCCTGCTGGTCACGCTCGACACCCTCCGCCACGACGTGGCGCAGGAGCTGGCGGCGGCCGGACGCATCCCGAACCTGGCCCGGCACCTGCCCGGTGGCGTCTGGGAGCGCCGGCACGCGCCCGGCAGCTTCACCTACGCCTCCCACCAGGCGATGTTCGCGGGGTTCCTGCCGACACCGGCCGCGCCGGGCCCGCATCCGCGGCTGTTCGCCGCCCGTTTCGCGGGCAGTGAGACCACCGCGAGCGGCACCTTCGTCTACGACACGCCCGACCTGGTCTCGGGTCTGGCCGCCGTGGGCTACCGCACCGTCTGCATCGGCGGCGTGGGCTTCTTCAACCAGCAGGGGCCGCTGGGCTCCGTCCTGCCCGGGATGTTCCAGGAGAGCCACTGGGAGCCGGAGTTCGGGGTGGCTTCCCCCACGTCCTTCGAGGCACAGGTGGCCTGCGCGGAGAAGGTCGTCGCGGAACTCCCCCAGGACCAGCGGCTGTTCCTCTTCGTGAACGTGTCGGCCCTGCACCAGCCCAACTGGTTCCACCTGCCCGGGGCCACGCGTGAGGCCGGCGACACACGGGACACCCACGCCGCGGCGCTGGAGTACGTGGACCGGCACATGGGACGGCTCCTGGCCGCCGCCGGCAGCCGCCGTCCGTGCTTCGCCATCGTCTGCTCCGACCACGGCACCGCGTACGGGGAGGACGGTTACAGCGGCCACCGCATCGGCCATGACGTCGTCTGGACCGTGCCCTACGCCCACTTCTTCGTCGACGGGACCCGATGACCATGCCCGCGCCCGCGCCCATGTCCATGCCCGTGCCCCTCGCCGAAGCAGCGGCCGCGCCCGCCGTCCGCCCGTACCAGCAGTATGTGTACGCGTATCCGCACAAGACCGCCTACCGTCCGCTGAACCGGGAGCACGCGTCGCTGCGCGAGCTGTGGGCGGACGAGCCGAAGGGCGCCCTCTCGCTCTACTTCCACATCCCCTTCTGCGAGGTCCGCTGCGGCTTCTGCAATCTCTTCACCCGGATCGGGGCACCCGACGGCCTGGCCACCGCCTACCTGGACGCCATGGAACGCCAGGCGGCCGCGGTGCGCGAGGCGCTGGGCGACGGGGCACGGTTCGCCAATGCGGCGTTCGGCGGCGGCACTCCGACCTTCCTCGAGGCCGCGGAGCTGGAGCGGCTGTGCGATCTCGCCGAGCGCGGCCTGGGCGCCGACCTGACCGCGATCCCGCTGTCGGTGGAGGCCTCGCCCACCACGGCGACCGCCGACCGGCTGGCCGTGCTGGCCGCCCGCGGCACCACGCGGCTGAGCCTGGGCGTGCAGAGCTTCGTCGACGCCGAGGCACGGACGGCCGTGCGCCCCCAGCGCCGGGCGGACGTCGAGGCGGCCCTCGCCCGGATCCGCGACGCCGGCATCCCCGTCCTCAACATCGACCTGATCTACGGCATCGACGGCCAGACCGAGAAGTCCTGGAGCCGTTCCCTCGACGCCGCCCTCGCCTGGCAGCCGGAGGAGCTGTACCTCTATCCCCTCTACGTGCGCCCGCTCACCGGTCTCGGCCGACATCGTGGGCAGACGCCCGGCGACGATGCCGCCTGGGACGAACACCGGCTGCGGCTGTACCGCCACGGCCGCGACCACCTGCTCGCGCGGGGCTACGAACAGGTGTCGATGCGCATGTTCCGCCGTGCGGGCGCCCCCGCCGGCGGCGGGGAGGACTACGCGTGCCAGACCGACGGCATGGTCGGCCTCGGCTGCGGCGCCCGCTCGTACACCTCCACGCTGCACTACTCCTTCGACTACGCGGTGGACATGCACCGCATACGCGGGATCATCGACGAGTACACCACCCGCTCGACCGACGACTTCCGCCGCGCCGACTTCGGCTGGGAGATGAACGGGGACGAGGCCCGGCGCCGCCATCTGCTGCAGTCGCTGCTGCAGGCCGCGGGCATGCCGGTCGCGGACTACCGGGCCCGTTTCGGCACCGCGCCCGGCGACGACTTCGCCGCCGAGCTGGACCGGTTCCGCGACCGGGGCTGGCTGGACGGCTCGGCCGGTCCAAAGGTGCTGCGGCTGTCCGCCGAGGGACTGGCCCACTCCGACGCGCTGGGCCCCGAGCTGTTCTCCCCCGCCGTGCGCGAGCGCATGGCCGCGTACGCACCGAAGTGACGAAAGGCCGCAGCCCGTATGGACCTGACGATCCTCTACCGCGGACCGCTGGCGTCGTGCGACTACGACTGCCCGTACTGCCCCTTCGCCAAGCGCCGGGACAGCCGGGCCCAGCTGGCCGCGGACCGCACCGCGCTGGAGCGTTTCGCCGCCTGGGCGGCCGCGCAGCGGGGCGACCGGCTCTCGCTGCTGTTCACACCGTGGGGCGAGGGCCTGGTGCGCTCCTGGTACCGGCGTACGCTCGCGGAGCTGAGCCGGCTGCCGCACATCCGCCGGGTGGCGATCCAGACCAATCTCAGCTGCCGTACGAACTGGCTGGAGGCGGCCGACCCGGACACCCTCGCCCTGTGGTGCACCTTCCACCCCGGGCAGACGCCGTACGACCGCTTCCTGGCCAAGTGCCACGACCTGGCCGCCCGCGGGGTCCGCCACAGCGTCGGCGTCGTCGGCCTTCCCGAGCACCTGGAGCACGCGCGCCGCCTGCGCGCCGACCTCCCCGCCCACGTGTACCTGTGGGTCAACGCCGCCGAGGGGCACACCTACACCGACGCCGAGGCCGGCCGGTGGACCGCCCTGGACCCGCTCTTCCCGTACAGCCGCCACCCGCACCGCAGCGCGGGCCTGCCCTGCCGTACGGGGGAGTCGGTCATCTCGGTGGACGGCGAGGGCACGGTGCGCCGCTGCCACTTCGTCCGCTCGGAGCTGGGCAACCTGTACGACGGCTCCTACCGGCAGGCCCTGCGCCCCCGCGCGTGCCCGCTGGCCGTCTGCGACTGCCACATCGGCTACGTCCACCTGGAGACGCTGCCGCTGTACGACGTGTTCGCGGGCGGCGTCCTGGAACGGATCCCGGCCGCGCCGCCCGCGGTTCGGCACTCGGTTCCGGCGCCCCGGTGACGAGCGGCCCCGCCGGCCGCGGACCTCGTCAGGCGGGGCGGCCGGGTGCCCGGTCGAAGTCGTCGTTGCTCATGCGCAGGAGCGCCACCCCGGCCCCGGCGAAGCCGACCGCGGCGACGAGCAGGCCGATGCCGGACGCGACGTGCCCCGGCATGAACGGGTGGGTGAACCCGCCCAGGGCCAAGGCGATGCCCGTCCAGGCCGGCGCGGCGCCGCTGCGCCACAGGGCGAGACCGAGCAGCAGCAGGCCGAAGACGATGCCGATGATGAACAGCAGGCCGCCGGTCAAGGCCAACGGGTCCTCCTCCAGGGCTTTCTGGAGCGCCGCCACCGTCGGCACGTCGAGGCCGTTCTTCGCCGTCGTGTACGCCAGCAGGTCGCCGCCCTGGTTCAGCGGAAAGCCGGCCAGTTGTCCCAGGAGCGCCAGGAGCGCGCCGGCGGTGGTGAGCCGGGGCGCGCCCCGGCGGGACACCCAGATCACGGCGAACGTCGCCGGAATCAGCAGGACCAGGAACGGCACGCCGAGGTACTGCGTGACGCGGGCCTGGTCGAGGTGGCCGGTGTAGGCCGCCACGGTGTCCTCGAACAACGTGCCCCCGTCGACGGGGCTGAGGAGGTGGCTGAGCCCCATGCCGGTCATCGGCAGCGGGGCGACGACGGCGAGCAGGACGCGCCAGAAGCCTCGCACGTCCTTCAGCGGCTTGCGCTGCGGCGAGGCCGCCCGGGCCGGCTGGGTGCGGGTGTCGGACTGCATGGTGGAACCTCCGTTCCGTGAAGGGTGAGGGTGGGTCAGCTCGTCTGCGGCGCCTTCGCCGGCCGGCCCACGGCGTACGCGAGGGCCAGGCCGGTGCCGACGGCGCTGAGTACGAGGCCGATGACGGCGCCGTCCCAACTCCGGACGAGCGCGACGACCGCGCCGGTCAGGTTGAGCGCGCCGACGGTGAGCACGGCGGGCGTGGCCCAGGCGGCGGAGCGGAGCAGGGCGATCGCGGCGACGAGGCCGGCGACGCCGAGCAGGCTGATCAGCCAGGCGGCCGGGGCGGGGATGCCGTTGCCCCCGTCGTCGAGGGCGATCTGGACGGCGACCGCGACGTCCGGGCCCGCTGGGGGCTGACCGCCGGGACCTTGAGCTTCGTGCCGATCGCCGCGCAGGGCCTGGTCAACATCCGGTTCCCGTCCGGGCGACCGGCCGGCCGGTGGAGCGCGGTCCTCGAGAAGGCGATCATCGTCTGCACCGCGCTCGTCATGGTGGGCGGACTGCTCGGCGGCACGAGCCTGCGGGACGTCGCGGGCGGCGTGACCGGACTCTCCCACCCGCTCACCGGCGGGACCGCGGTCGGCCGGATCGCCGACGCGGCGATCGGACTGGCGCCCGTGGTGGTGCTGCTCGGCCTGATCGCGGGCCTCGGTGTCGTGGTCCGGTTCGCCCGGGCCGAGGGCATCGCCCGCCAGCAGCTGAAGTGGCGGGCGGTCGGGGTGGTCGTGGCGCTGGCGCTGTTCCCGCTCGCCGTCACCGAGCGGCTGCCGTCGCTCACGAACACCGTGGACGCGGTCGTGTTCGTCCTGACCCTGGCCATTCCGGTGCTGCGCTACCGGCTGTGGTCGATCGACACGATCCTGCGCCGCTCCCTGGTCTACGGCGCGATCACCGCCGCTCTGGTCATCGGCTTCGCCGTGGTGACGGGGCTGGCCACCCGGGTGGTCTCCCGGCAGGTCGCGGCCCCGGTCGCCGCCGTGGCCGTGGCGCTGTCCTTCGTGCCGCTGCGCGACCGTACGCAACGCCTGGTGGACCGCCTCTTCTACGGCGGCCGCCAGGATCCCTACCGCACGTTGCGGGACCTGGGGCAGCGGCTCAACGCCGTCCCGGGCGGCGACGCGCTCGGCTCGTTCGGCCACGCGGTGGCGTCCGCGCTGCGGCTGCCGTACGTGGCCGTCCAGCGCGCCGACGGAACCCCGGTCGCCTCCTACGGCACGCCCGTCGAGCCGCTGGAGCGCTGGCCCCTGACGTACGAAGGCCGGATCGAGGGCTTCCTGGCGGCGTCGGCCCGGCGCGGCGAGGAGGGCTTCGACGACCGCGACCGCGGCCTGCTCTCCGACATCGCCGGTCAGCTCGGTCTGGCGCTGCACACCCGGACCCTCACCGCCGAACTGCTGCGGTCGCAGCAGCGCCTGGTCGCCGCGCGGGAGGAGGAGCGGCGGCGGCTGCGCCGCGAGCTGCACGACGGCCTCGGTCCGGTGCTCACCGCCGTCGGCCTCACCCTGGACGCCGCCCGCGCCCGGCTGGAGACCGACCCGGCCGCGGCCGACCAGCACATCGTCGAGGCCCGCGAGGCCGCCGCTCAGGCGCTGGCGGACCTGCGCAAGGTCGTGCACGGGCTGCGCCCGCCCGCCCTGGACGACCTCGGGCTCGCCGGAGCACTGCGGTCGCAGGCCGACCGGCTCACGGTGGGCTCGCCGCTGCGGGTCACCGTCGAGGCGGGCGAGCTGCCCGGCGTCGGCGTGACCGCGATGCGCGAACGCGCCGCGGAACTGGGCGGACGCTGTCAGGCCGGCCCCAGCCCCGACGGCGGCGCCGTCACCGCCTGGTTCCCACTCCCGGAGACGCCATGATCCGTGTGCTGCTCGCCGACGACCATCCTCTGGTGCGCCAGGGGATGCGAGCGGTCCTCGGCACCGTCGGCGGCATCGAGGTGGCCGGCGAGGCCGGCGACGGCCGGGAAGCCGTCCGCCAGGCCGTCGAACTACGGCCCGACGTCGTCGTGATGGACCTGCAACTGCCCGGACTGCACGGCATCGAAGCCACCCGGCAGATCCGGACCCGGGTGCCGCACACGGCCGTGCTGGTCCTGACGATGTTCGAGGACGACGCGACGGTCTTCGCCGCCGTCCGGGCCGGCGCGCTCGGCTACCTCGTCAAGGGGGCCGAAGGAGCGGACATCGTCGCCGCCATCCACGCCGCCGCGGCCGGGCAGCCGATCTTCGGCGCGGCACTGGCCGGCCGACTGCGCACCTGGTTCGCGTCGCCACCGCCGCAGGACGGCCCGTTCCCGGAACTCACCGCACGCGAACGGGACATCCTCGACCACCTCGCGGCCGGACTGTCCAACGCCGAGATCGGCGGGCGCCTGCACCTGTCCAGCAAGACCGTGGCGAACAACATCTCGGCGATCCTCACCAAGCTCCACCTCACCCAGCGCAGCCAGGCCATCATCCGGGCACGCGACGCCGGGCTGGGCCGCCCGCGCTGAATGAGGACTCCCGTCTCCTGGCTCGACGTCAGCTCTTCTCCGCGGCGCTCGCTCCGCGCTGCGCCAACGGGCGTCTGCCGTCGAGCCGCGGTCCCGCCCCGGTCGTCTCCGCACGGCCGCGCTCGGCGAGACGGCCGGCGCCGCACCGCTCCGCCAGCTCGACGCCCTCGGACAGGAGCCCGGCCGCCCTGTCGTCGTGGCCGCCGCGCCCGAGCTCCGCGCCGAGGTCGATCAGGGCCTCGGCGTAGGCGTGCCGGCTGGGGGACCGGCGCAGTACCCGCACCGCGCGTTCCCGCAGGGGCAGCGCCTGCCCGTCCTCGGCCACCGCCGCGCTGAAGGACAGCGCCTCGCCGATGGCGGTGGGGGTGCCGTAGTGCTCCGCCCGCTCCAGCATCCTCGCCGCGAGGGCGCGGGCACGCCGGGGGTCCTCCTCGGCGACGGCGAGGGCGAGGTGTCCCGCCCAGGGGCACCAGGTCGGGTTGAGGATGCCCTTGGCCTCCAGCCGTGCCCCGGCGGCGGTGAGCTGGGCCTCGGCCTCCTCGCGCAGACCGCGGGCGAGGAGCAGCCGCCCGTAGACCGTCTGGGAGTCCGGGAAGACCACCGCGTTCGGGTAGGGGGGCGCGAAGTCGTACGTCCTGGCGACGCGGAGCGCCTCCTCCGGGCGGCCCCGGGACAGCAGGACGTCCAGCAGCAGTCCTACGGCGTACCACCGGGCGGGGACCCGGTCGCCCACCCGCTCGGCCAGGCGCACTCCCTCACGCGCGCACTCCTCCGCCTCGGCCAGCATCCCGCGCCGCAGCCGGACCAGGCCGAGGAGAGTGAAACCGAAGGAGAGGTGGGCGCCGCTCCACCCGACCTGCTCGCACTCGGCGATGGCCGAACTGAACAGCTCCTCCGCGCGGTCGCATTCGTCGGCGTACATGTAGCCGAGCGCGGCCACGCTCGGCAGTTCGAAGCCCCAGTCCGGGTCGGTGTAGCTCATTCCCATGGCGCGTGCGGCGACGGCCAGTGTGTGCGCGGCCGGTTCCCCGCGCAGCGTCGCGTCCCAGGTGCGCAGGCACAGCAGGGCCCGTTCCTCGATGTTCTCTCCAGGCAGTCGCTCGACGAGCTCCGCGAGCCGGCGGGAGCGGTCGGACGCCTGCGTCTCGTGCGCGTCGAAGACCAGCCACAGATAGTGCGCCACCTGCAGGCGCAGCCGTGCTCGGGAGGATTCCGACCGGGCGACCTCGGCACCCACGACGGCGGCGGCTTTGGCGGGCTCGTCGTTGTGGGCGAACGCCTGGGCCAGCCGGAAGGTGGCGTTCTCCCTGAGCTCGGGGTTCAGATAGGGCTGCTCCAGGGCCGCGGTGAGGTGGTTGACCGTGGTGGCGGGGGCGGTGAGCAGGGCGGAGCAGCCGAGTTCGTAGAGCACGTCCGCGCGGTCCTCGGGCGCCGGCGGTTCGCGCAGCGCGCGTTCCAGACAGCGCCGGGCCGCGTCGGGTGCGCCCAGACGGAGGTTCTCGCGTGCGGCGGCGCGCAGTTGCCGGACGGTGTGCGGGTCGCCCTCGGGATGGGTCTCGAGCAGATGCCGGGCGGCGGCGATGATGCCCAGGCCGGCGTCGGTCACCGCCCAGGCGGCCTGTCCGTGCAGCGCGGTGCGTGTGGTCGGCGGGATGGCCTGGTACACGGCGGTGGCGATGAGCGGGTGGATGAACTCCAGGGTCCGGGTGCCGGTGAGGATACGGGCGAGCCGCAGCCGGTCCACGGCGCTCTGTGCCTCGGCCGGCGGCAGTCCGGCCACCGTCGCGGCCAGCTCCGCGGAGATCTCGGTGCCGAGCACCGCGGCGGCCCAGGCGAGCCGGACGGCGACGTGGCCGAGCCGTTCCAGGCGTTTGACCAGTCCGGTGCCCCGCGCGCTCGCACCGAGTTCGCGCAGCAGGGAGGCCGACTCCGCGTCCGGGGTGAGGCCGCGGTCCTGGACCCTGGCCATGAGCTCGACGGCCTCGTAGGGGTTGCCGCCGGTGACCACCCAGCACTCGCGGCAGAAGACGTCGTCGGCTGCCGCTCCGAGTGAACTCCGCACCAGTTCGGCCACCGCCTCCGGGCTGAGGGCGTGCAGCGGGATCGGGCGTGCGCCGCGGCCGTCGATCAGTTCGCGGAACGTCTGGGCCTCGGCGGGCACTTCGTCCGGGCGGTAGCCGATGACCACCAGCACGGGGAGTTCCCGCGCGCGCACCGCGAAGGCGGCGAGCCAGGCGAGCGACTCCAGGTCCGCCCAGTGGGCGTCGTCGAGGACGATCACGACCGGTGCCCGGCGCACGGCCACCTGGGTGACGACCCAGTCCAGACCGTCCCGGACGCCCTGCGGGTCCGGGACGGCGGTGCCGGTCTGCTGGGCGAACAGACCGACGGCCGGGCCGGCGATCTCGTACCACCCGCCGAAGATCTCACGGCGCTCGGCCTCGGTGCAGGAGGCGAGGTGGGGCTGCAGCAACTGGCGTACGACGTGGAAGGGGACGGTGTGCTCCTGCTCGCTGCCCCGGGCGGACAGCACGGTGCAGCCGCGGGCGGCGGCCATGCGCCGGACCTCGGTCAGCACGGTCGTCTTGCCCAGTCCGGCGGCCGCGCTGAAGAACAGCAGCCCGCCCCGCCTGCCTTCGCCGTCCTCCCCG
>NZ_POTZ01000220.1 GCF_003236365.1 Streptomyces sp. NTH33
ACGAGATGAGCGCTAGTCTCGTGGGCTCGGAGAGGTGTATAAGAGACAGGAGTACGGGGGCGCGGTGCGAGGAGTGCGCGCGGCTGGAGCGGGCGCACTCCGTGGCCGCCGACACGATCGCGGACGACCCGCGGCCGTACCACGTATATCTGGCGTGGTTCGGGCCCGGCATGGTCAAGGTCGGGATCACGGCCGTCGAGCGGGGATCCGCGCGGCTGCTCGAGCAGGGCACGGTCTGCTTCAGCTGGCTCGGAGCGGGGCCGCTCATGGCGGCGCGTCGTACGGAGCAGCTGCTGCGCGCCGCGCTCCGGGTGCCCGACCGGATCCCGTACGGCGCGAAGCGTGCCGTGCGGTCCGCCCTGCCGGTGACCGCGGCGGAGCGGGCCGCCGAGGTCGAGGAGTTGCACGGGCGGGCGACCGCGCTGGACGGCTGGCCGGAGTCGCTGGAGCGGGAGCCGTTCCGGCCCGTCGATCACGCCGGGGTGTTCGGGCTGGCCGGTCTGCCGGCCGCCGTGGGCGAGGTGGGCGAACTCGTCGCGGGCGGTGTGGTGAGCGGTGAGCTGGTCGCGGCGGCCGGGCCCGATCTGCACCTGGTGACGGACGGCGCGGTCGTCGTGCTCGACACGCGGCTGATGACCGGCTGGGGACTCCGGCCCGTGAGGGGCGTGGGGCTCACCGTGCCGGTGCGGGAGTTCCGGGAACCGCCGGGCTTGCAGGACGGGCTGTTCTGAGGCACCGGCAAGGAAGGGGGGCTGGACGCCGTGCGCCTTCCGGGACGATCGTGGGCGCATGAGTGATCAGCCGCCGTCCATGGCCCCTGCGACGGAGACCGCCGAAGTCCGGCGGTTCTGGGAGCGGCTCGGGCTGCCCGGGCTCGTCGACGTCCACACCCACTTCATGCCCGAGCGGGTGCTGCACAAGGTCTGGGACTACTTCGACGGGCTCGGTCCGCTCACCGGCGGCGTCGAGTGGCCCATCACCTACCGGGAGGAGGAGGAACAACGCGTCGCGCGGCTGCGGGAGTTCGGGGCGCGGGCCTTCACCGCCATGCTGTACCCGCACAAGCCGGGCATGGCCCGCTGGCTCAACGGCTGGGCGGCCGGCTTCGCCCGCCGCACACCCGACTGCCTCCACACGTCGACCCTCTTCCCGGAGCCGGACGTGCACGCGTACGTCCGGCAGGCCCTCGAGGAGGGCACCCGGGTGTTCAAGGCGCACGTCCAGGTCGGGGCGTACGACCCTGCCGACGAACTCCTCGACGACACCTGGGGGCTGCTCGCCGAAGCGGGCGTTCCCGTCGTGATCCACTGCGGATCCGGTCCGGCGCCCGGCAAGCACACCGGGCCGGAGCCGGTCGGGCGGGTGCTCGCCCGGCACCCGCGGCTGCGGCTGGTCGTCGCCCACATGGGCATGACGGAGTACGAGGACTTCCTCGGCCTGGCCGAGCGGTACGAGGAGGTGCGGCTCGACACGACCATGACGTTCACCGACTTCAGTGAGCGGCTCGCCCCGTTCCCCCGGCGCGCCCTGCCCCGGCTGGCCGGCCTCGCCGACCGGATCCTGCTCGGCTCGGACTTTCCCAACATCCCCTACCGCTACGTCCATCAGCTGCACGCCCTGGAGCGACTGGACCTCGGCGACGACTGGCTGCGCGCGGTGTGCCACGACAACGGGGCGCGGCTGTTCGGCCTGCCGTGAGCCGCGCGCTGCCCAGGGGCGCCCCCTGAGAGCCGCCGGTGGCTTTCTCAGGGAAACCACAGACGGGCGAAAGCGTGTTCTCAGAGGATCCCGGCACGGTGTCCACCATGACCACGACCTCGCCCCAGGGGCGCACCGAACTGCTGAGACCGGACGGGAGCCCCGTCCGGGTGCTGGTGGTGGACGACGAGCTGTCGATCACCGAACTGCTGTCCACGGCCCTGCGCCACGAGGGCTGGCAGATCCGCAGCGCCGGGGACGGGCAGGGCGCCGTCCGGGCCGCGCGCGAGTTCCGGCCCGACGCCGTCGTCCTGGACATGATGCTGCCCGACATGGACGGACTCGCCGTCCTGGGGCGGCTGCGCCGTGAACTCCCCGGCGTGCCCGTCCTCTTCCTGACCCCCAAGGACGCCGTCGAGGACAGAGTCGCAGGGCTCACCGCCGGCGGGGACGACCACGTCACCAAGCCGTTCGGCATGGAGGAGGCCGTGGCGCGGCTGCGCGGGCTGATCCGCCGCTCCGGTGCCGCCGACCGCCGCTCCGGCTCCGTGCTCGCCGTCGGCGACCTCACCCTGGACGAGGACAGCCACGAGGTCTTCCGGGGAGGGGAGAGCATCCACCTCACCGCCACCGAGTTCGAGCTGCTGCGCTTCCTCATGCGCAATCCACGGCGCGTGCTCAGCAAGGCGCAGATCCTGGACTGGGTGTGGTCGTACGACTTCGGCGGGCAGGCCAACATCGTCGAGCTCTACATCTCCTACCTGCGCCGGAAGATCGACGCCGGTCGCGAGCCGATGATCCACACCAGGCGCGGCGCCGGTTATCTGATCAAGCCCGCCGTGTCATGAGCGGGCGGCGACGCCGGCGCCGCGGTCCCGCCCGTACGAGCAGGCGGACAGCCGGCTCCACGAGGTCGCGGCCAAGGTGGGGAGCGGCCGGATCACCGGCTCCCGGTGCGGCCGGAGGTCCGCGTCCGCCTTCCGGATGAGCGCCAGGACTGCCGACCGGGCCCGGCGCGCCGTACTCGGCTCCGTGCCCCGGGCCGGCGGCACCGTGGGCACGATCGCCCTCCCCGGCCTCGGCGGCCACCGCGTCGAGTGGGGGTGGCGGCCGGTTCGGCCGCCTTCTGCGACCTCACGCGGAAGAACGGCGCCTGACGCCGCGTTGCCGGACGGGGCTGAGCGGGCAGACTCATGACCGGCGGCGGAGTGCTCAGGAAGGTACGGCATGGGGAAGGCAGTCCGGGCCAGGGGCGCGGCGCGGACCAGCGTCTGGCTGGAGGGCAAGGCGCGCCGGGGCGGGCGCCGCGGCGGGCAGCCGTCGTCCGGGCTCGACCGGGAGCGGATCACCGAGGCCACGGTGCGGCTGCTGGACGCGGAGGGGCCGGCGGGGTTCTCCATGCGCCGGCTCGCCGCCGAGCTGAACGTGACGGCGATGTCCCTGTACTGGTACGTCGACACCAAGGACGACCTGCTCGAACTCGCCCTCGACGCCGCCTTCGGCGAGCTGCGGCTGCCCGATGCGGACGCCGGCGCGGACTGGCGCGACCAACTGCGCCGGCTCGCCGCCGAGTACCGGGCGCTGCTGGTGCGCCACCCCTGGCTGTCGTCGCTCGCCGGGACGTTCCTCAACATCGGCCCGAACGCGCTCGCCTTCTCGGGCGCGGTGCAGCGGGTCGTCCGCCGCACGGGGCTGCCCGAGCAGCGCCTGACGGGGGCGGTCTCGGCCGTCTTCCGGTTCGTCTACGGCTACGGCACGATCGAGGGCCACCTCGTGGCCCGCTGCGCCGACGCGGGGATGGCCCTGGACGACTACTTCCGGCACGCGCTGAGCGCCGCGACCCGGGCTCCGGACGCCGCCGAGGTGCTCCAGGAGTCCGTGACCCTCATGGCGGCCCGCGGCGGCGACACGGTCGCGCAGATGCTGGACCGCGACTTCGCCTTCGCCCTGGACCTGCTGGTCGCGGGGATCGAGGCGATGGTGGCCCGCGGCTGACGAAGCGTTGCTCACAGGCGCAGGGCCCGGGCCGGGTCGTCGTACACGGGTATGTCCCGGCGGACCCGGGTGATCTCCAGGGCGCGGTACGGGACGCCGTCCGGGAGGGCCGCCACCCGGAGCAGGACACGCGGGGGCAGCCGGTGCCGTACGTCCTCGACGAGGCGGGCGCCCTGGGAGTCCATGAAGCGGGTGCGGGTGAGGTCCAGGACCAGCACGCCCAGCCGGCCGGCGCGGGCCTCGGCGAAGGACAGGATGCGGGCGCACAGCGCGGAGGCGTTGGACAGGTCGATCTCCGGGGGCAGGACGAGCAGGGCGCGGCCGGGAAGGTCGCGGATCTGGCACGGGTTCGTGAAGTGGGTCACGGTACTCACCTGGCAGGAGGCAGACGTCCGTATGTCTCGGGGAGGCCGCTTCCTGACCCGTCCGGGTCCATTCCATCATTCCCGGGCGCCGGTTCGAAGAGGCCGGAGCCCACGCGCGCACCAGGCGGAAATCCCCGAGCGCGGACGATATACAGTTCTGTCCGTCCTGTGCTCGCAGTCGGGAATGTGCTGCGGAGCTCTCCTGCGCATGGCCGTATGGCCGTGCATGCCGAAGAGGTTCGTGGTGCCTGCGTCCGACTTTCCTGAATCGCCCCGTTTTCAGGGGGACTTCGAGCTGGCCGAAGCCCTGACGGTGGCGGCTCGGCAACTGCACGACGCGGCCACCCCGCACAGCACCATGCACACGGCGGTCCAGCTCGCCGTGCATCTGCTGCCGGGTGCCGAGCACGCGGGGATCTCCGTGCTGGAGCGCGGCCGCCACCGCCGTACGGTCTCCTGGACCGACGAGGTCGTACGCGCCGTCGACGGCTCGGGCGGCGACCACGGCCAGGCGCCGTACTGGGAGCACCTGTGGCAGGCGCCCGTCGTGCGCGTGACGGACAGTGAGGCCGAGGACGGCGGGGGGCCGCTGGCCGGCCTGGGGCTGCGCTCGGCGCTCGCCCTGCGGCTGCGCGCCGACAAGCGGCGGCTGACCGTGCTCACCGCCTACTCCCGCAAGCCGCGCGCCTTCGACGACGCCGCGACACGCGTCGGCCGGCTGTTCACCGCGCACGTCAGCCTCGCCCTGGACTCGGTGACCGTGCGCGAGCAGCTCACCGAGGCGATGCGCACCAGGGACCTGATCGGCCAGGCCACCGGCATCCTCATGGAACGGCTGAACATCGACGCGGCGGAGGCCTTCGACAGCCTGGTGCGCGCCTCGCAGCGGGAGAACATCAAGCTGCGGGACCTCGCCCGCCGGCTCGTCGACATGGACAGCACCCCCTGAGGAAGCGGGCCGGGGCGGCCCCGGCGGGTCACACCGCCGGGAGCGTCGTGCCCTGGACCGCCTGGATGTCCAGCTCCACCTTCAGGGTCGTGCCGATGGCGGCGATACCGGCCTGGAGGACCTGGTTGTAGTGCATGGCGAAGTCCTCGCGGCGCAGCTGTGCCGTCGCGCGGAAGGCGGCGCGGGTGCCGCCCCACGGGTCGGCGCCGGTGCCGAGGTAGGCGAGGTCGAGGTCGACCGGGCGGACCACGCCGCGCATGCCCAGCTTGCCGTGGACCGTCCAGCGGTCCGGGCCGGCGGCGGTCAGGCCGGTGGAGCGGTAGGTGATCCGCGGGTGCCGCTCGGCGTCCAGGAAGTCCGGGGACCTCAGATGGCCGTCGCGCATCGCGTTGCCGGTGTCGATGGAGTCGGCGCGGATGACCGCCTCCACGCGGGACCCGGTGACGTCGTCCGGGGCGATCTCGACGGTGCCGGCGAAGTCCGTGAACCGGCCGTGCACGCTGGAGATCCCCAGGTGCTGGGCGACCGCGGCGACCGAGGAGTGCGCGGGGTCGATGGTCCAGGGCCCCGGCGGCGGCAGCTCGCTGCCGCCCTGCCGGGCCAGCGTCACCGTGCCGACCTCGGCCCGTCCGCTCGCGGTGACGATCGCGCCGGCGGCGACGGGCGCGTACCCGACCGCCGTGACGACGACCGTGTACGCCCCCGGCGCCAGCGCGGTCGTGTGCCGTACGGCGCCCTCCGCGTCGGCCTCGGCCCGCAGCACCTGCGTGCCGGTCGTGTCGGTCACCGTGACGACCGCGTGCGACACGGCCCATCCGTCCCGGGTACGGATCCTCGCGGTCAGTCCCATCCCGTTTTCTCCCTGCAAAATATTGCAAAATGGTCGCAAGTGACCGGCCCGTGGCCGGACGCTCCGCCGCTCGGAAGCGTCCCACCACGGGCCGGGGTTCGAACTACTCGCCGGGGTGGGCGAGTTCGATGTCGTGGGCGTCGACGCCGCGGCCGGTGACCGTCAGCGCCGTCGCCACCGGCGGGTAGCCCGTCGCGATGACGGTGTACTCGCCGCCGCTCAGGTCGGTGAAGGCGTACGCCCCGTCGGGGCCGGTGGTGGCCGTGCCGGCCACGTTGCCCGCCGCGTCGACCAGCGTCACGCGGGCGTCGGCCAGCGGACCGTGCGGGGCGCGGACCACGCCCTGGAGCCGGGCGCCGGCGTCCAGGTCGACCTCGACCCGGGTGACCCCGGTGCCGGCCACCTCGGCCGGCAGCGCCCGCGGCCGGTACCCGGCGGCGTTCACCGCGACGGTCACGGCTCCCGGCACCAGCTCGGCGAAGGAGAACTCACCCTGCTCACCGGTGGTCCCGGTGGCCAGCAGATCGCCGCGCACATCGGTGACGATCACCATCGCGTCCCTCACCGGCAGCCCGCTCTCCGCGGCCCGGACCACACCGCTCAGCCCGCTGGTGCCGCTGAGCAGGATGTCGTACGCCACCGGCTCGCCGTTCACCACGACCGTGGACGCCTGCGGCTGGAAGCCGTCGGCGGAGGCGATCAGGACGTACGACCCCGCGCCCGGCGCGTCCACCGCGTAGGCGCCGTCGGCCTGCGCGACCGACCGGCCCAGCTGACGGCCCGCCAGCGAGATCAGCGTGACCGCGGCCTGCGGCACCGGCGCGCCCTCGGCGCCCCGGACGAAGCCGCGCACCGGGAGTCCGCCGTACCCGGCGGCCGGCTCCCCGGGTGCCGCCGTGGCGAGCGCGGCCGGTCGCAGCGTGTCCTCGGGACCCGCCTCGGTGGAGGCGGCCACCGCCCAGCTGGGCACCCGCTCCCCGGCGGCACCGGACAACTCCGCGGCACCGGACAACTCCGCGGCACCGGACAACTCCGCGGCACCGGACGTCTCCGCGGCGACGGCCGCGAGCTGCGGGGACCGGGCCTCGGCGACCACCGGGGCCGCGGCCGGGTCCACCGGCGCGGTCTCCTCCTCGGCGGTCTGCGCCAGCGCGCCCTTGGTCCGCAGCGGGACCTCCTTGATGAACAGCGAGATCAGGAAGGCGACCGCCGCCAGCGCGGCGGCGATCAGGAAGATGTCGGCGATGCCGTGCCCGTAGGCGCTCTCCATGACCGTGCGCAGCGGCTTCGGCAGCGCGTTCATGTCCGGGATGCTGTCGCTCGCCGAGCCGGAACCGGACAGGGCGGCCGCGTACTTCGGGGGAAGGCCGGCCACACCGTCCTTGACGTAGTCGGTGATCCGGTGGGCCATCACCGCACCCAGCGCGGAGACGCCGACCGCACCGCCGAGGGAGCGGAAGAAGGTGACCGTGGAGCTGGCCGCGCCGAGGTCGGACGGCGCCACCTGGTTCTGCGTGCACAGCACCAGGTTCTGCATCATCATGCCGATGCCGAGGCCCAGCAGGGCCATGAAGACGGCCGTCTTCCAGTAGTCCGTGTCGTACCGGATGGTGCCGAGCAGGCCCAGCCCCGCCGTGACCAGCAGACCGCCGCCGACCAGCCAGCCCTTCCAGCGTCCGGTACGGGTGATGAGCTGACCGGAGACGGTGGAGGAGACGAACAGGCCAGCGATCATCGGGATGGTCAGGACACCCGACATGGTCGGGGACTTGTCCCGGGCCAGCTGGAAGTACTGGCTGAAGAACACGGTCCCGCTGAACATCGCGATACCGACGAACAGCGAGGCGAGCGAGGCCAGCGTGATGGTGCGGTTGCGGAACAGCCGCAGCGGGATGATCGGCTCGCTCGCCCTGGACTCGACGAGCACGAACAGCAGGCCGAGGGCGATCGAACCGGCGACCATCGTGTACGTCTGCCACGACAACCAGTCGTACTTGTCACCTGCGAAGGTGACCCAGAGCAGCAGCAGCGACACCGCGGCGGAGATCAGGAACGCGCCGGTCCAGTCGACCTTGACCTTCCGCTTGGCCACGGGCAGGTCCAGGGTCTTCTGCAGGACGATCAGCGCGATCACCGCGAAGGGCACGCCGACGTAGAAGCACCAGCGCCAGCCGAGCCAGGAGGTGTCGGTGATGACGCCGCCGAGCAGCGGGCCGCCGACGGTGGCCACGGCGAAGGTGGCGCCGATGTAACCGGAGTACCGGCCGCGCTCCCGCGGGGAGATCATCGCGGCCATGATGATCTGGGCGAGGGCGGCCAGGCCGCCGCTGCCGATGCCCTGCACCACGCGGCAGGCGATCAGCATGCCCGGGTTGTGCGACAGGCCCGCGCAGGCCGACGCCAGGACGAAGATGACGAGCGCTATCTGGACGAGCGCCTTCTTGCTGTAGAGGTCGGCGAGCTTGCCCCACAGGGGAGTGGCCGCGGTCATCGACAGCAGGGCGGCGGTGACCACCCAGGTGTAGGCGGACTGGCCGCCCCCGAGGTCACCGATGATCTTCGGCAGCGCGTTGGAGACGATCGTGGACGACAGGATCGCCACGAACATGCCGAGCATCAGCCCGGAGAGCGCCTCCATGATCTGCCGGTGCGTCATCGGAGCGCCGCTGGAGGAGCCTCCCCCGTGTTTGGCGTGGGCCCGCACACCGGCTGGTGTGGTCGTTGCCATGGGCTTCCTTTTTCTTACGTGCTTGCGGGTGTACGGGTGGTCTTGGTGGCGGGGCCCGGGTCCGGCCGGGACCCGGGCCCCAGGGATTCGGGGGGCCGGTTCGCAGGGGGCCGGCATTCGCCGAAGCTGGCGCGCAGGCGTGTCATCAGCCGTATGAGCTGGCCGACCTCGTCGTCGCTCCAGTCGCTCAGCCGCTCGGCGAGCAGGTGGGTGGTCCGCCGGTACAGCTCGTCGAGCAGGTTCACTCCGGCGGGCGTCAGGCGCAGGATGCGCGAACGCTTGTCCGCGGGGTCCGGGAACCGCTCGATCCAGCCGCGCGCGGCGAGGTGCGCGACATGCCGGCTGGTCACCGACATGTCCACGGAGAGCAGCTCGGCGAGCCTGCTCATGCGCATGTCCCCGTGACGGCCGAGCAGGGTCAGCACGCCGGCCGAGCCGGCCGGGCAGCCGGGCGGCAGGATCCGCCCCATGCCCCGTTTCACGACTCCGACGGCACTGAGCTGACGAGCCAGTTCCTCGTACTGCGTCTGCCCGGCCATCACACCTCCCGCATTCGTTGCTTCGGGCAACGATATGGGCGGTTGGTTGCTACAGGCAAACAAATTGGGGGCGAGTGGCGCAAAAACTTGGCAAAGGCAAGTATTGGCACATGTAAACCCGCAGCTGATGGCGGGCGCGAGGACCGTCGACGATCACCATTCGGCCCAGGCTGGTGCAATCGGCCCGTCCGGGGACCGAGGGCGAGGCCGTTCAGGCCGACGGCGGGGGGCCGGGGACGGCATCCCCCAGGGCCGGCCGCACCAACTCCGGTGCGTCTCAAGCGCGCTGGGCAACCCCCACGTGGGCAAGCGCCCAGCGTCTTCGCTAGGGTCTCGGGCCATGGCTAACACCCAGGGCCCCCAGGGCAACTACGACCCCGCCGGCAGCACCCAGATGTTCCGCGCGTTCGTCGACGAGGCTCCCCAGGGCGGGCAGCAGCAGCAGGCATCCTCGGGCCCGCGCATCGGTCTGATCGTCGGCGTCGTCGTCGCCGTGGCGATCGTCGCGGCCGTCGCCTGGCTCGCGCTCAAGTAGAGCGATCGGGAGCATGAGAGAGCAGCCACCATGGCGGCGCGCCATGGTGGCTGACACTCCGTCGGCGGGGAAGGGTCGACCCGGACGGGTCAGTCCGAGATGAGCCCCTCCCGCAGCTGTGCGAGAGTCCGCGTCAGCAGCCGCGAGACGTGCATCTGCGAGATGCCGACCTCCTCGCCGATCTGCGACTGGGTCATGTTGGCGAAGAAGCGCAGCATGATGATCCGCCGCTCGCGGGGCGGCAGCTTGGCCAGCAGGGGCTTGAGCGACTCGCGGTACTCCACGCCCTCCAGCGCCGTGTCCTCGTAGCCGAGGCGGTCCGCCAGGGAGCCCTCGCCGCCGTCGTCCTCGGGGGCCGGGGAGTCCAGCGAGGAGGCGGTGTAGGCGTTGCCCACCGCGAGGCCGTCGACCACGTCCTCCTCCGACACACCGAGGACGGCGGCCAGTTCGGTGACCGTCGGGGAGCGGTCGAGCCTCTGGGAGAGCTCGTCGGACGCCTTGGTCAGGGCCAGGCGCAGCTCCTGCAGGCGCCTGGGCACCCGCACCGACCACGACGTGTCGCGGAAGAAGCGCTTGATCTCGCCCACGACCGTCGGCATCGCGAAGGTCGGGAACTCCACGCCCCGCTCGCAGTCGAAGCGGTCGATCGCCTTGATCAGGCCGATCGTGCCGACCTGGACGATGTCCTCCATCGGCTCGTTGCGGGAGCGGAAGCGGGCCGCCGCGTAGCGGACCAGCGGGAGGTTGAGCTCGATCAGGGTGTCCCGGACGTAGGCACGCTCGGGGCTGTCCTCGTCGAGTGCGGCGAGCCGCAGGAACAGGGAGCGGGACAGGGTGCGGGTGTCGATGGTCTCCGAGTCCGGCGAGGCCGGGGCGGGAGCGGCCGGAAGAGCCATGGCGGGAGCGGCCTCGAGGGCCACCACATCGTCGAGGGCGTCGATCGGCTCGAGCGCCGGGGAGGGCGTCTCGCTCTTCGTGAGCGTCAGCACCTTGGAGCTGCCCTGTTCTGCGGACATGCCACCCCCTTTGGGTCGCGGGACGGTCGCGGCCGCGCCCTCCGAAGAGGAGAACGCAGTCCTCACCTGAGATACCGGAGCCGAAGCCACGGCAAACGCGCTTCCCGCAGAATGTCACATGTCGGCAACGCGCTGTAGGGACTTGTCGACATCCCAGACGCGAATCAGCCCTGGAAAGAAGGGGTCTGACGGCATTTCAGGCTGAAGGTGTCGGGAACCTCCCGGGTGAGCGATTCGCCCGTGCTGGTTACGCCTCGATCCTGTTTGCGGATCGCAGCCGCTGGAAGCTGCGCGCGAGCAGCCGGGAGACGTGCATCTGGGAGACGCCGAGCTCCGCGCTGATCTGCGACTGGGTGAGATTGCTGTAGTAGCGCAGCAGCAGGATCCTCTGCTCCCGTTCGGGGAGCTGGACGAGGAGGTGGCGGACCAGGTCGCGGTGTTCGACGCCGTCGAGGGCCGGGTCCTCGTAGCCGAGCCGGTCCAGCAGCCCGGGCAGCCCGTCGCCCTCCTGGGCCGCCTCCAGGGAGGTCGCGTGGTACGAGCGTCCCGCCTCGATGCAGGAGAGCACCTCGTCCTCGGTGATGCGCAGCCGCTCGGCGATCTCGGCGGTCGTGGGGGAGCGGCCGAAGGCGGTCGTCAGGTCCTCGGTGGCGCTGTTGACCTGCACCCACAGCTCGTGCAGCCGGCGCGGGACGTGGACGGTGCGGACGTTGTCGCGGAAGTAGCGCTTGATCTCGCCGACGACCGTCGGCATCGCGAAGGTCGGGAACTGCACGCCCCGGTCCGGGTCGAAGCGGTCGATGGCGTTGATGAGCCCGATGGTGCCGACCTGGACGACGTCCTCCATCGGCTCGTTGCGGGAGCGGAAGCGGGCCGCCGCGTAGCGTACGAGCGGAAGATTCGCCTCGATGAGCGCCCCGCGCACGCGGGCGTGCTCCGGTGAGCCCGGTTCGAGGTCCTTCAACTGGGTGAAGAGCACCTGGGTGAGGGCCCGGGTGTCGGCGCCGCGCCGCTTCTCCGGGGGCGGGGCGGCGGTAGGGG
>NZ_POTZ01000221.1 GCF_003236365.1 Streptomyces sp. NTH33
TGCCCGTCCCGTCCCGGGGACGGAGCCCCCGGATCCCCGAGGCGGGCTGGACACCTCACGGGCGCAGTGCCCGCAGCAGCAGGTCCGCCAGGTGGCCGGCGACCTCCTGGGGGCTCAGCGGGCCGTCCGGGCGGTACCAGGTCGACAGGTGGTGGACGGAGCCGAAGTGGTAGTCGACCACCAGGTCGGCCGGGGTCGCCGTGGAGAAGACGCCCGCCTGCTGGCCCTCCTCGATGAGCGCACGGAAGCGTTCGTGGTAGCGCCGGCGCTCGGCGCGCACCTGCTTGTTCTTCTCCGGACTCAGGTGGTGCATCGAGCGGAAGAAGATCATCGCGTCGTCGAGGTTCTCGATGGTGGTCACCACCACGTCCGCCGCCGCGTCCCGCAGCCGCTCCTCGATCGGCTCGTCGGCGTCCGCGAAGGCGTCCAGGCGCTCCTGCTGGACGCGCAGCACGCGCGCGTACACCTCGTGCAAAAGGTCGTCCTTGGAGCCGAAGTAGTGGTAGAGCGCCCCCTTGGTGACGCCGGCCGCCTCGACGATCTCCTGCACCGAGGTGCGGTCGTAGCCCTGCTCGGCGAAGAGCCGGGTGGCGGCGGCCAGGAGCCGCTGCGGCACCGGAGTGCCGCCTGAGTCCGTCGTCCTGGGCACCTGCCGCCACCTGCCTTCCCGTGGTCCTACTCGCTGTCGCGCGTACGAGAACGAAGTTCCCGACGGGGAATCTTCCCACTTGCCGTTTCCGGCGAGTCCGGCAGGATCTCGATGTCCAGGAGGGCGGCCCGGGGCCCGGCCGCGCGGCAGGGGGAGGTCACCGGTTCCCCTCCCAGGTGCGCTGGATGTGGTTCATGTTCCTCAGCCAGCGGTCGGGGTGGGTGGCGCGGGCCTGGTAGAAACCGGCGACCTCGGGGTGCGGCAGGATCAGGAAGCGGTCCTCCGCCATCCCCTTGAACAGGGCCTCGGCCACGTCCTCCGGCTCGATCGCGGTCGGCTGGAGCACCAGGTCGCCCGCGCTGCCGGAGCCGGCCAGCATGTCGGTGCGCACGCCCTGCGGGCAGATCGCGTGCACCTTGATCCCGCGGTGACGGTACGTCAGCGACAGCCACTCGGCGAAGGCGTAGGCGCCGTGCTTGGTGACACTGTACGGGGCGGCGCCGATCATGGTGAGCAGTCCGGCCGCGGAGACGGTGGAGACGAACCGGCCGCCGCCGCGCTCCAGCCAGGCGGGGAGCAGCGTCCCGGCGGCGCGGACGTGGGCCATGACGTTGACGTCCCAGGCGCGCGCCCAGGCCTCCTCGTCGGCCGCCTCCGAACCGGCGGAGGCCAGGCCCGCGTTGGCGCAGTAGACGTCGATCGTGCCGCCGAGCGCGTCGCGGGCCTCGGCCACGGTCGCGGAGGCGTCGCCCGGCACCGCGATGCCGCCGATCTCCCCGGCGACGGCCTCCGCCCTGCCGGCGTCGAGGTCGTTGACGACGACCCGGGCCCCCTCGGCGGCGAACCTGCGGGCCAGCGCGGCGCCGATGCCTCCGCCGGCCCCGGTGACGACCACTCCCGCATCCTGCACGGCTTCCACCATCGGTCTCCTTCGAACGGCTGCGACACGACGCGAATCGGCTCCCCCGGCGTCAGACTAACCGGTCGGTATGTAGTGCGGAAGAGGTGTTCTCGAGGAGGGGTGGTCCAGTCCATTCCGTGTCGGGCGGGCTCACGCTAGCGTGCGTGGGCATGACACCCGCCGCGATCACGGAGGTCACCGTATGAAGCTGTCCAGACGGAGCCTGCTCGCCACCACCGCCGCGGTAGCGGCCTCCGGGGCCGCGGCGGCCCCGGCACACGCGGACCCGGGGGGCGGCCGCCCGCTGCGGACCGGCTTCGAGCGTCTGGCCGCCGACGGCTACGCGCTCCTGCGCGGACAGCGGGTCGGGATCGTCACCAACCCGACCGGCGTCACCCGGGACGTGCGCCACATCGTGGACGTCATGCACGCCGACCGCCGGGTGAACCTGGTCGCCGTCTTCGGCCCCGAGCACGGCTTCCGGGGCACCGCGCAGGCGGGCGGCTCCGAGGGCCGCTACGACGACCCGGCCACCGGGCTGCCGGTGTACGACACGTATCTCAAGAGCGGGCAGCCGCTCGCCGACGTCTTCACCGCCTCCGGCGTGGACACGGTCGTCTTCGACATCCAGGACGTGGGCGCCCGCTTCTACACGTACATCTGGACGCTGTACGACTGCATGGAGGCCGCCGCGTCGGCCGGCAAGCGGTTCGTGGTGCTCGACCGGCCCAACCCGATGACCGGGCGCGAGGCCCTGGGCCCGGTGCTGCACAAGGAGTTCGCGACCTTCGTCGGACGGCAGCCGATCTCCCAGGCGCACGGCATGACGGTCGCCGAGCTGGCACGGCTGTTCAACGGGGAGTTCCTGACCAGGCCGGTGCCGCTGGAGACCGTGCTGATGACCGGCTGGAAGCGGTCGCGGTTCTACGACGACTCCGGGCTGCCCTGGGTGCCGCCGAGCCCGAACATGCCGACCCCCGACACCGCGCTGGTGTACGCGGGAACGTGTCTGTTCGAGGGCACGAACCTGTCCGAGGGCCGCGGCACCACCCGCCCCTTCGAACTGCTCGGCGCGGAGGGGATCGACGGACGCTGGGCGGCCGCGGCGAACGCCCTGCGCCTGCCGGGCGTGCACTTCAGGGAGGCGTACTTCGCGCCCACCTTCTCCAAGTTCCAGGGCGCGACGGTCGGCGGGGTGCAGATCCATGTGCACGACCGGGCCGCCTACGACCCCGTACGGACCGGAATCGCGCTGCTGGTGACCGTCAAGCGGGTCTGGAGCGGCTTCGCCTGGCGCTCGGACAACTGGATCGACAAGCTCACCGGCTCCACCCGGGTGCGCACGATGATCGACGCCGGGGCCACCACCGACGAGGTGGTGGCCGGCTGGCAGCAGGAGCTGGCCGCGTTCCGGAAGGTGCGGAAGGGATATCTCCGCTACGGCTGAGCCGTGGCGCGGGGCCGGTTCCCGCCGCGGGCCCGGCCCTCGGCACGGGGCGGGCCGCGTCCACTGACGCGGCCCGCCACCGCCCGGTCTACCGGTGACCGGTGTACTCCACGACCTGCTGGTAGGTGGGCCGGTTCTGCCAGCTGATCCTGCCGTGCCTGATGCCGCCCAGGGCGCGCTGGACGATCGAGTCGGCGCACCACTGGTCGCCCGCCGAGCACTGGTCGTCGCCGGGGTAGACCTGGGCCGCGGGCGCCCCGGCCGCCTGCTTCAGGGTGCCGAGCAGGACGTCCCGGCAGGCGCCGAGGTCGCCGCCGCCGCAGAACTTCCGTGCGAGCGGGCCCTGGACGGGCTCGCCGAGCACCGCACGGACGTCCTTGTCGACATAGCTCCACCAGCCGTACTGGAAGGAGCTTCCGGCGTGCGAGCCGGTCGGGCCGTGCCCGGCCGACGGCGACTCGTCGATCGGCAGGTTGGCGGTGAAGGCGGTGTAGAGGTCGCTGCCGAGGCCCGGCTCGAACTCGGCCCTCACCAGCAGCGGCCACCAGGCGTCCAGGATCCGGATGGCGTCGGCGTCGGCGTACTTCTTGGTGCCGGCCGAGGTCTCGGTGCGCTGAGCGCCCGCGGTCACCCAGGTCTGCAGCTTGCTCACCGCCGCCGCGGCCGTGGGGTCGGTCACCGGCGAGCTGTTGATCACCTTCAGCAGCTTCGGCAGCACGTCCTCGCCCCTGAGATCGGCCAGGGCCGCGTCCGCCATCGCCTTCACCAGCGAGGCGCGGGTGACCCCGCCGGCCGCGACCAGCTTCCTCACCCGGTCCTCGAGCAGGTCGCCGCGGTGCACGGAGCCCTCGCCCCAGGGGGCGGAGGCGTAGTCCAGGGCCTGCTTGTTGTTCCAGGAGATGTAGTAGTCCTGGTCGACGGAGTTCGGGTGCGCGGAGGGCGGGGTGTAGCCGGCGGTGTTGGTCACCGCGTCCCAGTCGCGCCACTCGTACGCCGGCCGGGCCCACACCGGGAACTCGGCGTCCACGCCGTTCGCCCGCACCGGGTTGTCGCCGCTGTTGTAGTACGCCGTGTGCCGCGAGTCGGCGTAGAACCAGTTGAACGTGTAGTTGATGTGCTGCGTGGCCTTCTGGAAGTCCTCCGGGCCCTTGACGAAGCCGGGATCGTTGAGCATCTGGAAACCGATGATCGAGTCGACCTCGTGCAGGAAGGAGGAGCGCAGGGTGGTGTAGGCGACCTTCTTCCCGCCGACGGTGGCGCGGTACGCGACGGGGCCGTACTTGGTGCGCCACACGCGCATGGTGTAGGAGCCGGCCGCCGTCCCGTCGGCGACGGTGGGCTTCCAGGAGTTGGGCTGCTCGGCCTTCTCCATGGCCGTGCAGGTGCCCCGGTACAGGTAGTGGTGGTCGTCCTGGCACAGCTCGACGGCGTAGGTGTCGATGACGTCCTGGCCGGAGGTCGTGGCGCTCCACGAGTAGTCCTGGCCGCGGCCGAGTTCGACGTACATGCTCAGGCCCGCGAAGGAGGCGCCGCGGGCGCTGAGGCCCGGGCCCTGGATCTCCTGGAGCATCAGCAACTGGGGCGCGAAGTAGCCGGTCTGCGGGCCGAAGACGGCGACCGGATGGCCGCTCGCGGTGTGCTCGCCGCTGACGACGAGGGCGTTGGACATGCCGCGTCGGGCGGAGGACAGGGCGGTCTTCGCGGCCGAGGCGGAGGCACCCTTGGCGGCGGCGGTCGCCGCGCTGCCGGTGCGGTCGTGCACCAGCGGCTCCCGGGTCACCGAGCCGGCGTCGGGCAGGGCCGCGCCCTTGGGGTCGTCGGGCTTGAGGGCGTACGGGTAGCTCCTGCCGTCGTGCAGGGTGAGGACGGCCTCGGGGTCGTTGCGTTCGCGGAAGGACTCCCAGAGCCGGGTGCCCTCCTCGATGCCGTACTTGGACTGGGCGGCCAGCAGGGACAGCGCGTTGTCGACCTCGCCGCCCCCGCCGGAGCCGAACAGGGCGCCGACCACGGAGGCCAGCGCGACCAGGTCGGTGGTCTTGAAGTGCTCGATGGTGCCGGCGTTGGTGATCGAGTCCTTGTGGCCGGTCAGGACGTACTCGCCGGGGAAGTAGCGGCCGGAGTCGGAGGCGTCGATGTAGGCGTTGATGCCGTCCAGGTAGGCGTTGACGTCGGCGAGGGCCTGCTGCCCGCGGGCGCCGCCCCGGGCCACCGCGCTGTCGATCTGCGCCTGGAGGTCGGCCTCGGTGTACGGCGCGTTGCGCCAGAACTCCTGTTCCAGGCCCTGGTTGGCGGGTGCGCCGCCGGCGAAGGAGGTCAGCCGGCCGCGGCCGACGTGCCGGAAGACGTCCATGAGCCACAGCCGGTCCTCGGCGGCGGCGTACCCGGCGCCGAACTCGGTGCCGTAGCGGGTGGTGCCCGTGATGTGCGGCACGCCGGTCTTCTTGTCGCGGACGATGGTCACGTCGCCGCGGCCCGCGGGCTTCACGGTGGAGGCGGCCTGGCCGGAGGGGACGCCGAACGAGGCGTCGTTGAAGAAGGAGTTGATCTTGGCGTCGGTGAGCGCCGGGTAACCCTTGGCCAGGCCGGCGTACGGGCCGAGCTGGTCCGCGGCGTGGCCGGGCTGGGTGCCGAAGGCCTGGTGGAGGAGGATCTGGGCGAGGGTGGCGTTGCCGTTCTGGCCGGGCGGCAGGATGTCGGAGCACTGGCCGCCGCAGTGGTCGTCCGCGGCCGTCGCCTCCGTGGCCGCCCCGGCCGCCGCCGCTTGGGAAAGCGGAGACAAAAGACCGGCAATGAGGACGCATACGGATGCGGCCTTCAGGAACCCGGGGAACCTGCGGGGAGTTCTCAGTCTGTCGAGCGCGATGTGTGGGGCGCGCCGTGGCATGGCAGCTCCTCCCGACGGAGTGGGGAGCGGGACGTTACCGCCGGTATCCCCGAGCGGGAAGATGAACATGCGTCACTTTTGGGGACACCTCGTGAAGGTCAACCGGGGCGGCGTTATGGAGGGCATCGGAAAACGGATGGAGCCGGATCGGGTGTCGACACGTCTATTCGGCGACGTCGTCACGGCGACTGCGCACGACGACGCCGCAGTGATCGAAGTACAGGTGCAGGTGTGACGGAGGTGCGAAGCGATGGCTGGTTTCCGAAGTCTGGCGAGACAGGTGAGGGACCCGCGGTGCGATCTGGCGCTGCGACGCTACTCACTGCGCAAGTGCCTGGAGCGGTTCGCGCCGTACGGGCACAGGGCGACCTGGGACCATCTGTGCTCCAGGGCGGGGTTCGGCCCCGAGGACAGGTCTCCTGACCCGGCGCGGCTCGTGGCCGCACTGGAGGAGCTGGAGGAGGCGCGTTCGGTGTGGCTCGCCTACGAGGTCGAGTTCGCCAGGCGCCGCAGGAAGGAGAAGCACGACGGGCTGCGCAGGCCCGGCAGCGTGGACGACTGGCACCGGCTGACCTGGGGCGGCTTCGGAGTGGCCTGGTGCGACGACCCGCGGGTGCACCCGCGGGAGCCGCTGGCCGAGGTGCTGCGCCGGCTGATCGCCGCACTGGAACGCGAACCGGACGCGGCGTGTCCGGTGTGCGGCGGGGAGCGGCTGGTCTGGACGTACGACCTGGATCACGAACCGTCGTCCGGCCCGGTCTGCGTGGAATGCGGAATCCTGGTCCCGCGCCCGGTCCTCACCCCTGAGGCCCTGGCGCACGCCAGGCGGGGGCAGCTGCTGGTGTCCGCCTGAGTACGACGAAGTACGACGGGGGGTGCGCCGGGGATGCCGCACCCCCCGTCGGCTCCTCTTCCCCGCGCGTGCCGGGACGGGCCGGGCGCACCCCGCCGGACACACCCCGTCGGCCTCCGCGCGCGGCTACGCCCGTCCCTTCCCGCGCTCCACCATCAGGCGCGAGCCCGTCAGGCGTTCGCCGAAGACGTCGTCCGGGTTGGACAGGACGCAGGTGTCCAGGGACAGGCAGCCGCAGCCGATGCAGTCGGTGAGGTGGTCGCGGAGGCGGTTGAGCTGTCTGATGCGCTCGTCCAGTTCGGAGCGCCAGGCCTCGGAGAGGCGGGCCCAGTCCTTCCGGGTGGGGGTGCGTTCCTCGGGGAGTTCGGCGAGCGCCTCGCGGATCGTGGCGAGCGGGATGCCGACGCGCTGTGCGGCCCGGACGAAGGCGACCCGGCGCAGTGTGTCACGGGAGTAGCGGCGCTGGTTGCCCGCCGTGCGGCGGCTGCTGATCAGGCCCTTGGACTCGTAGAAGTGCAGGGCGGAGACGGCCGCGCCGCTGCGTGCGGACACCTGGCCGACGGTCAGCTCGTGGATCTTCTCGGGGATCTGGGGCACTCGTGGGAGCCTACCCACCGCGCCACGCGCCCGGTCCGTTGACAGGGGCCCTTCGCCCGACCATGCTAAGCAGTTGCTTAGACATGACGTGCGTTGCGGGAGGCCGGGCACATGGCAGAGCCGAGGATCTTCACATCCGCCGGGGAACTGAAGGCGGCGGTGGGCGAACAGCTGGGGTACACCGACTGGCTGGACGTCGACCAGAAGCGGATCGACCTGTTCGCGGAGGCGACCGGCGACCACCAGTGGATCCACGTGGACCCGGAGAAGGCCGCCGCGGGCCCCTTCGGCACGACCATCGCCCACGGCTATCTCACCCTGTCGCTGCTCCCGCTCTTCGGGCCGCAGCTGATCCGGGTCGAGGGCGTGAGGATGGGCGTCAACTACGGCACCAACAAGGTCCGTTTCCCCGCCCCCGTGCCGGTCGGCTCGCGGCTGCGCTCCACCGCCGTGATCACCGGCGTGGACGACGTGCCGGGCGGGGTGCAGGTGACCGTCGCCTTCACCGTGGAGCGCGAGGACGGCGACAAGCCGGTGTGCGTGGCGGAGTCGGTGGTGCGGTACTACCTCTGAGCGGGGCCGGACTTCGCCCCGACCATCCGCAGCACGAGGTCGGCGTAGAGCGCGCCGACCTCCTCGGGGGTGCGGGGGCCGTCGACGTTGAACCAGCGGGCGACGTCGATGCACAGGGACAGCACGGCCAGCGTGGTGCCCTGCACGTCCAGGACGTCGAACTCGCCCGAGGCCACGCCGTCCTCGATGATCCCGCGCACCTCGGCGTCGACCTGGCGGCGCAGCGCGAGGATCTCCGCGCGGGCATCCGGGCCGAGCGAGTCCAGCTCGTACTGGACGACCCGCGCGGTGGTGCGTCCCCCGGCGTGCCAGCGGACGAAGGAGCTGACGGCGTCGGCGAGCCGCTCGGTCGCGCCGCCCTCGCGCCGGGCGGCCGTGCGCAGGATCTCCAGCGCCTTCTCGTGGCCGATCCGGCTGATGCGGTGGAGCAGCTCTTCCTTGGTCTTGTAGTGGATGTAGAGCGCGGCCGGGCTCATGCCGGCCCGGCCGGCGATGTCACGGGTCGTCGTCGCGTGGTAGCCCCGCTCGGCGAAGGCCTCCACGGCGGCCACGAGCAGCCGCCGGGCCGCGTCCGGGGTGACCTCGGCCCACGGCTGTGGGTCGCCGCCGGCCGTCTCCTCCGCCGTACTCATCGCTCGTTCGCCCCTCTCTGCGTCAAGGGGTCCACCATACCGCCGAAGCTGAGCGCTCGCTTAGCGCACCTGGGCCGGTGGAGTGGCGCCACCGGATCAGAGTTTCTGGAAGGGGTCGTGTTCGGCGAGGAGTTTCTCCAGCCGGGCCTGGTCGACCCGGCTGACGATCTGCCCGGCCTCCTGACGGTCCCTGATGACCTTGGCGAGGGTGAAGGCGGACGTGACGAGGTACAGGACGGCGATGGCCAGGAAGGCCCGTACCCAGGCATCGGCGTCCAGTCTGAGGATGCCGATGGCGGTGGCCGCCATGGCGACCGCGAAGGAGGCGACGGCCTGACCGTAGTAGGCGGCCGTGTTCTGCTGCTTGACGGGTGTGTCGCTCATGCCGACAAGCATCGGCGGGCGTGGCCGCCGCCACATCCGCCGGGATACTCAGTCCCCGTACTCAGAGGCGCGCGGCGGGAACGCGCGGGGGCCGTTCCTCAGAACGCCGAGACCCCTGTCAGCGCCCGCCCGATGACCAGTTTCTGGATCTGGCTCGTGCCCTCGTAGAGGGTCATCACGCGGGCGTCGCGCAGCAGCTTGCCCACCGGGTACTCGTCGATGTAGCCGTAACCGCCGAAGACCTGCAGGGCGTTGTTCGCGGCGCGCACGGCGGCCTCCGAGGCGAACAGCTTGGCCTTGGAGGACTCCACGGCGAAGGGCAGCCCCCGGTCGACGAGGTCGGCGACGCGCCAGGTCAGCAGGCGGGCGGCGTCCACGTCGACGGCGATGTCGCTGATCAGCTCCTGGACGAGCTGGTGGTGGGCGATGGTCCTGCCGAACTGCTCGCGCTCTCCGGCGTAGCGCACGGCCGCGTCCAGTGCGGCCTGGGCTATGCCCACGCAGCCGGCCGCCACCGACATCCGGCCCTTGGCGAGGGCGGACATGGCGACGGAGAAGCCCCTGCCCTCCTCGGCGAGCAGCGCGGAGGCCGGGACGCGCACGTCCTCGAGGACCAGCTCGGCGGTGGCCTGGCCGCGCAGGCCCAGCTTGCCGTGGACGGTGCGGCGGGTCAGGCCGGAGGTGTCGGTGGGGACGAGGAAGGCGGAGACGCCCTTGTGGCCGGGGGCGTCGGTGGAGCGGGCGAAGAGCAGGACGACGTCGGCCCAGGTGCCGTTGGTGATGAACATCTTGGTGCCGTTGATGACGTAGTCGCCGCCGTCGCGCACGGCCCTGGTGGTGAGGCTGCCCGCGTCGGAGCCGGTGCCGGGCTCGGTCAGGCCGAAGCAGCCGACGTACTCGCCGGAGGTCAGGCCGGGCAGCCAGCGCCGCTTGTGCTCCTCGCCGCCCCAGGCGGCGATCGTCTTGGCGACCAGGCCGAGCGAGACGGACACGATGCCGCGCACCGAGGAGTCGCCGCGGCCGAGCTCCTCGGTGACCAGGCAGTAGGCGAGGTGGTCGCCGCCCGAGCCGCCGTACTCCTCGTCGATCGTGAGCCCGAGGAAGCCGACCTCGCCGAGCTTCTCGACGATGCCCCGGTCGACCTCCTCCGCGCGGTCCCAGGCGACGACGTGCGGGGTGATCTCGCGCTCGACGAAGTCCCGGGCGAGCCGGCTAACTGCGGTCTGCTCCTCGCTGAGTTCGAGGTTCATGCGGATCACCCCAGGTGTGACGGACGTCGGGAGCCGGTTGTTTGAATTAGCACTGCTAGTTTAATGTCGCAGCCCTACCATGTGCGCCATGGCCCGACCGCGCAAGCCCCTCCTCAGCACCGACCGCATCGTCGCGACGGCGCGGGAGCTCGTGGACGCGGAGGGCCTGGCGGCCGTCTCCACGCGCCGGCTCGCCGCCGAGCTGGGGGTGAGCGGGCCCTCGCTCTACAACCACTTCCGCACCAAGGACGAGATCCTGGAGGCGGTGGCCGACTCCGTGAGCGCCAAGGTCGACCTGTCGATGTTCGAGGACGGCCGGGACTGGCGGAGCGCGCTGCACGACTGGGCCGTGTCCTACCGGTCCGCCCTGCGCGACCACCCGAACATCGTCCCGGTCCTCGCCCGCGGCCCCGGCCGCCGGCCGGCCGCGCTGCGACTGGCCGACGCGGTGTACGGCGCGATGGTCGAGGCGGGCTGGCCGCCGGCGCAGGCCACCTCCATCGGCGCGCTGATGCGGTACTTCATCATGGGCTCCGCGCTCGGCTCCTTCGCCGCCGGTTTCGTCGACGACGCCGGCGCCTACGACCCCGCCGACTATCCGCACCTCGGGCAGGCCCATCTGCTGGCCGAGCAGCAGCAGAAGATCGACGAGCGGGCGTTCGAGACGGGGCTGGCGGCTCTGCTGGACGGGCTGGCACAGCAGTACGAGCAGGTGGCGCGGACCGCGTAGCCACACTTCGGCGACCGCCGAACCGTGCGTGCCGCATCCTTGGACGCATGACCACCAAGGACCCCCAGGCGGCCGGCCTGGCGGCGCTGGCCGGGCTGATCGCCGACGAGACCCGCGCCGCGTGTCTGCTGGCGCTGCTCGACGGACGGGCGTGGACGGCCGGGGAACTGGCCCGGCACGCGGGCGTCGCCGCGTCCACGCTCAGCGAACACCTGGGCAAGCTCGTCGCGGGCGGACTGCTCGCGGAGGAACGGCAGGGGCGGCACCGGTACGTGCGCCTGGCCGGCGCGCGGGTCGCCCAGCTGGTGGAGGACCTGGCCGCTCAGGTCGCCCCGCAGGCCGCGCACCGGCCGCGCACCCTGCGGGAGGCGAGCGCCGGGTCGGCGATGGCCCGCGGCCGCACCTGCTACGACCACCTCGCCGGGCGGCTGGGCATCGCGGTGACCGACGCGCTGACGACGCGCGGACTCCTGCGGCAGGACACCGGTTTCGCGCTCACGGACGCGGGGCTGACCTGGTTCGGCACGGTGGGCATCGGCCTGGACCGCACGGGCCGGCGCCCGCTGGCCCGGGCCTGCCTCGACTGGACGGAACGGCGGCCCCACCTCGCGGGAGCCGCCGGCGCGGCCCTGTGTCGGCACGCGCTCGACGCGGGCTGGTGCGTACGCATCGGCTCGGAGCGGGCGGTGAAGGTCACGGCGAGCGGCGAGCGGGCCCTGTCGGATCTGCTGGGGATCGAGGCGGGGGCGTTGCGCTGAGCTCCCCGGCCCGCCCCACCTCGGTCT
>NZ_POTZ01000222.1 GCF_003236365.1 Streptomyces sp. NTH33
GCGTAGGGGAGGAGGGGGGTGGGTAAGCGAACTTATTGGGCCCGGGTATCGCCATGTGGACGAAGGACCTACGACCGCCCGGAAAATCCAGAAGTTCCGGAAGTCCGCCAGCCACAGCCGAGGGATCAGCCGCGACTGCGCCCGGCCCGCTCGGCCTCCCCGGCGCCCCGGGGCCCGTGCTCGATGAGACGCCACACGAGCCGCACGAGTTCGACCGGCTCGAACGGCTTGGGAAGAAAGGCGTCGACACCGGCGTCGAGCCCGGCCTCGACCTCGTATGGCGAACAGGCGCTGACGATGGCGAGAGGAAGATCACGGGTGAGCGGATCGGCCCGGAGCCGGGCGGCGGTCCGCAGCCCGTCCAGCCGGGGCATGACGACATCGAGGGTGATGACATCGGGCCGCACCTGATGCACGACATCCAGACACTCGGCACCATCGGCCGCGGTCACGACCTCGAGCCCCTCGAGCTCGAGATTGACCCTGATCAACTGCCGGATGACCTTGTTGTCGTCCACAACAAGCACCCGGCCGGGAGCGGCTGGCACAACTCGAGAGTAGGTGCGGACCGGCCACCGCGTCCGGGTTTTCCCCACTTCCACCCCGTCCGAGGGACGCCCCGGCTTCCGGTTGGACGCGGCGCCCCCTGGAAAACGTTCATGACCACCCCCACGGAACTGGTAGTGTTCTACTCGTCGCCGCGCAGAGCGCGCCCGACCCCGCCCCCGTAGCTCAGGGGATAGAGCAACGGCCTCCGGAGCCGTGTGCGCAGGTTCGAATCCTGCCGGGGGCACTCGCCGGTCAGAGACCCGAAGCCGTGGTCTGACCAGGGCGGATGCCGACAGAAGAGAGCGGGAGTCAGTCTCACTGGCTCCCGCTCTTCTTCGTTGCGTCTCACTGTTCGCGACACAGCTCCGACACACTCACGTCGCGTTGCGTCATGGCGACGCAGAGGCACGCAAGGTACCGGCGAAGCCGTTGGGAGCGGACGATTACCGACTGCGCACAGCCGTTCCTCTGAGTGTGCACGGGAGAGCTACAGGCATCCGACTGAGGTGAACGAACCACCTCCGTTGCCGGCCCCCGTGCCACCAAAGCACGAGGCGTCACGATTCCCGAACGGCCAAGCCGGAGCCCAAGATCTTGCCGAAGGGCACTATGAGGCCTACTGTCCTGACTTGCTGTCAATTTCGCAGGTGGCCAGGTTGGTTGGGGGTGCCCGGATGCGCGAGCCGGGAGGGTACGAGGTAGCTATCCGCAAGGCGGTGTCTGTCTTCGGCGAGGAGGTGAAACCCAAGCTCAAGGGCTCAACTGGAACGGAGGACCAGCTCCGAGCACCGTTCGAGCGACTCGCCACAGCAGCGGCGGGTGCGCTTGGTTTGAAGTCGACCCTTATCGGCGAGGTGCCACTTGTCGACATAGGCGTCCGACCGGATTATGCCGTCCACATTGCCGACGCGTTAGTCGGTCATGTGGAGTTGAAGCGCCCCGGCGTCGGCGCCGATCCGGAAACGTTCACGGGCCGCAATGCACGCCAGTGGCAGAAACTCAAACTCCTGCCGAACGTATTGTATTCCGACGGCAACCAGTGGGGCCTGTACCGCAACGGGCAGCGAGTTGGAGAACTCGCACGGACTAATCTATCTGTGCGAACCGCTGGCCATAAATTGGCGCCAGCCGATGCTGGCATCTCGAAGGTAATCTTCGATTTCCTCACTTGGAAGCCCCAGCCGCCGAGAAACATAACCCAACTAGTTCACGCTGTCGCCGGACTATGTAAATTGCTCTGCACAGAGGTGAAAGAGGCTCTGGCCTTGGAGAAGGCCGGTAAACGGTTGGAGACATTCACCGTTCTGAAAGAAGACTGGGGCAAGCTACTCTTTCCAAATCAAAGCAACGAAGAGTTCGCCGACCAGTATGCCCAAACAGTGGTTTTCGCCCTGCTGCTCGCACGAGTCGAAGGCATCGCATTCGAGAACGAAACGATGCACGGCATTGCCAATAAACTCGGCAAGAAGCATTCACTCATGGGCAAGGCGTTGGATGTACTAACGGACGACTCCCTTACCGGCCTCTCCACCACTCTTGACACGCTCATACGTGTAATCGGCGCAGTCGACTGGGAAGTCCTCGATGACGGGTCCGGTGACGCCTATCTGCGCCTGTATGAGGACTTCCTCCAAGTCTACGATCCAAAGCTGCGTGAACGGACTGGCTCTTATTACACCCCGAACGGGGTAGTGGCAGCGATGGTCAGGTTCACAGAGGACGTCCTTAGGCAGCGCCTCGGCATATCTGACGGTTTCTCTTCCCCACAAGTGGTGACCGTAGACCCTGCTATGGGCACAGGGACTTTCCTCCTGAACATCCTGGAGCGCGCCGCCCAGTCCATCACCGAAGATGAAGGGCCCGGCTCCGTGGCGCCTCGCCTCCGGGAAATGACTGGTGAGCGACTGATCGGTTTCGAGATGCAGACCGGTCCATATGCAGTAGCCGAACTACGCATGCACGCCAGACTGAAGGACCTTAAATCTGAGGCACCCGCCCAAGGGCTCCGACTCTATGTGACCAACACCCTGGACAACCCGAAGGATGAGTTCAAGTGGCTTCCGGGTACATTCAAGGCTATCGCCGAATCGCGTCAGAAAGCTAACCGAGTAAAGCGTGAAGAGCGAGTCATGGTCGTGCTCGGCAATCCACCATACGACGCCGTAAGTAAGGGGGCAGGGAAGTGGATTGAACTCGGCGACCCCGATGAAGGTGTCCCGGCGCCACTTAATCGGTTCAGACTTCCAGGGAACGGCAAGTATGAGTCCAAGATGTCAAACTTGTACGTGTACTTCTGGAACTGGGCGACATGGAAGGTCTTTGACTGCCATGATGACGCGCAGTACGGAGTAATTACTTTCATCACCCCTCGGGCATGGATCAAAGGCGTTGGCTTTGCGGGGATGCGCAAGTACCTACGATCGGTGGCCGATGAAGGCTGGATCATCGACCTCTCCCCCGAGGGACAACGCTCCGACGGCTCAACACGCATATTTCCCGAAGTCGCACAGGAACTTTGCATTGCGGTCTTTGTGCGCTGGCAGCGACCCGATGACACTGATACCCCTAAGCCTCCGGCGGTAGTCCGGCACCTAGCATTGGGCGGTCATCGCGATCAGAAGATCGAGCAATTGACTTCGATCACGATTAACGACAGCCGTTGGAGAACGTGCGCTTCAGGGGATACAGACCTCTTTCTTCCGCCAGGCAGCGACTTGTGGGAGTCAAGCCCTCGGCTGAGCGACCTAATGCCCTGGTCCTCGCGAGGTGTGACTCCTGGGCGCAGGTGGGTGTACGCGCCCGACCGCGCGACGCTTGTACGACGGTGGCAACTCTTCTTGGCGGCAGATGAAGAAGAAAAGCTTGAAATGTTCCTGAGGGCCGATCAGCGTGGGAAGCCACAGGACCGCGAGCTGCACTCCCTGGTTGACTCCCTCCCCGGTGTCGAGGAGCGGGGGCGGGTGACTCTAGCCGAAGAGACACGCGGCGTGGTCGAACCTGTGCGCGTCGGCTATCGGGCGTTTGATCGCCAGTGGATGATTCCTGACAATCGGCTGACAGTTCGGCCCCGGCGGGACCTCTGGCGCGTCCGAAGCGATGAGCAACTCTTTGTGGTTGAACAGAACGCACACGCAGTACGGGGTGGTCCCGGTCTTGTGTTCAGTTCAGTCATACCTGACATGGACTACTACAATGGGCGCAGCGGGGCAGTGAGACCGCTGTATCGCACCACTGGGCGAGATGCGCCGAACGTAACACCGAAGTTGCTGCAAGTCGTTGCGCAACGACTCAACACCTCAGTGACTGCCGAAGATCTGGTTGCTTACATTGCGGCGATTACCTCTCATCCCGCATATACCGACCGCTTCAAAGAAGACCTTGAGGTCCCCGGCGCGCGCGTACCAATTACTGCAGACTTGACTCTCTGGACCCGTGCCGTCGAACTTGGACGGAACGTGCTGTGGCTGCACACCTATGGTGAGCGGTTTGCGGATCCGTCGGCAGGGCGGCCCGCGCCTCCCAAGCGTCCACGAATGCCAGAGGGCCGTCGTCCAGTCAGCCAGGAAGCCATCCCAGATACCGTGGAGGGCATGCCAGCCGATCTTCGGTTCGACGCAGAATCGAAGAAGCTGTGGATCGGGGCTGGTTGCATTGCGCCGGTCGAGCCGCAAGTTTTCGCTTACTCGGTGTCAGGTTGGAATGTGCTTGATAGGTGGTTCAAATACCGCCGGAAGGATCCAGCGGGCAAGCGGCAACTTCCCCTTGACGAGGAGTACGCGCGTACCTGGCTTCCAGACTGGACGTCGGAACTGCTGGATCTGCTCAATGTGCTCGGTCTCCTCGTCGAACTGGAACCGCAGCAACGGGATCTGTTGGATGAGGTTTGCCAGGGGCGGCGTATAACTAGGGACGACCTCACTTCTGCCGGCGTCCTGCCAGTTCCCAAGTACGCCACAAGCCTTCCAAAACAGGGCGAAGAGGGGGCCATCTTCTAGCGACGGTTAGCCGTTGCAGCGGCTGACGGCGGCAAACTGCGGGATGTCATCGCTACTCGCGCCTTGCCGCCGCCGCCGAGGTTCTCCTGTCAGGTAGTGTCTTCGTCCGCTTCCAGCGATTGCGCAATCTTCGCGTTGGCCGCTTCTTCGTGGCCATCAATACAGCCGTGGTACCGGCGATGGATCACCTCTGGTGAATTCCCAACTCGTCGCGCCACCTCGGCAATGGGTACTCTAGCGTTGAGCCATCGTGTTATGCACGCATGCCGCAGGTCGTACGGCCGCCCGGCAAGCGGCGAGGTATAGCGATCTGGTGGAAGAGCGTACTGCCGCGCTTCCTGCCACACCCGCCAGTATGTGGAAGAGCCGACTACTCCTCCACGCTCGTTCCCAAACAACCGCCCCTCTTCAGCAGTGTCGAACTCCTTCAGATGCGCTCGGAGGATGGCGACCAGGAGAGGCGGGATGGGTACTGGCCGATCGGCGGCTGCCTCACGTGCCTTCAGTCCCCTACGGTCGTGTCGTTCCCCGGAGTCTGTCCACTGCTTGCCGGAGACGGGGCGTGTCTCCCGAAGTGTCAGCGTGCCCCAGCCCGTCTCCGGCAGGTGGCAGTCAGACCGCCTCAGCCCGACCGCCTCAGCGGGCCGCAGTCCCGCGTAGTACAGGACCGCGTAGAAAGCCACCAGGCGCCGCCCGCGGCAGCGATCCCATGACCCGACGTAGGAGACGGCCGTGAGCAACTGCCGGGCCTGTACGGCGTTCACGAGGACGCGGCGGTCCACCACGTCATTGGAGCCGACGTGTTTCCGGCGGGCGCGCTGAAGGGGGTTCTCCGGGAGTTCCCCCGCGACCACGGCGTGTTCGAGAGCGGTGTTCAGAGCGCGGCGCCGCCGCTTGTACGTGTCGCCTGCGGCTGGGGTGCCGTCCAGCTTGTAGCTGAGGCGGTACAGCACATCCTCGAACACTTCAGGGTCGGCCAGATCACCCAGTGGCCGGTCGGTCGTCGTGACCCAGTCGTACGCGGCCTTGAGTTCGGCCGGCGGGTCCTCCCCCGCGTTCGCGGGCACGATCCCCCACCGGAAGGCCAGCCGAAGGGTCTCGTCGTCGGGAGCGTCGTCCCCACGCTTGACCATGGCGAGCGTCACGGCCGCAAGGCCGTCCGCCATGCCCTCACGGGTCTTGGCCGCAGCCGTACGCCACCGCCCGGCCATGTACTTCCGGCAGAACTCGAACCATCGCAACGGCGGCTCGGCGTCCGCTGCTTCGGCGGCTTCGGCCGCCGCGCGCACCTCGGACTCAGGCAGCCCCGATTCGATCTCGAACGCTTCACCACGCCGATTCATGGCCTGCCACAGCTCTGACCGTCGGCTCTCCGCGAGAGCCGACGTGGTGAATGTCTCACCGTGCACTCGCCCTGCGACCACCCACCGGAGGCGCCACGGACGGGACTTGCGTCCAGTCTTGGTCACCTTCCACAGCTTGACGTCGAAGGAGTAGCCCGGCCGGGCCGACCCGCGAGGGCGCCCGGCCGGGACGTCGTTCTCAGTGCTCACGCAGCGTCCTCCCGCTCCGCAAGCCAACGCTCGTACTCCGACCGCCGGATCCGCACGTCGCCGTTCGGGAGCTTGATCGCGCGGGGCCCCTTCCCGAGCTGGCGCCACCGGTAGAAGGTCGACGGGGCGACCTTCAGATCAGCGATGACCTCCTTGACGGTCATCTTCTCGTCCCGTGTACGGGCGCTCATTTCGCCATCCCTTCGGCTTCGTCTGCACCGGACAGGCCGGACAGCTCCAATTCCGACTGTCCGGGAGGTTCGTGCTGGTCAGAGGTAGTAACCGGACAGCCGGACAGTGCGGACACCTCTTGGGCGCCCTGCGTCCGGGTTTCGGTGTCCGGGTAGTACCGGCCGCCGGCGTCCTTGCTGAGCTGTCCGGCGTCGGCCATGCGGTTGCAAGTGCGGCGGATCGTGTCGATGTCGACGTGCGGCAGCTCACCCGCCATGTCCCTCGGCTTGGCGCCGGGGTGGGCACGGACGTACCGCAGGATCGTGGCGCGGGTGTCGCTGACGGTGTGGTCGGAGACCGGGCCGTCCAACAGGTGCCAGGCGCCGGAGGCGGGTTGGAAGCTGAGGGCGTACTCGGCTTCGTCCACGTCGCGACCGGTGACGTGCAAGATGCCGTCCGCCTGCCCACGCGCCCGCTTCAGCACGAGCGTGGCGTCAGCGGCTCCGGCGATGCCGTTGGTGCCGGAGACCTCGGTCAGGAAGTCCTCGGAGCCTGCCTTGCGGACGTGGTGCACGAGGACGACGGCCACGCCGTAGTGGTCGGCGAGCCGCTTGGCGTAGCCGACGGCGACATAGTCCGCGTCGTACGCCGACACCCCGGCCGGGGCCTGTCCGCGCATCTTGGCGAACACGTCGATGACGACCATGCGCGCGTCGGGGTTGCGCTCCAGCCACTGGGCGATGGCTTCGGTCCCGCCCTGCGGGAAGGGCGGGCATTCGGTGACCAGGGTCAGACCGGCGGGCGCGGGCTGGCCCCCGAGCAGCTTGCCCATGCGGGTCTGGAGACGGCGCGGGGTGTCTTCCAGGGCGAGGTAGAGCACCGGCCCGCCCTCGACGGACACGGAGTCGAACGCCTTGCCGCCGGCCGCGACCGACAGCCCCAGTCCAAGGGAGAGCCAGGACTTGCCGACCTTGGGCGGTCCGGCGAGCACGTTGACGCCCTCGGCGAGGATGCCGGGAACGGCCCATTTCGGCTCGGGGAAGTGTGCGGCCATGAGCTGATCGGCCGTCCATGCGGTCCGGGGGCGCTCCCGCTTTGGCGGCGCGATGGGGACCGTCTCGGGGTCGCTGGGCACGGAGTACAGGTGCAGGGGCGGGATGGGGTTGGCGTTCATGCGGCGACCGTCCGGGGGCGACGTGCTCCGGCGCGCAGGCCGGAGGCGATGGTGCGCCGTGCCTCGCGCTCGCCCTGGCCGACTTGGAGCGCGGCCGTGAGGAGCCAGCCGGTGACATCGACTTCGCTCAACTCGCCTCCGGCAACGAGCTGTCCGAGGGCGACCGCGGCGATGTAGAGGCTGTTGTTGTGCTCGTGCGGGCCGGAGCCGGTGACCCGCTGCACCTCTCCGTTGATCGCGGAGCGGAGGAAAGCGGTGCGCCGTCCGTGGCCGGTGAGGGCGACCGTGACGGGTGTCTGTGGGGGCAACGGGGCCGGGCGCAGGAGTTCGGCGAGCCAGCCCGGCAGGGGCGCCACGGGGCCGTGGTGGGTGACCTCGTATGGGTGTCCGGCGAAGGTGCTGCCCGCGCCGACCACGAGTCCGCCCCACGCTCGGGTGTCGACCTTCCAGCCCAGCCCGCGAGCGCTGTCCCCAGCGGTGTTGCGCAGGGGCTCGCCCTCGGGTGCGAGGAAGTACAGGTGGGTGCCGCCGCTCCAGGTGCGCACCGTGTAGGTGTCGGCGGGGAAGGGCTGGCCGTGGCGCTCGCAGAGCACGGCGAGCACGTCGGCGCCGTCGGTGACGCCGTGCTCGGCCCAAGCGGCCGGCGGGGTGTCGCCGGGGTGCTTGGGCTTGTCCAGGTCGATGACGACCAGGCCGGACGGGCCGGTGGCGATGCCGACGTTGAAGGCGGCCACGGACCACGCGCGGGTGATGCGGTCCGGGTCGGTGGTGGCGCGGGTCTCCCAGTCGGAGACGGCCGGGCGCTTGTCACCGGGGATCAGGGGAAAGACACGCCAGTCACGCGACGCTGCGTCAAGCGCGGCGGTGAGCTGGGCAGAGCCGTCCAGGTGCGGCATGCTGGGGGTTCTCCTGTTCTGTCTGCGGATGGGCAGGGAGAACCGCGGCGGCGGGCGACCTTGCTGGGGAGTCCCGCCGCCGCGGCGTAGCTAGTGGTTCGTGGCCCAGTGGGCGTACTCCTGGCGGACGTAGCCGCGCGGGTCGGCGGCGGTGGCCGGGTGCTCCGGCCAGTACGGGGCGCCGTGGTAGTCGCCCTCGCCCTCCCGGTCGTGCTCGATGAGCCGGCGGGCCGCTTCCGTGGCCACCTCCGCCGCGTCACCGCGGGGGCCGTCCTCCTCGGCGCGCAGCGCGATGCGGTCCAGCAGCGCGGCCTTGCGGAGCCAGAACTCCCGCCCCAGGTGCTCGCCGAACGGCTTGTCGGCGGCCGTCCGGGCGGTCCATCCGATCTCGCGGATGAGGCTCGGGGCGAGCGCGTACGCCTCGTCCGGCGTGGGCCACGGTCCGGGCTCGGGGCGGTGGTCGGCGGTGACGTACAGCCGGGTGCGCTCGCCGTCGCGGGTGGGGTAGGTGCGGACGGCGCCGGCGGTGAACGCGCCGCTGAGTGCGGCGGTGATCCGGTCGGTGTCGGCCGGGTCGCAGATGATGCGGATCTCGAACACGTTGCTCCTCTGGTCAGCCGTGGAAGTGGCTGCGCTTGATGACGGCCTTGCGGATGTTGACCGTGGTCCGCTCGCGGTGGCCGCCGGCGGTGAAGACCTGCACGGCGATCCAGCCGCCGAAGACGACGGCGGCCAGGATGATGAGCTGCTGGACGAGCGCGGCGAGTGCGGCGATGAACGAGGTGAGCAGCAGCAGGCCGCCGCAGACGGCGAGGAACCCGACGCCCCCGAGGGCGACGTTCACCGCCGCGCGGGAGACGACCGGCTTCACGGCGACCGGTTCGGGCCTGGTCGGCTCGATGGCGTAGCCGGTGACGACCCGCCCGTCAGGCAGGACCACGCTCGCCACCGCCGGGACGTGCCCCGGCTGCACGGGAACGAGCGGCGCCGCGACCGGCACGGTCTGCGGTATCGGGGTGGGCTGGTGGACTTCCACGGCCCCTTCGAGGGGCGCGTGGCGGACGTGTTCGGGGTACATGCGGAATCCCTTCCGGTGCTCGGTCAGGGAGGCGGAACCACCCCCTTGCGGGGTGGCTGTGGAGGGGGTTTCGGGGGTGCCGGCCTGCGGGCCTCCCTGACTCCCTGATGGATCATTCGTACTGGTCAGGGCCAGGGAGGCGGGCCAGGGAGGGGTTCAGGGAGTTCTCCCTGCCTCCCTGATCCGCCGGGGGCCGACTCCCTGTCATTCGGAGGCGGAAGCGGAACCGTCCGCGTCGCGGTTGGCGAGCGCGCGGGCGACGCGGTCGCGGCCGACGACCATGCGGCCGTCGGACTTGTACGGCTCCGCACCGGCGGCTTCCAGCACCCGCTTGAGGTCGCCGGGCGTCCACTTCCCGTAGGCGTCCGCGTTCAGCGCGGACAGCCGCTTGAGCACGTCCGCGGTAAGCACTCGCGGCGCGTTGCCGAGCACGGTGGCGATGTCGGCGAGCGGGTCGCGCTCCTCGTCCCGCTCGATGACGTGCAGCGTGGTCACCCCGTCGCGCAGCCGCTTGGCCCGCTCGGCGATCTCGGCGGCGGTGTCGGTGTCGATGTAGTGGGTGCGGACGGTGATGGAGGACTGGCCGGCCGGGATGGCGATGCCGTCGGAGGCGACGACGACCGTGCCCTTGTCCAGGCCGGGCCGCAGCAGGTTGGGGGCGGCGCCGCCGTCGACGGCCTTGTCCCCCAGCGCCATGCGGGCCTGCGACTCCGTGCCCAGCGCGAGCGCGGCACGGGTGTGGGCGCCCTCGCGGACCAGCTTGGGCAGGTTCTGGTCGGTGGGGTCCTGCGTGCCCTGCCACAGCAGTACGTTCACCGCACGGCCCTGGTTGTGGATCTTCCGGGCGGCCATGAAGTACCGGGACGTGGCCTTGGAGCCGCCGTAGGGCCGCTTGTCGGCGTCGGTGAGCGGGCACATGAACGCCACCTGCGCCTCGTCCACCAGCAGGATCAGCGGCGGGAACGCGGTGCCGGGCGGCGCCGTCAGGCGCCGCTCCATCTCCGCCACGCCGCCCTCGACCATCTCGGTCGCCTCGATGACGTGCTCGTCGGTCGGCCCCTGGATCAGGACGGTGGCGAGCCCGTCGAACATGGCCCAGTCGCCGGCGCCCTTCAGGTCCGCCACCCGGAACTCGACCGTGCGGTCCAGGGCGAGCCACAGGGCGAGCGCCCGCAGCGCGGCCGTCTTGCCCTGGTTGGACAGACCCGTGATGAGCAGGTGCCGCTGATACAGGCTCAGCGCGGCCGCGTCGCCGCGCAGGTCCTGCCCCCAGGGGGCGCGGCCCTTGGCGTAGTCCGCGGTCAGGGTCTCGTCGGTGACCAGCGGCGACGGGCCGATCGGCTCATCCAGCGCCCCGGAGTCGGCGATCCACAGCCGCACCGTGCGCGCGGCCTGCGGAATGGTGATGAACACCTCGTGTTCGTGGCGGGTGAGGTTCTCCGCGAGCTTCCGCCGCCGGTTCTGCACCTCGATGGTCGACACCCCGGAGGGCAGGGTGACGTCGACCTCGACGCCGCATCCGGCGATGCGGATCGGGCCGAGCATGGACGCGCCGGCGTCGCCCATCTCCTTGATGGCGTTACGCAGTGCGGGCACGCCCAGGTCGCGCAGCGCCTTGACCACGATCGAGGGGGTGATGGGCTCCCCCTCCTCGTTGCGGACGTTGGCGGGAAGCGCCCAGGTGGGCGCGGCCTGCTGGTGACGGCCCACGGCCCACAGGGCGAGCAGGGCCAGGAACGGGCCGATCGAGACGAGCGGCCCCCACACCACCTGGACAATGGTGATCATCAGGCGGATGAACTCGATCACGGCCATCAGCGGGGTGACCACGTCGGTGGCGTCCTTGTTGGCGATGGCCAGCACGACCCCGAGGGCGACCAGGCCACCGATGCCCATGCCGGTGCCGACCAGCATCCCCTTGGCCGCATCGACCGGGGAGTGCAGCAGGTCCATGCGGCGGCGGTGGCGGGCCTCGCGGAAGCGCTGCCCGCGCTCCTCCCACTCCGCGGCGGCCTCGTGGTTCCCGGCGGCCTCCGCCGCCCGCAGCATCCGCTCATAGCGGGCGGCGGTCCGGCCGTCCCAGGTACGCCGGGCCACGATCCGCGCCCCGCCCACCACATACAGGCTGTGCCGGGCGACCGCGCGGGCGGCCGTGACGGTGGTCTCGTGGGTGACGGCCGACCTGATGGCGCGGCCGGAGCGGACCCACAGCGGCACCACCGGCGCGACCGGCGCGTCGGGGACGACGGCCAGCGGTGGGC
>NZ_POTZ01000223.1 GCF_003236365.1 Streptomyces sp. NTH33
CCTCCTGCGGGAAGCGGGCCTCCTCGTCCACCGCGGCGGCGTACGGCGCGATCTTCGCCTCGGCCAGCGAGCGGACGGCGTCGCGGAGCATGTCGTGCTCCTCGGACGGGCGGTACAGGTCGAAGTCAGCCGATCCGGCCAAGGTCTCTCACTCCAAAGAAGACGCACACTGACGCTAACTACCGTTAAGTAACTCAAATTTTAGCGGCCCGCCCACGCTCGGTGATACGTGAGTTCGGCGACAGCGAGGACATTGCCCGGCGAAGGCCTTGCGCATGCCCCCGATATGCTCGGGCACCGCATGACCATCGTCCCTCCTGGAGCATCCATGAGCCTCAAGATCACCGTGATCGGCACCGGCTATCTCGGCGCGACGCACGCCGCGGCCATGGCCGAGCTCGGTTTCGAGGTGCTGGGGCTGGACGTCGTCCCGGAGAAGATCGAGACGCTGCGCCGGGGCGAGGTCCCGATGTACGAGCCCGGTCTTGATGAGCTGCTGCGCCGGCACGTGGCCGGGATCGAGGGCTCGACCGGCCGGCTGCGGTTCACGACGGACTTCGCGGAGGCGGCCGCGTTCGGCGACGTCCACTTCGTCTGCGTGAACACCCCGCAGAAGCACGGCGAGTACGCCTGCGACATGAGCTACGTCGACTCCGCGATCGCCTCCCTCGCCCCGCACCTGACCGGCCCCGCCCTGGTCGTCGGCAAGTCGACGGTGCCCGTCGGCTCCGCGGACCGCCTGGCCCGTACGATCGCCGAGCTCGCACCCGCGGGCGAGGACGTGGAGCTGGCCTGGAACCCGGAGTTCCTGCGCGAGGGCTTCGCCGTGCAGGACACGCTGCGCCCGGACCGGATCGTGGTCGGCGTGCGCAGCGAGCGGGCGGAGAAGCTGCTGCGCGAGGTGTACGCCACGCCGATCGCCGAGGGCTCCCCCTTCGTGGTCACCGACTTCCCGACCGCGGAGCTGGTGAAGACCGCCGCGAACTCCTTTCTCGCCACGAAGATCTCCTTCATCAACGCCATGGCCGAGGTGTGCGAGGCCGCGGGCGGCGACGTCGCGAAGCTGGCCGAGGCCATCGGGTACGACGACCGGATCGGGAAGAAGTTCCTGCGCGCCGGGATCGGCTTCGGCGGCGGCTGCCTGCCCAAGGACATCCGGGCGTTCATGGCGCGCGCGGGTGAGCTGGGCGCCGACCAGGCGCTGACGTTCCTGCGCGAGATCGACTCGATCAACATGCGCCAGCGCGGGCAGATGGTGGAGCTGGCCCGGCAGGCGCTGGGCGGCGGTCCGTTCCTGGGCAGGCGGGTCGCGGTGCTCGGCGCCACGTTCAAGCCGGACTCGGACGACGTGCGGGACTCCCCCGCGCTCAACGTCGCCGGGCAGATCCACCTGCAGGGCGGCCAGGTGACGGTGTACGACCCCAAGGGCCTGGACAACGCCCGGCGGGTGTTCCCCACGCTCGGGTACGCCGGCAGCGCGCTGGAGGCCGTGCGGGGCGCGGACGTGGTGCTGCACCTGACCGAGTGGCGGGAGTTCCGCGAGCTGGACCCGGCGGAGCTGGGCGAGGCCGTGGCGGCCCGGGTGATCCTGGACGGGCGCAACGCGCTGGACCCGGAGCAGTGGCGGCGGGCCGGGTGGACGTACCGGGCGATGGGGCGGCCGACCGCGTAGCGGGACGTGACGGAGGACGCCGGTTCGGCCGAGGCTCAGTCGGCCGAACCGGCGTCCTCACGCATTCTGCACCACCGGTCCGGGGCATGCGGAAGAAACCCCCGTGGATCACCCCTCCTTGGCCCGGTAGCGGCGCATCTTCGCGCGCGCACCACACACCTGCATGGAGCACCAGCGGCGCCGGCCGGCCGGGCTGCGGTCGTAGTACGCCCAGTGGCAGGTGTCCGCCTCGCAGGCCTTCAGCCGGGTCCAGGTGCCCGCGACGAGCGCCTCCGCCACGGCGGCCGCGATCCGGGAGAGCAGGGGGCTCGCATCGGCGGGGGCAAGCGTCGCGGAGCCGTCCCGGTCGTCGACGGCCACCAGCAGCGGGGCCTGCGCGAGCAGCTCGCCGAGCGGTGTCACCTCGTGGTGCGGGGGGTGACCGGCGTGGGCGAGCAGGGTGGCCCGCAGCGACTCGCGCAGCTCGCGCGCCCGCGGCAGTTCCGCCTCGCCGATCCCGAGGCGTGCCCGGCCGTCCGCCGTGCCGAGGGAGTCGGCGCCCGTCTCGATGTCCAGCGTGTTCACCAGGGCCTCGACCAGAGCCAGGCTCCCTGGCGCGGCCGATCTCTCACTCATGTCAGCGACGGTACCTCGCGAATTCGGTTGCGCCGTTACCGGCCATACGGGAGCATGGGGTAACGGTTACCGGGTGTCTGCCCACAACGGGTAACCCTCACACGAGGAGGAAGTCATGGCTCTCGCCAAGCTGGGTGTCGTCGTCCTGGACTGCCCCGACCCGCGCGCGCTCGCCGGCTTCTACGCCAAGGTGCTCGGCGGGACCGTGAAGGACGAGGGCGAGTGGGTGGACCTGAAGGTGCCGGGCGGGCCGGCGCTGGCGTTCCAGGAGGCACCGGACCACGTACCGCCGAAGTGGCCCGCCGCGGACGGCTCGCTCCAGTTCCACCTGGATTTGGTCGTCGAGGACCTGGACGCGGCGGAGAAGGGTGTCCTGGCGCTCGGCGCGCGCCCGCTGGACGCGACGGACCGGACGCGCAGCTTCCGGGTCTACGCCGACCCGGCCGGACACCCGTTCTGCCTGTGCGCCTGCTGAGCGCGTCGCGGCGGTACGCCGAACCCGAGCAGCCGTAACAACTCTCAGCCGTCCAGTCGCTCGATCGTCGCGTTGGACGGGCCGCGCGTGGCCTGCAGGTCGCGGGCGACGTCCTCGGCGGCGCCCAGGACCCGTACCGCGTTCTGCCAGGTCAGCTTGGCCAGGTCGGTTTTCGACCAGCCGCGGTCCAGGAGTTCCGCGATCAGGTTCGGGTAGCCGGAGACGTCGTTCAGGCCCTCGGGGGTGAAGGCCGTGCCGTCGTAGTCGCCGCCGATGCCGAGGTGGTCGACGCCGGCGACCTCGCGCATGTGGTCGAGGTGGTCGGCGACCGTGGCCACGGTGGCGACGGGGCGCGGGTTCGCCTCCTCGAAGGCGCGGTGGACCCTCATCGCCTCGGCGGTGGTGTCGAGGTGGTGGAAGCCGTGGGCGCGCAGGTGCTCGTCGGCCGCGGCCGTCCAGTCGACGGCGGCCTGGAGGACGAACTTCGGGACGAACGTCACCATCGCCACCCCGCCGTTGGCGGGCAGCCGCTCCAGCACGTCGTCCGGGATGTTGCGGGGGTGGTCGCACACGGCCCGTGCGGAGGAGTGGGAGAAGATCACCGGCGCGCCGGTGGTGTCCAGCGCGTCCCGCATGGTCGTGGCGGCCACGTGGGAGAGGTCGACCAGCATGCCCAGGCGGTTCATCTCGCGGACCACCTCGCGGCCGAAGGCCGACAGGCCGCCCACGCCCGGCTCGTCCGTCGCCGAGTCCGCCCACGGCACGTTGTCGTTGTGGGTGAGGGTCATGTAGCGCACGCCGAGCGCGTACAGCCCCCGGAGCGTGCCGAGGGAGCCGGCGATGGAGTGGCCGCCCTCGGCGCCCATGAGCGAGGCGATACGGCCCTGCTCCCGCGCCGTCTCCATGTCGGCGGCCGTCAGCGCGGGGGCCAGGTCGGCCGGATGGCGGGCGAGCAGCTGCCGTACGCAGTCGATCTGCTCCAGCGTCGCCGGCACCGGGTCGGGCAGGTCCGCGCGGACGTACACCGACCAGAACTGGGCGCCGACGCCGCCCTCGCGCAGGCGCGGGATGTCGGTGTGCAGATGGGCGCCCTGGTGGGTGGCGATGTCGCGGGCGTCGAGATCGTAGCGGACCTGTTCGCGCAGCGCCCAGGGCAGGTCGTTGTGGCCGTCGACGACCGGGAACTGGCGCAGCAGCTCCCGGGCTTCCTCTCGTGCCGTCATCGGCGTCACTTCCCGGAGTTGAAGCCGAAGCCGCCGGCCGCGCCCTCGACCTTGGCGCGCAGCCGCTTGCCCTTCTCGGTGGCCTGCTCGTTGAGTTCCTGCTGGAACTCCCGCATCCGGCCGAGCAGTTCCCCGTCGTGCGCGGCGAGCATCCGGGCGGCGAGCAGGCCGGCGTTGCGGGCACCGCCGACGGACACGGTCGCCACGGGCACTCCGGCCGGCATCTGCACGATCGACAGCAGCGAGTCCATGCCGTCCAGGTACTTCAGCGGGACGGGCACGCCGATCACCGGCAGCGGGGTGACGGAGGCGAGCATGCCGGGCAGGTGGGCGGCGCCGCCCGCGCCCGCGATGATCGCCTTCAGCCCGCGCTCGGCCGCCTGTTCGCCGTACGCGATCATCTCGCGCGGCATGCGGTGCGCGGAGACGACGTCGACCTCGTAGGCGATCTCGAACTCGTCGAGTGCCTCGGCGGCGGCCTCCATGACGGGCCAGTCGGAGTCCGACCCCATGACGATGCCCACGACAGGGCTGCTCTGGCTCATTCGGTGATGGTGCCTCTCAGGTAGCCGGCTGCGTGACGGGCGCGCTCCAGCACGTCGTCCAGATCGTCGCCGTAGGTGTTGACGTGGCCGACCTTGCGGCCGGGCTTCACGTCCTTGCCGTACATGTGGATCTTCAGCTGGGGGTCCCGGGCCATGCAGTGCAGGTACGCGGAGTACATGTCGGGGTAGTCGCCGCCCAGGACGTTCACCATGACCGTCCACTTCGCGCGGGGGCGGGGGTCGCCCAGCGGCAGGTCGAGGACCGCGCGGACGTGGTTGGCGAACTGGGAGGTGATCGCGCCGTCCATGGACCAGTGGCCGGAGTTGTGCGGGCGCATCGCCAGTTCGTTGACGAGGATGCGGCCGTCGCGGGTCTGGAACAGCTCCACGGCGAGGTGGCCGACGACGCCGAGTTCCTTGGCGATGCGCAGCGCCATCTCCTCGGCCCGCAGGGCGAGGTCCTCGTCCAGGTCGGGGGCGGGCGCGATGACCGTGTCGCACACGCCGTTCACCTGCCGCGACTCCACGACCGGGTAGGCGACGGCCTGGCCGTGCGGGGAGCGGACGACGTTGGCGGCCAGCTCCCGGACGAAGTCGACCTTCTCCTCGGCGAGGACGGGGACGCCGGCGCGGAAGGGTTCGGCGGCCTCCTCGGCGGAGTCCACCACCCACACGCCCTTGCCGTCGTAGCCGCCGCGGACGGTCTTCAGGACGACGGGGAAGCCCTCGCCCTCCGCCGCGAACGCGGCCACGTCCTGCGGATCGGTCACGATCCGGTGCCGCGGACAGGGCACGCCGATCGCGTCGAGCTTCGCGCGCATCACGCCCTTGTCCTGGGCGTGCACGAGCGCGTCGGGGCCGGGGCGCACGGGGATGCCGTCCGCCTCCAGGGCCCGTAGGTGCTCGGTGGGGACGTGTTCGTGATCGAAGGTGATCACGTCGCAGCCCCGCGCGAACGCGCGCAGCGTCTCCAGGTCGCGGTAGTCGCCGACGACGACGTCGCTCACGACCTGTGCCGCGGAGTCCTGGGGAGTGTCACTGAGGAGCTTGAACCTGATGCCCAGCGGAATGCCCGCCTCGTGCGTCATACGAGCGAGCTGGCCACCGCCGACCATGCCGACAACCGGGAATGTCACGCCCCCCAGGGTATCGGCCGCACCGGCCCGGCCGGATTCCGCGCCCGCCGGAGCCCGCACCGGCCTGCGCACCGGTGCTCCCGCCGGTTGTTCCGGCAGCTCTTTCCTGCCATTTCCGGGGCTCTTTCCGACCGGTTCCCCGGCCGGAAGCCCGTCCACGGGCGCGGGCCCGGAGCGCTGGTTAGCATGGCGGAGTCGACGAGACCGATTGAGACACCGACCGAGACGGGGGCCTGCACGACCATGGGCCATGGTTCCTCAGGGCTTCAACCGGCGCCCCCGGCACGCCGCGGCGCGCTGCGCAGGCGCGTGGACCGGCTGTGGCGCGAGGTCGCCAAGTTCGGCGCGGTGGGCGGAGCGGGACTCCTCGTCAACCTGCTCGTGTTCAACCTGGTACGGCAGGTGACCGGTCTGCAGGTGGTGCGCGCGAGTGTCATCGCGACGGTCGTCGCGATCGTCTTCAACTACATCGGCTTCCGTTACTTCACCTACCGGGACCGCGACAGGAGCGGCCGCACCAGGGAAATGACCCTGTTCCTGCTGTTCAGCGCGGCCGGCCTGGTGATCGAGAACGGTGTGCTGTACCTGGCGACGTACGGTTTCGGCTGGAACAGCCCGCTGCAGAACAACTTCTTCAAGTTCCTCGGCATCGGCATCGCCACCCTGTTCCGCTTCTGGTCCTACCGCACCTGGGTGTTCCGCACCCTGCCGGCCCGGGGGGCCGTGGCGGGCGCGGAGTCGTTCCTGCAGGCCGAGTCGGGGAAGCCGCGGTCGCGGGCCTTCCGCTGAGCGCTCCGCTGGAAAGCACGGTGGTGAACCTGCGGGCCGGCAGGGGCTGAGCGCGCAGTTCCCCGCGCCCCTTGCGGGGCGCGGTATCGCGCCGGACTTCACCAAGGCTGCTCAGCGGCTCCCGCCCCCGCCGCCGGGGAGGTTCGTCGCGAAGATCCAGTCGAGGCCGTCCTCGCCGGGGCGGTCGAGGTGTGCGGCCCGGACCAGGCCGGCCCGCAGCGCCACGTGCCGGGAGGCGGTGTTGGCCGGACGGATCCGGGCGACCACGGGGAGCCGCGGCACCCGTCGGCCCGCCCAGGTCACGACCGCCGTCGCGGCCTCACCGGCCAGTCCTCGGCCCCAGGCTGCGGGGGCGAAGCGGTAGAAGAGGTCGAGGATCCGCAGGCCTGCCAGGTCCATGGGCTTGACCCCGCAGAAGCCCAGCGTGCGGGCCTCGCCATGCCGCCGGACCGCCCAGTGTCCGTAGCCGTGGCGCCGCCACTGGTCGTCCCAGCGCTGGTGGAGCCGTTCGGCCTCCGTCCGCCCGGTGAGGGCGTCGGAGGGATTGTGGGCGCACGCGGCGGGGTCGCTGTGGATCGCGAGGACGCGTCGACGTCGTCCGCCGTCGGGCGCCGCAGGGACAGCCGGGCGGTCGTCAGCTCCTCGTCGGCCGAAGTGTGCCCGTCCATGCCGCCCCCGTTCGCCGCCGGTGCGTGGAGTGTCTTTCGCCGGTGTCTTTCGCCGGCGCCTTGCACCAGTGTCTTTCGCCGGTGTCCTCCGCCGGTGTCCTCCGCGCGGGTCAGCGTACCGTCGGCTGCTGGTCCGTCTGCTTCTTCAGCGCCGTGCGGGAGAGGAACAGGCCGAAGACCGGGGGCTGGGCCTGGAGGAGTTCCAGACGGCCGCCGTCGGCCTCGGCGAGGTCGCGGGCGACGGCGAGGCCGATGCCCGTGGAGTTGCGGCCGCTGATCGTGCGCTCGAAAATGCGGGCGCCCAGGTCGGCGGGGACGCCGGTGCCCTCGTCGGTGACCTCCACGACCGCCTGGTTGCCGGTCACGCGGGTGCGCAGCGCGACCGTGCCGCCGCCGTGCATGAGGGAGTTCTCGATCAGCGCGGCCAGCACCTGGGCGACCGCGCCCGGCGTGCCCACGGCGTGCAGGTGCCGCTTGCCGGAGCTGACGATGGCGCGGCCGGCGCTGCGGTAGGCGGGACGCCACTCGGCGATCTGCTGCTGGATGACCTCGTCGAGGTCGAAGGAGACGGCGGAGCCGGTGCGCGGGTCGCGGGCGTTGGTCAGCAGGCGGTCCACCACGTCGGTCAGCCGCTCGACCTGGGTGAGGGCGACGTTCGCCTCCTCCTTCACCGTGTCCGGGTCGTCGGTGAGGGTGATCTCCTCCAGGCGCATGGACAGCGCGGTCAGCGGCGTACGCAGCTGGTGGGAGGCGTCGGCGGCCAGGCGCCGCTCGGCGGTCAGCATCCGGGCGATGCGCTCGGCGGAGGCGTCGAGCACGTCCGCGACCCGGTCCAGCTCGGGGACGCCGTAGCGCTTGTGACGGGGGCGCGGGTCGCCGGAGCCGAGGCGCTCGGCGGTCTCGGCGAGGTCGGTCAGCGGGGAGGCGAGCCGGTTGGCCTGGCGGACCGCGAGCAGCACCGCGGCCACCACCGCGAGCAGCGCGACCAGGCCGATGATCAGCAGCGTGCGGCCGACCTCGCGGGTCACCGACGAGCGGGGCTCCTCCACCCGGACGGTCTCGCCCTGCTCGCCCGTGGCCGTGGAGTGGATCACGTCGCCGGACGGTTTACCGCCGACCTCGATGGGCCGCTGCCCGGGGATGCCGATCACGGCGTACTGGCCGTCGGCCACCTGGTCGCGCAGGACCTCGGCGTTGACGGTCTCCGAGCCGAGCAGCCGGCTGTCGACGATGCTGGCCAGCCTGACCGCCTCGGAGTCGACCCGCTCCTGGGCGCTGTTGCTGATCGTGCGGGTCTCGACGATCACCAGGGAGAGACCGAAGACGGCGATCACGACGAGCACCACGGCGAGCGTGGACTGGATCAGTCGACGGCGCATGTCCTCTTACCTGACGAAGGCCCGGGCGGCGGGGCTCGGCTTGGCGGGCTCGGCTTGGCGGGGCTCAGCTCTTCTCGAAGCGGAAGCCGACGCCTCGTACGGTCGCGATGTAGCGGGGGTTCGCCGCGTCGTCGCCGAGTTTCTTGCGCAGCCAGGAGATGTGCATGTCGAGGGTCTTGGTCGACGACCACCAGGTGGTGTCCCAGACCTCGCGCATCAGCTGGTCGCGGGTGACGACCCGCCCCGCGTCCCGCACCAGCACCCGGAGCAGGTCGAACTCCTTGGCGGTGAGCTGCAGCTCCTCGTCGCCCATCCAGGCTCGGTGGGACTCGACGTCGATGCGCACACCGTGTGTGGCGGGCGGCTGCTGCGGCTCGGTGGCGCCGCGCCGGAGCAGGGCCCGGACGCGGGCGAGCAGTTCGGCGAGCCGGAAGGGCTTGGTGACGTAGTCGTCGGCGCCCGCGTCGAGACCGACGACGGTGTCCACCTCGTCGGCGCGCGCGGTCAGGATCAGAATGGGCACCGTGTGGCCGTCGGAGCGCAGCCGGCGGGCGACCTCCAGGCCGTCCATGCCGGGCAGCCCGAGGTCCAGCACGACCAGGTCGACACCGCCCTGCGTTCCGGCGTCGAGCGCGGTGGGTCCGTCCTCACGCACCTCGACCTCGTAACCTTCCCGGCGCAGTGCGCGGGCCAACGGCTCCGAGATGGACGCGTCGTCCTCGGCGAGCAGTACACGGGTCATGCACTGATGGTAGTCCGCCCACGCCGTCTGCCGGGGTGGTGCTGCGGTGTGATCGTCGCGCGGGCCTCTTACTTTCCCGTCCGGTGGTACGGACCAACAGGCGCGGAATGTGATCCTTGACGGGACTCCGCATGGACCTTGGAAAGGTCGGGCAGGGGCCCCCAGATCCCTGTGATCCGCGTCTCAAGTCCTTCCATATCAGGCACTGTCGTGCCGTATGGTGAGTTGAACGCCTGTAGCACGCAGCGGACCTTCGGCGCTCATTCCGACGCTGAGGGTCCTTTTTGCGTGCCGGGCCGGCCCTGGCCGGCCCGGAAGGAAATGACCTAGGGCCGGGCCTCTACGCGTGTCAACACGGCGGAGGTGTGGATCCCGGTGGCCGCCGTCCGCCGCTTCGTGACCCGGAGCGGGCTCCCCTTGGGCGTGGGGTGGACCTCGGCCCCGCCGGTGCCGGCCGCCCCCCACCGGGCGCGTGTCCACTGACCGGAGCGCGTCCCGACCAGCAAGGAACGACCATGGCGTCCAGCCTGACGAAGGACTCGGTCCATCCGGGCACCCCCGGGTCCGAGAAGACCTTCTTCGGCCACCCCCGCGGCCTGGCCACCCTCTTCATGACCGAGATGTGGGAGCGCTTCAGCTTCTACGGCATGCGCGCCCTTCTCGTCGTCTACCTGCTCTCCGGCGGCCCCGACGCCAAGAAGGGGAGCATGGGCGGCGGGCTCGGCATGGATCTGGCCACCACCACCGCGATCTACTCCGTCTACCTGTCGATGGTGTACCTGCTCGCCATGCCCGGCGGGTGGCTGGGCGACCGCGTCTGGGGTCCCCGCAGGACGGTGACGATCGCCGCCGTGACGATCATGGCGGGTCACGCGGTGCTGGCGCTGCCCGGCGGGCAGGCGCCCTTCTTCGCCGGTCTGGCGCTGGTCGCGCTCGGCTCCGGCCTGCTGAAGGCCAACATCTCCACCATGGTCGGCCACCTCTACGACGGCCCGGACGACCCGCGCCGCGACGGTGGCTTCACGATCTTCTACATGGGCATCAACATGGGTGCCTTCTTCGCGCCGCTGATCATCGGCACCGTCGGCCAGCAGGTCAGCTGGCACCTGGGCTTCGGCCTCGCCGCCGTGGGCATGGCGATCGGCCTCGCGGCCTTCCTCATCGGCACCAGGAACCTGAACCCGCAGAGCAGCGTCGTCCCCAAGCCGCTGGACGCCGCGGAGCGCGCCTCCTGGCTGCGCAAGGGTCTGACCTGGCTCGCCGTCGCCGCCGTCTTCTACGGCATCGTCGGCTTCACCGGCCACTTCACCCTGAACTGGGCGATGATCCCGCTCACCGTGATCGGCCTGGTCATCCCGGCCGGCGTCCTGCTGCGCATCAAGCGGGACAAGGAGCTGTCGGACGTCGAGCAGTCCAGGATGACCGGCTACATCTGGTTCTTCGTCGCGGCCGCCGTCTTCTGGATGATCTACGACCAGGGCGGTTCCACGGTCCAGGCGTTCGGTGAGACCAGGACCTCCGGCTCGCTGCTGGGCTTCGCCTTCCCGTCCTCCTGGTACCAGTCGCTGAACCCGGTGTTCATCATGGCCCTGGCCCCGGTCTTCGCCTGGTTCTGGCTGTGGCTGAACCGCAAGGGCAAGGAGCCGAGCACCGTCGCGAAGTTCGCGGCCGCCCTGTTCTTCATCGGCGTCTCGTTCTTCTTCTTCCTGCTGCCGCTGGGCATGACCACGGGCGACGCAGTGGTCAGCCCGATGTGGCTGGTGGGCATCTACCTGATCCAGACGGTCGGCGAGCTGTGCCTCTCCCCGGTCGGCCTGTCGGTGACGACCAAGATGGCCCCGGCGAAGTACGCCAGCCAGATGATGGGCGTGTGGTTCCTCGCGGTCACCGCGGGCGACTCCATCACCGGTCTGCTGTCCAACCCCGCCGTGGCCGGGGTCGACCTCAGCGGCACGGGAGCGGTCGCCGTGGAGGCCGTCCTCGCCGCCCTCGCCGGCTTCGCGGTCTACATGTACCGCCGGAAGGTCAAGGCCCTGATGGGCGACGTGCGCTGAGGACCCGGCCGGTCCGGCCGGAACGCCGAAGGGCCACCGCATCCGGGGATGCGGTGGCCCTTCGGCGTTCGAGCGGCGCCTGCGGGGTTCCTCGAAGTTCCCGACCGGAGTCGTACGGCCCGTGGGCACGCGCGGCGGAGGCGGAAGAGGTCCCGGGGACCCGGCCGGCTCAGGCCGGCGCCCCCAGCTCGGCCCACACCCTCTTGCCCGTGACACCCGGGAGGCGTACGACCCCCCAGTCCAGGCACAGTCGCTGGACGATGAACATGCCGTGGCCGCCGGGGCGGCCGGCGCGGTGCGGGGTG
>NZ_POTZ01000224.1 GCF_003236365.1 Streptomyces sp. NTH33
GTCGGCGCGGGCGCCGACGGGGCCGCGGGCTGCTGTGCCGCCGCGGGCTTGGGGGCGGCCGGCGGCTTCGGGGCGGCCGGACGCTCCCCCGCCGCCTTGCCGGCACGGGAGGCACCCCCGGCCTGCGCCGGGGAAGGCGCGGCGGGCCTGGGGGCGGCCTTCCTCGGGGCGCCCGGCTTCGCGGCGGACTTGCCGCTGCCGTTGCCCTGCTGGAAGGCGTCAGTCAGTTTGCGTACTACGGGCGCCTCGATCGTCGAGGACGCCGATCGGACGAATTCACCGAGTTCCTGGAGCTTGGCCATGACGACCTTGCTCTCCACACCGAACTCCTTGGCGAGTTCGTATACCCGGACCTTAGCCACTTCGCTCCTTTTAGGTCCGGGTTGCGGCCGGACCGTCGCTAGTTCATGGGCGTACTCATCGCGTACTCATCGAGTGCTCATCGCAATCTCGACCTGCTTTCGACTCGCGAGGTACCAGGCCGCACGGGGTCCGTACGGCATGTCTTTCCTTGCCGTGTTGCCTCAGCAACCTTGTGCCTGCTCGACGTACCGGCGCAACGCCATTACGTCGAGCGGTCCCGGGACGCGGAGCGCCCGCGGAAACGCCCGGCGGCGCACCGCCTGGTCGAGACAGACCTGGGCGGGGTGTACGTAGGCACCCCGGCCGGGCAGCGTACCGCGAGGATCGGGGACACACTCGTCCCCGGCCGCCACGGTCCGCAACAGTTCGATCTTGGCCGCTCGCTCCCGGCACCCCACACAGGTGCGCTCAGGGCGTGCGCGGGCTCGCGTCCGGCCAGACACTGCTCAGTCTACCTCCCCGTACCGACCTCACCCCTTCGGGGCAAAGATCGAACGGCTGTTGTCGTGTTACAAGCGGCCTACGGCTGGGATCTATTCCCCACTCCCGGGTGAACTTCCCGGAAGTGCCGGAAGTGCCGGAAGCACTTACTCGGACGCCTGCTCGGTGTCCGGGCGGATGTCGATGCGCCAGCCGGTGAGCCGGGCCGCCAGCCGGGCGTTCTGGCCCTCCTTGCCGATCGCCAGCGAGAGCTGGTAGTCGGGCACGGTCACCCGGGCCGACCGGGCCGCCATGTCCACGACCTCCACCTTGGAGACGCGGGCCGGCGACAGGGCGTTGGCCACCATCTCGGCCGGGTCGTCCGACCAGTCGACGATGTCGATCTTCTCGCCGTTCAGCTCCCCCATGACGTTGCGCACCCGGCCGCCCATGGGGCCGATGCAGGCGCCCTTGGCGTTCAGGCCCGAACGGTTGGACCGTACGGCGATCTTCGTACGGTGGCCGGCCTCACGGGCGATCGCCGCGATCTCGACCGAGCCGTCGGCGATCTCCGGGACCTCCAGGGCGAAGAGCTTCTTCACCAGGTTCGGGTGCGTGCGGGAGAGGGTCACCGAGGGGCCGCGGACGCCCTTGGCGACCCGGACGACGTACGACCGCAGCCGCATGCCGTGCGGGTAGCTCTCGCCCGGGACCTGCTCCTGCACCGGCAGGATGGCCTCCAGCTTGCCGATGTCCACGAGCACGTTCTTCGGGTCGCGGCCCTGCTGGACCACGCCGGTGACGATGTCGCCCTCGCGGCCGGCGTACTCGCCGAGCGTCGCGTCGTCCTCGGCGTCGCGCAGCCGCTGCAGGATGACCTGTTTGGCGGTGGTGGCGGCGATACGGCCGAAGCCGGACGGGGTGTCGTCGAACTCGCGGGGCTCCTGGCCCTCCTCGAGGTCCTCGGGGTCCTCCTTCGCCCACACGGTCACGTGCCCGGTCTCCCGGTCGAGCTGCACGCGCGCGTGACGGCGGCTTCCCTCGGTGCGGTGGTAGGCGATGAGGAGGGCCGACTCGATCGCCTCGACCAGCACGTCGAAGGAGATCTCCTTCTCCCGTACCAAGTTCCGCAGGGCACTCATGTCGATGTCCACGGCTACGCCCCCTCTTCCTTCTGGTCCTTGCGGTTGAACTCGACCTGCACACGCGCCTTGACGACGTCCGGGAAGCCGAGTCTGCGGGTCGTGGCCTTGCGACCCTTCACTCCGGGCACTTCGAGGTCGAGTCCTTCGTCGTCGACCTCGAGGATCCTGGCCACCAGCTCACCGCCCTCGGCCAGCTGGAACTTCACCAGCCGGCCCGTGGCGCGCACATAGTGCCGGTGTTCCCTGAGGAGGCGCTCCGCGCCCGGGGTGCCGACCTCGAGGGTGTACTCGCCCTCGCCCATCGCGTCGCTCTCGTCGAGCCTCGCCGAGAGCGCACGGCTCACATCGGCGATCCTGTCCAGGTCGGCCCCGGTGTCGGAGTCGACGACGACGCGCAGCACACGTTTGCGTCCGACGGAGTCCACGGCGATCTCTTCGAGGTCCAGGCCCTGGGAGGTGACGAGCGGCTCCAGCAGTTCTCGCAGCCTCTCGCTCTGGGTGGTGCTCATCCGGGTGACTCCTCGGCCGCGTCTGCTGTTGTGGGGTGGTCGCGTGTCTGGTCAAAGCGTATCGGGTCCCAAGGGGTGTTGCCGTCCACCTGGGCAGGTGCGGTGCCGCCGAGTGGTGCCCCTGGGGCGCGCGGGTACCGTGATCACGGGCGAGTCGCCCCACCGCCATCGTTCGTTCCGTACGCACCCGAGGACGTCTGCCGTGCCGTTCCCCCCGCCCCCGCGCGCCCCAGGGCCTGTCCGGAGTTCCCCGCGCAGAAGGAGCCTGCTCGCCTCGGCCGCGGGGGCCGCCCTGCTCGTGGGCTGCTCCACCGGTTCCTCCGACTCCGGCGGCTCGGGCGACGGCCCGTCGGCCGCCGAGCGGGTACGCGCGCGTGCGGCACGGGACAGCCAGGAGCTGGCGCGGCGGTACGACGCCGTGATCGCCGCGCATCCGGCGCTGGCGGAGCGGCTGCGGCCGCTGCGGGCTCAGGTCGCGACCCATGCGGAGGCCTTCGGCGGCACGGCGAAGCCCTCGCCCGGTGCTTCGGCGGTGACCATGGCGCCCGAGGGCCCGAGGGCCCCGGCGGGAGCCGAGGCCTCGCCGTCCCCCGCCGTCGCGGCGGACCGGAAGAACGCCCTGGCCTCGCTGGCCGCCGCGGAACGGTCCCTGTCCGACCGGCGCACGGAGGCCCTGCTCCGGGCCCCCGGCGAACTGGCGCGTCTGCTGGCCTCGGTGGCGGCGGCCGGGGCGGCGCACGCGTACCTGCTGACGGAGGGTGACAAGTGAGCCAGGCGGAGAAGCGGCCGCTCGAGGCCCTGCAGGCGGCGCTCGCCGCGGAGCACGCGGCCGTGTACGGGTACGGCGTCGTCGGGGGGCGGGTCCGGGAGGACCGGCGGACGGAGGCGCGGGCGGCGTACGACGCGCACCGGGCGCGGCGGGACACGCTGGTGCGCGCGGTACGGGATCTGGGCGGGCGGCCGGTGGCCGCGGCGGCGGCCTACGCGCTGCCGTTCCCGGTGCCGGACTCCGCGGCGGCGGTACGTTTCGCCGCCGAGCTGGAGGAGCGCGTGGCCGGGGTGTACTCCGACCTGGTCCGGGCGAGCACGGGCGAGCGGCGGCGGGAGGCCGCGGGGGCGCTGCGCGAGGCGGCGGTCCGGGCGGTGCGCTGGCGCGGGGAGAGCGTAGCCTTCCCTGGTCTCGCCGAACGGGCCGCTACGGATGCGGAGAGTGCGGTGGGTACGGCGGGCACGGCGACGCCCACGTCGTGACGCGCACGAGCGGAGGCACCGCACGACACGGGAAGGAACGGCTCGCGCATGGCTTTCGAACCGCCGCAGCGTCTGGTGCGGGCGCTCGGTGAGACGGCACCGGACGGTGACGCCTGGCTGGCCGGGCTGCCCGAGCTGGCGCGGCAGGCCGTGGCGGTGCGCGAGCTGACCGTCGAGCGGGTGCAGGTGCCCGGCGGGCGCAGCAGCCTGGTCGTGCTGGTGCGGACGGCGGACGGGACTCCGGCCGTGCTCAAGCTGGCCCCGCCGCGGGCCCGCCCGGAGAGCGAGCGGGCCGCGCTCGTGCACTGGGACGGGCGGGGCGCCGTACAGCTCCTGGACAGCGGTCCGGGCGAGGGCGTACTGCTGCTGGAGCGGCTGCATCCGGACGTGTCGGTGCGGTCGCTGCCGGAGGCGAGGGCGCTGCTGGAGGCGGCGGGCACGCTGCGGCGGCTGTGGGTGGAGCCGCCCGCGGGGCATTCCTTCGAGACGGTGGCCGGGCGGACCGGGCGGCAGGCCGAGGCGATGCGGGCGGGCGCGGCCGGCGACGCGGAGGTGGCGCCGCTGGTCGCGGCGGCGCTCAGGGCTCGTGAGGATCTGCTGGCGGCGCCGCCCGAGGAGCGGCTGCTGCACGGCACGTTCCGGCAGAGCAAGGTGCTCGCCGGCGACCGGATGCCGTGGCTGGCCGTGGGTCCCGACCCGGTCGTCGGCGAGACCGCCTTCGACCTGGCGCGGCTGGTCCGCGACCGCGTCGAGGACCTGATCGCCTCCCCGTCCGGCGCCGCCACCACCCGCCGCCGCGTCAAGCGTCTGGCGGAGTCCCTGGAGATCGACCAGGAGCGCCTGCGCGGCTGGACCCTCTTCCGCGCCGTCGAGTCCGGCGTACGCGCCCGCCGGGTGGGCCGCCCGAAGGACGCGGAACTGCTGCTGGAGTTCGCCACGTGGCTCTGACCCACGGGACCCCTCCCGGGTGACGCGCGGGTACGTGGGCGGGCGGAGCCGGCCCCGGTGCGGCACCGGCTCCGCCCGGGCCCCGCGGACTTGGGCAGCGTGGGCACGTGACGATCCGGCCGGAGGCCGGCGCCGAGTGCCACAACGGCTCATGCGCGGCGGTGCCGCACCGGCCGCGCCTTCCGTCATGCGGACGTGCTCGGCGCCTCGGCGCACGCCCCACGCGGCCACGGCGAGCGGGCCGCCGCCCCCACACCGCCGCGGGCGGGCAGGATCCGCCCGGCGCGCTGTCGGCCGTGGGAGCGGCGGCCCCGGTGATCGGCGGGGCCGCCGGTCCCCGCCGTGGGACTCGGGCCGCGGGGATCAGGCCGTGAGGCGGGTGAGGGCCTCCTCGATGGGGAGTTCCTCGCGTTCGCCGGTCTTGCGGTCCTTCAGCTCGACGATCCCCTCGGCCGCGCGGCGGCCGGCGATCAGGATCTGGGGGATGCCGATGAGCTCGGCGTCGGTGAACTTCACGCCCGGGGAGACGCCGGCCCGGTCGTCGACCAGGACGCGGACACCGACCGCGGCGAGCTTCTGGGAGACCTCGAGGGCCACCTCGGTCTGCAGGGCCTTGCCGGCGGCGACCACGTGGACGTCGGCCGGGGCGACCTCCTTGGCCCAGACCAGACCCTTGTCGTCGGCGTGCTGCTCGGCCAGCGCCGCGACCGCGCGGGAGACGCCGATGCCGTAGGAGCCCATGGTGACGCGGACCGGCTTGCCGTTCTGGCCGAGGACGTCGAGCTTGAGGGCGTCGGTGTACTTGCGGCCGAGCTGGAAGATGTGGCCGATCTCGATGGCCCGGTCCAGCTTGAGGCCGGTGCCGCACTGCGGGCAGGGGTCGCCCTCCTGCACGACGACCACGTCCACGTACGCGTCGACCTCGAAGTCACGGCCGGCGACCACGTTCTTCGCGTGCGTGTGCTCCTTGTTGGCGCCGGTGATCCAGGCCGTGCCCGGGGCCACGCGCGGGTCGGCGATGTACGTGACCTTCTCCCCCAGTCCCTGCGGGCCGACGTAGCCGCGGACCAGGTCCGGACGGCCCACGAAGTCCTCGGCGGTGACCAGCTCGACGGCGGCCGGCGCGAAGTGCGCCTCGACCTTGCCCAGGTCGACCTCGCGGTCGCCGGGCACGCCGACGGCGACGATCTCGCCGCCCACCTTGACCAGGAGGTTCTTCAGCGTGGCGGAGGCCGGGACGCCGAGCGAGGCGGCCAGGGTCTCGATGGTGGGGGTGTCCGGGGTCGGGATCTCCTCGGCGGCGGACACGCCGGAGCCGTCCACCGGCTTCAGCTCGTACGTGATCGCCTCCGTGTTGGCGGCGAAGTCGCAGTTCGGGCAGTCGGCGAAGGTGTCCTCGCCGGCCTCGGCCGGGGCGAGGAACTCCTCGGACTTGGAGCCGCCCATCGCGCCCGCGGTCGCCGCGCAGATGCGGTAGTCCAGGCCGAGGCGCTCGAAGATGCGCTGGTAGGCCTGGCGGTGCAGGGCGTACGACTCGGCGAGGCCCTCGTCGGAGAGGTCGAAGGAGTAGGAGTCCTTCATCAGGAACTCACGGCCGCGCAGGATGCCCGCGCGCGGCCGGGCCTCGTCCCGGAACTTGGTCTGGATCTGGTAGAGGATGACCGGCAGGTCCTTGTACGAGGACGCCTGGTCCTTCACCAGCAGGGTGAAGATCTCCTCGTGGGTCGGCCCGAGGAGGTAGTCGCCGCCCTTGCGGTCCTGCAGACGGAACAGCTCGGCGCCGTACTCGTCCCAGCGGCCGGTCGCCTCGTACGGCTCGCGCGGCAGCAGCGCGGGCAGCAGCACCTCCTGGGCGCCGATCGCGTCCATCTCCTCGCGCACGATCCGCTCGACGTTCGCGAGGACCTTCATGCCCAGCGGCAGCCAGCTCCAGACGCCCGCGGCGGTGCGGCGGACATATCCGGCGCGGACCAGCAGCTTGTGGCTGAGGACCTCGGCGTCGGCCGGGTCGTCGCGCAGCGTCTTCGCCAACAACTGGGACATGCGCTGGACCGGTGCGTTCGCCATGGTTCTCGTACTCCTGCCGGTGGGGTCCCCCGCTCGAGCCGGGCCGGGAGCGGGGAAGGGTGATGGCTAGGAGGTTAGCCGGGCGGGCTGTTCCGGTGGAAATCGGTTATCGCGTGCCCTCACGGCGGCGCAGCGGCAGCGGGGCGCCCATCACGGCGTACGGCATCGGCGCGCTGGGGAAGAAGACCTGCCGGGCCAGGTCCTCGTACCCCAGGGAGTGGTAGAGGCCGCGGGCCGGGCTGTCGGTGTCGATCGCGGAGAGGATCGAGCGGGGTTCGGCGGCGTCGTCGGTGATGGCGGTGATCAGGGTGCGGCCGATGCCGCGGTTCTGGTGGCGCGGGTGGACGTGCAGCTCGGTGATCACGAAGGAGTCGTCGAGCCAGTCGTCGTGGCCGCGGGCGCGCAGATAGGGCTCGACGACGGTGGACCACCAGTGGGCGCGGTCGTTGGGCATGCCGTAGACGAAGCCGACGAGCCGGCCGTCGGACGTGGTGGCGCCGAGCGCGCGGGCGCCGGGATACGTCATGTGCCGCAGCACGATCTGCCGGCGTACGGCGACCTCGTCGGCGCCGAGCCCGAAGGCGACGGCCTGCACGGCGAGCGCCTCGTCGACATGGGCCGGCAGGTCGAGGGGGCCGATCACGACGTCCTCGGAGCGGCGGTGTCCGTGACCGGGAAAGTGGACCATGCCGGGGAGACTACAGGGATCGCACCGGCCTCAGAACAGCGTCGCGGAGTGCGCTCGGTCGCGGGGTGCACTCAGAACAGGACGCTCATGAACGCGCCGACCTCCCGGAAGCCCACCCGCAGGTAGGTCCGCCGGGCCGGGGTGTTGAAGTCGTTGACGTACAGGCTGACCACCGGGGCCACGTCGGCCAGCGCGTACCGCAGGACCGCCGCCATGCCGGGTGCCGCAAGGCCCCACCCCCGGTACTCGGGGGCCACCCACACCCCCTGGATCTGGCAGGCCTCGGCGGTCGCGGCGCCGATCTCCGCCTTGAACATCACCTTGCCGTGCTCGTCGAGGCGGGCGAAGGAGCGGCCGGAGCCGACGAGTTCGGCGACCCGGGCCTGGTAGAGCAGGCCGCCGTCCCCGGCGAGCGGGGAGACGCCGACCTCCTCGGTGAACATCGCCACACAGGCCGGCATGATCGTTTCCATCTCGTCCTTGCGGATGCGGCGGACGTAGGGGTCGGGGCGTATATCGTCCGGCATGCGGTCGGTGACCATGAGCGGCTGGTGGGCGCGGATCTCACGGGCCGGGCCCCAGCCGGGTTCCAGCAGCCGCCACAACTGGGCGGTGGGCTCGGCCGGGCCGACGATGGAGGAGCAGCGGCGGCCGGCCCGGCGCGCGCGGTCCGCGAAGGCGCGTACGGCCCTGGGGGTGGCGCAGATCGGTACGAGGTTGGCGCCCGCGTAGCACAGGGACGTGAGCATGCCGCCCTCGTACCAGCCCCACATCTCGCCGCCCAGCCGCCACGGGTCCAGACCGGCGACCCGGACCCGGGAGGTCACGAAGGCGTTCGCGACCGGCTCGCGGTCGAGGACCGCGAGCGCGGCGTCCAGGTCACTCGGCTGGAGCACCCGTGAGGTGGTCTGGGTCAACACGTGCGGGGCCTCACGCTGGGGGTTTCGCTGATCTCCGCACTGTACCTGCCGCTTTCAAGCCGTGCCGCCCCCAGGGGCAGCGCGGTGGGGCCGGCGCTTCCTGTCCGGTCCGGTCCTCCTTGACGCGGGTGACCAGCTGGGTCGGATCGACGAAACGCAGCGCGATCACCAGCAGCACCAGCAGCGACGGCGCGTACATCACGGGCATCGCGTCGATGGACTGCTGGGTGCGGATGCCGGCCGAGAACACGGCGTAGCAGAGGGCCACGACCAGGGTCTGGCTGTCCGGGCCCGCGGTGAGGAAGGTCGGCTCGAACATGCCGACCGTGCGGGCCAGCACCAGGACGGAGGCGGCCAGGATCCCCGGCACCAGCGGCGGGGCGAGGGCCCGCAGCAGCACGGACGGGGTACGGGCCCCGCACATCCGGGCCGCCGCCTCGACGCGCGGGTCGATGCCGGTCGGGTACGACACGGCGTCAGCAGGTAGGAGAAGGGGAAGCCGGTGGTCAGCAGTGAGGCCAGGACTCTCCCGTGGTCGTGGATGAGTTGGAGAGGAAGGCCTGTCAGACCCAGGGTGTGCAGGGTCTTGTTCAGCCGGCCGTTGAGGCCGAGGGGGCCGCGTCGTTGTACACCACCCGCGCACACCCGAACGCCCGGGCCGGCGCGCTGCGCTGCCCCGGCGTCGGGTCGAGACGGAAGGCGTACCGAAGCTGCATGATCCGGACGCTGGCACCGGCCGGTGACAGTCCGGGGCGGATCAGCCGAATCCGGCACCGCTGGAACGATCCGGCGACGCTCCGCGTCGCCACCGTCGAGTTCGCCTCGCCACCGGCATGAACGCCGGTGCACTGCGAATGAATGCCGGTAGCGGGGCCGGGTGCCCGGTACAGACCTCGCGGGCGGGTACGCCATGGTCGGGAACGCCGTACGAGGCGGTGGGGGCGTCCCGGTCGGGCGCCGCATCGCGCGCGGCCGACGGCGCACGGTTCGAGGCAGTGGGGGTACCCGCTGCTCCAGCGGTTTCGGGAAAGCGGTGATGGCCGTGGGTGCGACACCGGACGGGCATCCGGCAGGACGAGGGAGCACTGTCATGGGCACGGTCGGTCAGGACCTGGCTCCGGACTTCCCCGAGGCGGTCCTGCGTGACCTGGGCGCGGGCGTCTTCACCGTCGACATGGCGGGGCTCATCACCTACGCCAACCCGTGTGCCGAGCGGCTGCTCGGCCGACCCCTGGAGGGGATGCTCGGCCAAGACGCGCACGACCTGCTGCACCGCCGCCCCGACGGCGACCCGCTACCGCGCGAGCGGTGCGCGGTGCTGGCCCCGCTGTACGGGAACCGCGCCGCCGAGGAAAGCAGCGAGGAGTACTTCCAGCGGGCCGACGGCACCATCCTGCCGATCATCTGGGCGACCACTCCCCTGCTGCTGTCCGGAGGGCAGGCCGGAATGGTGGTCTACTTCGACGACTTCAGCCAGCACCGCGGCTATGCGGACCGGATGGCCGCGTACACCGCGGCCCTGGAGGCGCTGACCGCCCGGCTGAACCTGCTCGCGGAGGTCTCCGCGGTGCTGATGTCGACCCTGGAGACTTACGCCAGGGTCCGCAAGCTGCTGCGGCTGCTGGTTCCGGCCACGGGCGACTGGGCGGTGGTCGACCTGGCCTGCAAGGGGCCCTCGGGCCTGGAGCGGGCCGTCCGCAGCTCCACTCGCCAACACCGGGCGAGGCGGCTCGAGCGACCGCTGCCGCCGCTGCCGGAGAAGACCCGCGCGGCGGTGACACGAGTCATGAACAGCGACGATCCCGTCCGGCTGACCGCGAGGGAACTGCTCGAGAACCCGGACGCCCCGCTCGCCGGCACCCACAGGGCGCTGTTCGAACGACTCGGCGGCCACTCGGCGACCGTGGTGTCGCTGCGCGCCCGGCGGCAGTCCTACGGCATGCTCACCGTGGCCCGTGCCGGGGAGTCCGAGCCGCACACCGACGCCGAGATCCGGCTGTTCCTCGACATCGGCCGGCGCCTGGCACTGGCGTTGGACAACTCCCGGCTCTACGACGAGCAGCGGAACGTGGCCGAGACCATGCAGCGCCAGTTGCTCGCCCCGCTGCCGCAGGTCGGTCGGCTGCGGATGGCCGCCCGCTATCTGCCCGCGCAGATCGCCATGGAGATCGGCGGCGACTGGTACGACGCCTTCCTCCTCCCGGACGGCGTCCTGGCCGTGGTCATCGGGGACGTGGTCGGCCACGATCTGGAGGCTGCCTCGCACATGGCCGAGGTCCGCAACATGCTGCGCGCGATCGCCTGGGACCACGAGGAGCCGCCCAGCGTGATCGTGCGCCGTGTGGACGATGCGGTGACGAACACCAGCGACGCACCCATGGCCACGCTCGTCTTCGCCCGGATCGAGGGCCGCGAGGGCGGGCCCTGGCAGCTGTGCTGGGTCAACGCCGGGCACCCCCCGCCGCTGCTGGTCACCCGCCGGGGCGAGGCCCGCTTCCTGACGGCCGGGCACGGGCCGCTGATCGGTATGAGCGCCACCCTGAACCTGGGCCTGAGCTGGCCCGACGCACATGAGAACCTTCCGCCGGAGTCCACCCTCCTGCTCTACACCGACGGCCTGGTGGAGAGCAGGACCCGCCCGATCGACCTCGGCATGGCCAAGCTCAGCCACCATGCCTCCGTCCTGGCCCGGCGGATGGCCCACCGGACCGTGGACGAGTTCTGCGACGAGCTGCTGGACCGCATCGCGCCCAGCGGCGACGACACCGCCCTGCTGGCGCTGCGGCTGCCCGAGGCCGGCGCGGGCACCCCCGGCGACCGCCGGCCGCCACCGCCCCCGCAGGCCCCGTACAGTCCGGCCGCGCCGAATCGGGCCGCGCCCGGCTCCCGACGTCAGGACGCCCGGGTGCAGGACCCCACGCGCGGCCTGCGGGAGAAGTGAGGGTGTTGTACGGGCCTCAGCCCGCGACGGAGACCGAGGGCTCCCCGGAGACCACCCCGTCGGCCTCCATCTGCTCAGCGATCTTCATGGCCTCCTCGATGAGGGTCTCCACGATCTTCGACTCCGGGACGGTCTTGATGACCTCGCCCTTGACGAAGATCTGCCCCTTGCCGTTGCCCGAGGCGACCCCGAGGTCGGC
>NZ_POTZ01000225.1 GCF_003236365.1 Streptomyces sp. NTH33
CTCCGGGGGCGGCGCAGTCCTGGCCGACACGGTCAACGCCACCTCTTCGTCGATCAACTCATCCAGCAAAAGCGGTCATAGCATCACAAGACATCTGCATAGGGTTCAAGCACCACATACTGACGTGTTGAGGGGCGAAATGGCGCGCAAGACGCGGAAAGGTCCCGCCCCATTCCGGTGCGGGACCGACCGTGCGGCCGTACGGCCGTACGGCTGAGGAATCCGTGGCCGTCAGAACTCGTAGTCGGCGATCACCCACGTGGCGAATTCCCGCCACTGGGCGACGCCCGCCTGGTGGGCCGGGTGCTCCAGGTACCGGCGCAGGGCGTCGGTGTCCTCGACCGCCGAGTTGATCGCGAAGTCGTAGGCGATGGGCCGGTCGCTGACGTTCCAGCCGCACTCCCAGAAGCGCAGCTCGTCGATCTGGCCGCCGAGGGAGCGGAAGGCCTCCGCGCCCGCCACGACGCGCGGGTCGTCGCGCTCGACGCCCTCGTCCAGCTTGAAGAGGACCAGGTGGCGGATCATCACTCTCCCCTGCTGGCGACCCACGTCATGAAGTCGCCGATGGCCTTGGCGGCGTCCGAGATGCCCTCGAACCCTATCCGGACGTAGTCCGTCGCCCCGTCCGGGTCGGTGATGATCACGTACAGCGCGAAGGCCACGAGCACATAGACGACGATCTTCTTGGCGTTCATCGCCATCGCGGTCTCCCCCTGTCGCTGGTTGCCCAGTCGTCGGCTGCCCTGGCGCGGGCCTGCCTTGCCGAAGATCCGTACCGGGCCGAGCGCTGTAGATGATCGCACGAAGGGCCCCGTCCTGTGGACGGGGCCCTTCTCGAGCGGTAGCGGAGGGATTTGAACCCTCGGTGACTTGCGCCACACTCGCTTTCGAGGCGAGCTCCTTCGGCCGCTCGGACACGCTACCGAGGGAGACCTTACAGCACAGGCGGCCGTGGACCGAAATCCGTTTTTGGCCGGCCGGACGAGCGGACGACCGGACGGGCCCCGGGGTTCAGCGGCCGCGGAAGAAGTCGGTGAGCAGCGCGGCGCACTCGTCGGCGAGGACGCCCTCGATCACCTCGGGCCGGTGGTTGAGCCGCCGGTCCCGTACGACGTCCCACAGGGAGCCGGCGGCGCCCGCCTTCTCGTCGCGGGCGCCGTAGACCACCCGGTCCACGCGGGACAGGACGATCGCGCCGGCGCACATCGTGCACGGCTCCAGCGTGACCACCAGTGTGCAGCCGGACAGCCGCCACTGCCCGGTCCTCGCGGCGGCCCGCCGGATGGCGAGGACCTCCGCGTGGGCGGTCGGGTCGCCGGTGGCCTCGCGCTCGTTGTGGCCGGCGCCGAGCACGGTCGTACCGTCGCCGGACAGCACGACGGCGCCGACGGGGACGTCCCCGCCCCGGACGGCCTGCCCGGCCTCGTCCAGGGCGAGCCGCATCGCGGCCCGCCAGCGGTCGCGCACCGGGTCCGGGATCCCGGCCGCCTCCGGCGTCCTGCTCGTGCCCGGCGCGCCCGGCCCGGTCAGCGGACGGTCTCCAGGACCTCCGAGGCGCCCAGGGCGTCGGCGATCGCGCTCAGCGCGTCCTCCGCGTCCAGGGTGCGCAGCTCCTTCGCGCTGACGCCCAGGTCGTCGAGGATCTCGCCGTCGCCCAGCGGGCTGTGCGTGATGGTTTCGGCGGACGACGGCTCCTCGTCGTCCTCGGCGGACGCCGGTTCACCGTCCTCCGTGCCGTCGAGGTCGAGGGAGTCCAGGTCGGGGCCGTCGTCGCCGGGTTCCCGGCCGAGCAGTTCGTCGGTGAGCAGGATCTCGCCGTACGAACTGCGGGCAGCGGCGGCGGCGTCGGAGACGTAGATACGAGGGTCGTCCTCGCCGTCCACGCGGACGACGCCGAACCACGCGTCCTCCTGCTCGATCAGGACGAGCACCGTGTCGTCGTCGGCCGAGGCTTCCCGGGCCAGGTCGGCCAGGTCGGACAGCGTCTCCACGTCGTCGAGCTCTGTGTCGCTCGCTTCCCACCCGTCTTCGGTGCGCGCGAGCAGTGCGGCGAAGTACACCGTGACTCTCCCACTGGTCATAGGTGTGCCGGTCGGGGGTCCCCCCGGCGGAGGTTCTGGGCGGAGAGAGCTGGGCTCCGAGCCCCGCCCACTCGGAATCGTGGCAGAAACAATGCCTTCAGGGGACGTCTTCGCCTCCCTGTGTCCGGCGGTTTCGTCGGTACGTCGGTGAAGGACTCATCAGCACAGTCGTTGCCGCCGCACCCGGATCGTACGCGGGTTTCCCCCGGCGTCCACGCACGTCCACCGCCCGGGCGTCCGCGCGGGTGTCGCTCTTCCCGCGTGTCCTTCGCGTGACCTTTGCGCGTGTCCCGCCTACCAGCGGAACGTGCGCATGCGCAGGGCGCGCCGCAGCCGGGCGGTCTTGGCGCGGCGGGGCTGGACACGGTCGCGCAGGGCACGTGCCTCGGCGAGTTCGCGCAGGAAGAGGGCTCGTCGGCGCCGGCGCTCGCTGTCGGTCTCAGGTATGTCCGTCTTCTCCGGCTGTGCGTGCGGTGACGGATTCTTGCGGGATTCCCGGTCAGGCATTGGTTCACACTCCAGTCCGTCCCTCCCACTTTCCCTCGGGCAGGGGCTTGATGCCACAACGGCGCACGGTGGCGGGAAGCGGCCGAGGGGGAGGGGCACCGGAGCGGCGACGGCAGGGGGCGGGCGGATCCGGGGCCCGGTTACTGTTGGCACATGCGTCTCCACGTCGTCGACCACCCCCTGGTCGCCCACAAGCTCACCACGCTGCGCGACCGGCGCACCGACTCCGCGACCTTCCGCCGGCTCGCCGACGAACTGGTCACCCTGCTCGCCTACGAGGCGACGCGGGACGTGCGCACCGAGCAGGTCGACATCGACACGCCGGTCGCCCGGACCACCGGCGTCAAGCTCGCCCGCCCGCGGCCCCTGGTGGTGCCGATCCTGCGGGCCGGGCTCGGCATGCTGGACGGCATGGTCCGGCTGCTGCCGACCGCCGAGGTGGGCTTCCTCGGCATGATCCGCAACGAGGAGACGCTGCAGGCCTCGACGTACGCCACGCGCATGCCGGAGGACCTCTCCGGCCGCCAGGTCTACGTCCTCGACCCGATGCTCGCCACCGGCGGCACCCTGGTCGCGGCGATACAGGAGCTGATCAAACGCGGCGCCGACGACGTGACCGCGGTGGTGCTCCTGGCCGCCCCCGAGGGCGTCGCCGTCATGGAACGCGACCTGGCGGGCACCCCGGTGACCGTCGTGACGGCGTCGGTCGACGAACGCCTCGACGAGCAGGGCTACATCGTCCCGGGCCTGGGAGACGCGGGCGACCGGATGTACGGGGCGGCGGACTAGGGCCCGCCCGGCGCCGCAGGGCCTGCCCGCCTGCGCGGGCAGCGAAGTGGTACGGCGCTCGGTCCGCCCTTTTCGCAAGGGGACCGAGCGCCTTCTGTACGCAGCCGTACGGCCGCTCAGCAGCTCTTCTTCGTCGTGTCGGCCGCCGGCCGCGGGGCGTTCAGGTCGGCCAGGGCCTTCTCGGCGGCCGCCTGCTGGGTCAGCCCCTTGAAGCCGGTGCCGATGATCAGGTCGACCTCCGCGCCCTTGCGGGCGTCGGCACGGCTCTCGGCGCCGGCGAGCTGGGTGGCGAGGACGGGCAGCGAGGTGTTCATCGAGGAGGTCCGGCCGAGGAGGATCCCGGCGCCCCCGACCTTCTTGTCGAACTCCTTGGTCGCGTTGCCCACCTGGCCGATGCGGAAGCCGCGCTTCTTCAGCTCGTCCGCGGTCTGCTTGGCCAGGCCGCTGCGGGGCGTGGCGTTGAGGACGTTGACGGTGATCTGACCCGGCTCGGGCAGCGCACGGGCCGGGCTCGCCGCCGACGGACTCGCCGTGGGCGCCGCCTTCGTCGAGCAGTCCTTCTTGGTGCCGGCCGCCGAGGCCCTCTCGCCGCCGCCGGTGAAGACGTCGATGAGCTGCAGCGTGCCCCAGCCGAACACACCGAGCACCGCGACGGAGGCGACGGCGAGGAACACGAGCCTGCCGCGCCGCCGGGGCCTGCGCATCCGCGGGTACGTGTTCCCCGTGATCCGGTACTTCCCGCCCATGCCGGGGGGAGTCAGCATGCTCATGGGCGCAGCGTAGTGCGCACGAGCGGTGATTCCTACCAGATGATCATTCGATACCGCGCAGGAGAACCCAAAAGGTCCAAGCCGTTACCGAACGGCGACCCGGACGGCTCAGTCCAGCTCGAGCACGCGTGCGTGCAGCACCTGGCGCTGCTGGAGCGCCGCCCGCACCGCGCGGTGGAGGCCGTCCTCCAGATACAGGTCGCCCTGCCACTTCACGACGTGCGCGAAGAGGTCGCCGTAGAACGTCGAGTCCTCCGCGAGCAGGGTCTCCAGGTCGAGCTGCTGCTTGGTGGTCACGAGCTGATCGAGGCGGACCGGGCGCGGCGCGACGTCCGCCCACTGCCGGGTGCTCTCCCGGCCGTGGTCGGGGTACGGCCGGCCGTTTCCGATGCGCTTGAAGATCACACGGAAAGCCTACCGGCCGAGAGCTTCCGGGCGCAGCCCGGCCACCGGAGTGCGACGCTGGAAATGCCGCAGCAAACCGGGCGATTCGGGAACAGGGGCCTGAGATGAGTGACAGCGAGACCGTGCCCGGAGCCGCCGCCCGCGAGGCTCCGGGGAGCGCCCCGGCGCTCCCGCGGAAGGCCCTGGGGATCGCCTCCGGATACGCCTTCGCCGGACCCGCCCTGGACCTGGGCGCCCTGATCTGGGACGGGCACTGCCTGCCCGACGCGCGGATCCGCATCCCCCTGCCGATGCTGAACCGCCACGGTCTGGTCGCGGGCGCCACCGGCACCGGCAAGACCAAGACGCTGCAGCTGATCGCCGAGCAGCTCTCGGCGCAGGGCGTGCCGGTCTTCCTCGCGGACGTCAAGGGGGACCTGTCCGGGATCTCGGAGCCGGGCGCGGCGGACGACCGTGTCCGGTCCCGGGCCGCCGAGGTGCACCAGCGGTGGACGCCGGCCGGTTTCCCCGCCGAGTTCTACGCCCTGGGCGGCATGGGCCACGGCGTTCCGCTGCGGGCGACCGTCACCAGCTTCGGCCCGCTGCTGCTGTCCAAGGTGCTCCGGCTCAACCAGACGCAGGAGCAGTCCCTCGGCCTGGTCTTCCACTACGCCGACACCAAGGGCCTGGAGCTGATCGACCTCAAGGACCTCAGGGCGGTCGTCGCCTTCCTGACCTCCGACGAGGGCAAGCAGGAGCTGAGGGACATCGGCGGCCTCTCGGCCGCCACCGCCGGGGTGATCCTGCGGTCCCTCACCGCCCTCGAGGCGCAGGGCATGGCGGACTTCTTCGGCGAACCGGAGTTCGACACCGGCGAGTTCCTGCGCACGGCCGGCGACGGCCGCGGGGTCGTCTCCGTCCTCGAACTGCCCGCCGTCCAGGACAAGCCGCAGCTCTTCTCCACCTTCCTGATGTGGCTGCTCGCCGACCTCTTCCACGACCTGCCGGAGGTCGGCGACGCGGACCGGCCGAAGCTGGTGTTCTTCTTCGACGAGGCGCATCTGCTGTTCAGCGACGCGTCCAGGGCGTTCCTGGAGTCGATCACGCAGACCGTGCGGCTCATTCGCTCGAAAGGGGTCGGCGTCTTCTTCGTCACCCAGTCCCCGAAGGACGTGCCCGCCGACGTACTGGGCCAGTTGGGCAACCGGGTCCAGCACGCGCTGCGCGCCTTCACCCCCGACGACCAGAAGGCCCTGAAGGCCACGGTGCGGACCTTCCCCGACTCCGCCTACGACCTGGAGGAGGTCCTCACCGGCCTCGGCACCGGCGAGGCGGTGGTGACGGTGCTGAGCGAGAGGGGAGCACCGACCCCGGTCGCGGCGACCCGGCTGCGGGCGCCCGAGTCCCTGATGGGCCCGGTCGACGGGGCGGCCCTGGACCGTGCGGTGCAGAGGTCCTCCCTGTACGACCGTTATGCACAGGCTGTGGACCGCGAGTCGGCGTACGAGAAACTCACCGAGGCGCGGGCCGCCCGGGCCGGGGAGACGGCGGCCGCGGAGCCGAAGGGCGCCCGGGCGCCCCGCGGCCGGCAGCGTGCGGGCGAGGAGCCGTCGGTCGTCGAACAGGTCGTCAGCAGCGGCGTGTTCAAGTCCCTGGCCCGGTCCGTGGGCACCCAGCTCGGCCGTGAGATCACCCGGTCCCTCTTCGGCACGACCCGCAGGAGGCGGTGAGCGGCCCCGCCCGTGGTCACACGGTGCTCGGGATGCGTTCGGCGTGCCCGCGGACGCGGAACGCGGTGACGATCTCGATGACGCCGACCACCACCAGCCACCAGCCGGCGACCAGGGTGAGGACGGCGACCGACCGCAGCGGCGAGACGATCAGGACGATCCCGGCGGCGAAGGTGAGGATGCCGAGGAAGATCTGCCAGCCGCGCGCGGGCGCGTCGCGGTGGTGGACGGCGGCGATCGTCTGTGTGATGCCGCGGATCAGCCAGCCGATGCCGATCCACAGCGCGAGCAGCAGGATCGACTGCAGGGCGCCGCGGAAGCAGAACAGACCCAGCAGGATCGACAGGGCGCCGCTGACGAAGGCCAGCACGCGCAGCGAGGTCGTCGCGTGGGTGCCGAAGGCGGAGACCAGCTGGAGTACGCCGCTGACCAGGAGGTAGACGCCGAAGAGGATCCCGGCGGCGAGCAGGGAGGGGCCCGGCCAGAGCAGCACCAGGATGCCCAGGACCAGGGTGGCCACGCCGGCGGCGAGGACGGCCTGCCAGGCGGCGCGGGAGATGAGGCGCAGCGGTCCTTCCAGCGGTTCTTCCGGCGGTTCGCGGTGCGGTGGCGGTGTCGTTCCCGCGTGTCGTGGGTCACGCGCGGCGTGGACGCGGCGGTCGTCGTACCCGGGCTCCTGGGGGCCCGCGCTCGGTGGCTCGGTCATGGTCCATGCTGGGAACGCACGCGCGCGTGCCGCCACCGGGGACCGGCCACTCGGCTGACGCCGACGGGGAAGCCGACGGGGAAAGGGCCGCGGGTCACTCGCGGGGCTCGGTCCCGGCCGCCCCGGCAGCCGTCTGCGTCTCCTGCTCGTACGCCCGCACCCTCGCCAGTGACTCGGGCCCCGTGATGTCGGCGACGGACCGGAAGGACTTCTCCTCGCCGTACGCCCCCGCCGCCTCCCGCCACCCGGCAGGCCGCACACCGAGCTGCTTGCCGAGCAGCGCGAGGAGGACCTGCGCCTTCCGCCGGTCGAACCCGGGCAGCTCCTCCAGCCGTCGCAGCAGTTCCTGCCCGCTGCCGACGTTCCGCCAGATCGCCTCGGGGTCACCGCCGTAGTGCTCGACGAGGTGGTGGCACAGCTGCTGGATCAGTTTGGCCATGGGCCCCGGGTGGCGGTGCACGACCGGCTTGTCCGACAGGAGCCGGACGAAGGTCTCCGGCTCGAAGGCCACGATCTCGTGCGCGTCCAGGTCGTCGGTGCCCATGCGCCGGGCGATCGTCTCCGGTCCCTTGAACGCCCACTCCGTCGGGATCCGCCGGTCCAGCACCATCCCGACCAGCACGGCGAGCGGACTGCGGCCGAGAAGCGCGTCGGCCTCGGGGTCCTGGGCGAGGTGCAGAGTGACGTCCATCCCCCGATGGTCACCCACCGCGGCGCGCGGCGCACGGTGCGGCCGGGCGGGGTTTTTGCGATCCCGGTGAACAAAGGGCCGTCCTCTTCCGTACCTCTCCGGAAGCCGGCAAGTTCCAAGACGGAGAAGTGACGTGACCGTACGGCGACCACTTCGGGTGCTGACGCTGCTCGGCGCCGTACTGGCCCTCCTCCTGCTCGGCGGAGCCGGTCCCGCCTTCGCCCACGCGGACCTGCGCGGGGCCGACCCCGCCGACGGAACCGTCCTGAAGTCGGCGCCCCGCACGATCACGCTGACCTACTCCGAGTCCGTCGCCCTGCTCGACGACTCCTTCCGCCTGTTCGACCCCGAGGGCCGGCGGGTGAAGACGGGGCAGCCGCGGCACGCGACGGACCGGTCGGACACGGCCCGGGTGACGTTTCCGGACGGGCTGGGCGAGGGCACCTTCACCGTGGCGTGGCGGGTGATCTCGGCGGACAGCCACCCGGTCTCCGGCGCCTTCACCTTCTCCGTGGGGAAGCCCTCCCCGACGCCACCCGCGATCGACACGGGGCCCGACCAGCACCCCGTGACCGGCAGCCTCTACGACCTCGGCCGCTACACCGCCTACGGCGCCGCCGCCCTGCTCATCGGCATGGTCGCCTTCATCCTGCTGTGCCGTCCGCCGGACCCCCGCCCGCTGCGCGGGCCGCTGGTCGCGAGCTGGTGGGCGGCGCTGGCGTCCACCCTCGTCCTGCTGGTGCTGCGGGCTCCCTACGAGACCGGAACCGGCCCGGCGTCGGCCTTCGACCTCACGGCCGTCTCCCGCACCCTGAGCAGCCGCCCCGGCCTGGTCCTGATGGCCCGCCTGGCCCTGCTCGCGCCGGTGGCCGTCCTCCTCGTACGGCTCTTCCGGCGCCGGCCGGGCCAGGAGCCCGCGCGCGCGACCCCGGCGGCGGGCGCCGCCCTCGCCCTCGCCCTGGCGCTGACCCTGGCGGCGTCCGAGCACGCCTCGGCCGGCATCCAGGTCCCGGTGGCGATGACGTCCTCGGTGCTGCACGTGCTGGCGATGGGGGTCTGGCTGGGCGGGCTGACGGCCCTCCTCACGATCCTGCAGCGCGTGACGGAGGGCGAGCCCCGAACGGAGGCCCCGGACGGCGACGGCCCCGCGCTGACGGCGGCCGTGGCCCGCTTCTCCCGGATCGCCTCCGGCGCCGTCACCGCCCTCGTGGTCACCGGGGTCTACCAGTCCTGGCGCGGCCTCGGCTCCTGGAGCACGCTCACCGGCACCGCGTACGGCCGGCTGCTGCTGGTCAAGGTGGCGGCGGTGGTGCTGATGCTGGCCGGGGCGAGCCTCTCGCGGCGCTGGACGGCGCGGCTGGTGACGGTGGACGGGGAGGCCGCCGTACGGGCCGGGAAGCCGCGGGCGGTGGCACGCGAGCGGATCCCGGAACCGGCGATCCCGGAACCGGCGGGCGGGACGCGGCTTCCCGAGGCGATCGAAGCCGAGGCGGAGGAAGCCGGGACGGAGGAAGCCGGGACGGAGGAAGCCGAGGCGGAGGAAGCCGCGCCCTCGTCGGCGTCCGACGCCTGCCGTCGTGCCCTGCGCCGCTCGGTCCTGGCCGAGGTCGCCGTGGGCATCGCGGTGCTGGTCGTCACCACGATGCTGGTCAGCACCCTCCCGGGCCGCGTGGTCGCCACGGCGGACGAGGCCACGCCCGTGGCGGGGGCGCCGGGCGCCTCCCTCACGATGATCCCGTTCGACGTCGGCACCCCGGGCGGCCGCGGCACGGTACAGGTCACGCTGGTGCCGGGCCGCGTCGGCCAGAACGCGGTGGAGGCCGTGGTCTACGGCCCCGACGGCGGCCTGAGCAGCGTTCCCGAGCTGCGCCTGTCCCTGTCCCTGCCCGCACGGAAGATCGGCCCGATCGACGCGAAGCTCATCAAAAGGGGCGGCTACTGGGGCACCGACACCCTCAACCTCCCGATCGCCGGCGACTGGACGATGAAGGCGACGGTGCGGGTGTCGGAGATCGACCAGGCGAGCGCGGAGCGGAAGATCCGGATCCTGCGCTAGTCGGCGGACGCGGGGCGTGGAGCGCGGGACGCGGAAGACCGGCCGTCGAGCAGCGAGCGCATCCGCTCGGCGGCCCGGACCGCCGCGTCGCCGCAGCAGTTGTTGAACAGTACGTGGAGCCGCTCGACGCTCCCGGCGAGGGAGCGCAGCCGCGGCACCCACTCCTCGAGCTCGTGGCCGGCGTACTCGTACCGGAACCGTTCCTCCTTGCTGCCGGTCCCCCATGCGGGGCTGCGCCCGTGGAAGCGCACGACGGACAGCCGCGGTGAGGTGACGGGTGTGACCGGTGGGACGGAGGAGGGCAGCGTCCGCACCATGTCGACGCCGACGGCGGTGAAGCCGTACCGGCGCAGCAGCGCGGCGCTCGCGTCCGCCTGTTCCTCCCGCCACCACGCGGGGTGCCGGAACTCCACCGCGACGGGCCAGCTCGCGGTCCGCTCGGCGCACTGAGCCAGGAACGCCTCGGCCCGCGCGCCCGGCCGGAACCACGGCGGGAACTGGAACAGCACGGAGCCCAGCCGTCCGCCGCGCCGCAACGGCCCGATCCCCTCGGCGAACCGCGCCCACACGGCGTCGAGGAACTTCGCGTCGCGGGGGTCGTACGGCGTGCCGCGCAACTCCCCGGGCAGCGCGGCAGGCCGGGTCGGGTGCCCGGTGAGCAGCGAGAACGCCTTCACGTCGAAGACGAAGTCCTCCGGGGTCCGCTCGACCCAGAGCCGGCTGTTGCGCTCACTGGGAAGGGCGTAGTAACTGGAGTCGACCTCGACGACCGGGAACCGCGTGGCGTAGTACCGCAGCCGGCCCTCGGCACCGCGTGACCCCGCCGGATACCAGCCGCTGCGCACCAGCGCCGGGTCCGTCCACGAACACGTACCGACCAGGATCTCGCCCATGGCGGGCGGTTACCCCCGACCAGCGCAACGTCACCGTGCGAGCCGACGGCAACACAGCCCCGAACGGTCGAATTCCTTCACCCGTTTGCCGCGCATCCGGGGAAAGGTGGGCGGCGTTAGTCGGGATATGACCAAGACAACCAGGGAAGGGCACTGGGGTCTGCTCACGGGGCGGGAGCGGGAGAACACGAGCGCCGCCGCACAGGCGGTGCCGCTGGGTCCCTATACCTACCTTCCCGCCCCGGTGCACTCTTCGGCCGCCGTCAATGGCACCCTGACCAGAGGCGATCGCCCGGTCGCGCTGAAGGTGACCGAGCCCCTGCTGCGGGATTTCCTGGATGCGATGAGCACACTGGAAGCCGACCTCGCCCGCCGCTGGGTCGGTTCGGGTGCCCGGTCCGCTTTCTCGGGAGCGGAACAGTCGACTGCGTGATGTATGACGAACGTATTGACCGCCGTTCGGTGAATTCCACCGGCCGTTCGACTGATTATTCAGGTGATCAGGACCCCTGGGGCTATTCGGGTCACCCGGGCTTCTCCGGTCACTCGCGCCGCCCGGACGGGTACCAGGAGGCCGGCACGGGCCGCCACCGGGCTCCGACGGAGTTCTTCTCGTCCCCCCTGGTGCCGCCGGACGAGGCCTGGGACCCCGCCGAGGAACTGGCCTTCATGCTCCAGGACGCGATGCAGGAGCACCGGCAGGAGTACGGGCCGACCGCCCCCACCGTCCGGGGCGAGGCACCGGTCCCCGCCGAGCCCGCCCCGGACGGTGGGGGC
>NZ_POTZ01000226.1 GCF_003236365.1 Streptomyces sp. NTH33
GTGGAGAGCCGCCGGGGCGGCGGGTGTCGTGGCGGCTCGGCGGGCGGGTGCCCGGGCGGCGCTGGGCCCTGGTCATGACCTTGTTCATGAGTCCCCGTTCGGTGCGGTCACCCGGTGTGTACCGGGCAGTAACTTTCTGTTGGGCCTCTTGTACGGGGCAAAAGCGACGACGGCAAGGAAGGCGCGACGCGCGTCGCGGGGCGGACGGATTCACCTGTCCGTGTGATCGAGGGGGTCACGGACCCCGGGAGAACGGGGGAGCACCGGGTGAGACGAGGGGCATGGAGTGGACGGTTCAGGGGGCGTGGCCAGGACTCGAAAGGAGGCTTGCGCACGTATCCTGAAGGCCGTCCGGGTGGCGAACCCTCCGACCACGAAAGCGGCCTGCCATGCGTGTCTACGTCCCTCTGACCCTCCCCGGCCTCGCCGAGGCGCACAAGACGGGGGAGCTCGGGGCGGAGTCGCTCCTCGCGTACGCCGTGACGCCCGCCCTGCGCGAGTGGTACCTCTCCGACGACATCGAGGAGCTGGAGTACGCCGCGCTGAGCCGGGCCGCGCTGGCCTCGCTGCGGCTGCTGGCCATGGACCCGGGTGTGCCGCGGCGCCGGGTCGTGGTCGCCGTGGACGTGCCCGACAGCACGGCGGCGGCCGACCCCGACCGCGGACTCGACCCCGCCGCGCTCGGCGAGGTGCGGGTGACCGGCCCCGTGCCCCTGGCCAGGACGGCCGCCGTGCACGTCGACGCGGACGACGCGGCGGCGGACGTGACCGCCGCGGCCGAGGCCCTGGGGGCGGCGGACGCCGGGGACGACGACGCCCAGTTCGTCGTGGACGGCGCCGAGGACCACGAGCTGCTGTGGTACGCCACGCAGGAGATCCCCCACCTCGTCGGGCTCGGCGACTGAGAACCCATCGGGGCCCCGGACCCGCCCCTGAGCCGCTGTTCTCCTGATTGTCAGTGGCGGCGAGTACGTTTTTGGCATGGGGAAGCAATCAGGGACGCACATCGTCTGGGACTGGAACGGCACGCTGTTCCACGACAACGACGCGGTCGTCGGGGCGACGAACGCGGCGTTCGCCGAGCTCGGCCTGGAGCCGATCACGCTGGAGCAGTACCGCGCGCTGTACTGCGTGCCGATCCCGAAGTTCTACGAGCGGCTGCTGGGCCGGCTCCCCACCGGGGCCGAGTGGGACGCGATGGACGTCGTCTTCCACCGGTACTACACCGAGCACCGCACCCGTTGCACGCTGACCGAGGGAGCGGTGGACCTGCTCACCGGCTGGACGTCGGCCGGTCACAGCCAGTCGATCCTGAGCATGTACGGGCACGAGGACCTCGTCCCGCTGGTGCAGGGCTTCGGAATCGAATCGCACTTCCTGCGGGTGGACGGGCGGACGGGGCCGTCCGGCGGCAGCAAGGCCGCGCACATGGTGCGGCACCTGGATCTGCTCGCCGGGACGGTGAACCCGGCGCGCACGGTGGTCATCGGGGACGCGGCGGACGACGCGCTGGCCGCGCGGCACGCCGGGGCACGGGCGGTGCTCTACACCGGCGGTTCGCACAGCCGGGCCGGCCTGGAGGAGGCCGGCGTGCCGGTGGTGGACACACTCGGCGAGGCGGTCGCCGAGGCCCACCGCCTCGCGGAGTGAGAGCGGAAGAGGGAAGGCCGGGAAGGTCGGGAAGCAGGAGGGAAACGAGGAAAGAGGGGCAGAAGCGGTCAAGGAGGACAAGCAGGTATACGCTGCTTCCGCCCCCACCACCCCTGTGCAGAACGTCAAACTTCCACCCCTGGTTTTGTACACATACGGCTCATGACGGGCCCCCCGTGAGGAGGGATAGCCTTGGTGGCGTGATCAGCGCGATAGCTCGCGGGGGCACCGTCGCCTCCGCTGTGCGCCCGGTGAGCACGGACCACATCCGTGTCCGGGCGGCGGTCGCTGATTCTCGCGGGCGGGAAGGGGGTGCGACGGCCCCCAGGAAGCCGCGTCAACTCCAGACACCGGTGCCATGGAGAGCAGCGTCACACCCGCCGGACGCATCGAAGATGGCTGATATCCCCCCGTTCATCTCACCCCGAGGCATAGCGTCGGAGTGGACCGGGTGCCCCGGTCCGAGGCGTCACGCCGCAAGGGCGGAGACCGTACTTCCTTCTACGTCACGCAACGGCGCGCGACAGGAGCCAGAGGACAATGCAGACCAAGCTGGACGAAGCCAAGGCCGAGCTGCTCGAGAGGGCCGCCCGGGTAGCTGAGAACAGTCCGGTCGGGGGTCATCTCCCGGCCGGGTCGACGGGCGAGGGCGCCCCGGACCGGGATTCCGTCCTCGCCTTCCTCCAGCGTTTCTACCTGCACACCGCCCCCGAGGACCTCACGGACCGCGACCCGGTCGACGTCTTCGGAACCGCCTACTCCCACTACCGCCTGGCCGAGAACCGCCCGCAGGGCACGGCCAGCGTCCGGGTCCACACTCCGACCGTCGAGGAGAACGGCTGGACCTGCACCCACTCCGTCGTCGAGGTCGTCACCGACGACATGCCCTTCCTCGTGGACTCCGTGACGAACGAGCTGACCCGGCAGGGACGGGGCATCCACGTCGTCGTCCACCCGCAGTTCGCGGTGCGCCGGGACGTCACCGGCAAGCTCATCGAGGTGCTGCCCACCGCGGCACCCGGCGAGCCGCTGCCGCACGACGCGCTCACCGAGTCCTGGATCCACGTCGAGATCGACCGCGAGACCGACCGCGCCGACCTCAAGCAGATCACCGCCGACCTGCTGCGCGTGCTGTCCGACGTCCGCGAGGCCGTCGAGGACTGGGAGAAGATGCGCGAGGCGGCGATCCGGCTCGCCGAGGGGCTGCCCGGCGAGTCCGTGCCCGGCGACCTGCACCCGCGGGAGGTCGACGAGGCCCGCGAGCTGCTGCACTGGCTGTCCGACGACCACTTCACCTTCCTCGGCTACCGCGAGTACCAGCTGCGCGAGGACGACTCCCTGGCCGCCCTGCCCGGCACGGGTCTCGGCATACTGCGCGCGGACCCGCCGCACGCCGGCGACGACAGCCACCCGGTCAGCCCGTCCTTCGAGCGGCTGCCCGCCGACGCCCGCGCCAAGGCGCGCGAGCACAGGCTGCTGGTGCTGACCAAGGCCAACAGCCGGGCCACCGTCCACCGGCCCTCCTACCTGGACTACATCGGCGTCAAGAAGTTCAACGACAAGGGCGAGGTCGTCGGCGAGCGCCGTTTCCTCGGCCTGTTCTCGTCCGCCGCCTACACCGAGTCGGTGCGCCGGGTCCCGGTCATCCGGCGCAAGGTCGACGAGGTCCTCGAGCTCGCCGGTTTCTCGCCCAACAGCCACGACGGACGCGACCTGCTGCAGATCCTCGAGACCTACCCGCGCGACGAGCTCTTCCAGACCCCGGCCGGCGAGCTGCAGGCGATCGCCACCTCCGTGCTGTTCCTGCAGGAGCGCCGCCGGCTGCGCCTGTACCTGCGCCAGGACGAGTACGGCCGCTACTACTCGGCCCTCGTCTACCTCCCGCGCGACCGCTACACCACCGGCGTACGCCTGCGGATCATCGACATCCTCAAGGAGGAGCTGGGCGGCACCAGCGTCGACTTCACCGCCTGGAACACCGAGTCGGTCCTCTCCCGGCTGCACTTCGTCGTCCGCGTGCCGCAGGGCACCGAGCTGCCGCAGCTGTCCGACGGCGACAAGGAGCGCATCGAGGCCCGCCTGGTCGAGGCCGCCCGCTCCTGGGCGGACGCCTTCTCCGAGGCGCTGACCGCCGAACTCGGCGAGGAGCGCGCCGCGGAGCTGCTGCGCCGCTACTCGGGCGCCTTCCCCGAGGGCTACAAGGCCGACCACACCCCGCGCGCCGCGGTCGCCGACCTGGTCAACCTCGAGCAGCTGAACGAGGACAAGACCTTCGTGCTCAGCCTGTACGAGCCGGTGGGCGCCGCCCCCGAGGAGCGCCGTTTCAAGATCTACCAGAAGGGCGGCTCGGTCTCCCTGTCCGCCGTTCTGCCGGTGCTGAGCAGTCTCGGCGTCGAGGTCACCGACGAGCGGCCGTACGAGCTGCGCTGCGCGGACCGCACGACGGCGTGGATCTACGACTTCGGTCTGCGCATGCCCAAGGAGGTCAGCGGCAGCGGCGACTACCTGGGCGACGACGCCCGCGGGCGCTTCCAGGACGCCTTCGCCGCCGTCTGGACGGGCAAGGCGGAGAACGACGGGTTCAACGCCCTGGTGCTGTCCGCGGGCCTGACCTGGCGGCAGGCGATGGTGCTGCGCGCGTACGCCAAGTACCTGCGCCAGGCGGGCTCGACCTTCAGCCAGGACTACATGGAGGACACCCTCCGCAACAACGTCCACACCACCCGGGTGCTCCTCTCCCTGTTCGAGGCGCGGATGTCGCCGGAACGCCAGGGCGCCGGGCACGAGCTCGTGGACGCGCTCCTCGAAGAGGCCGACGCGGCCCTGGACCAGGTGGCCTCCCTCGACGAGGACCGGATCCTGCGGGCCTACCTCACCGTCATCAAGGCGACCCTGCGCACCAACTTCTTCCAGCAGGCGCAGGACGGCCGGCCGCACGACTACGTCTCCATGAAGTTCGACCCGCAGGCCATCCCGGACCTGCCGGCGCCGCGCCCGGCGTACGAGATCTGGGTGTACTCGCCGCGTGTGGAGGGCGTGCACCTGCGTTTCGGCAAGGTCGCCCGGGGGGGCTTGCGCTGGTCCGACCGGCGCGAGGACTTCCGTACCGAGATCCTCGGCCTGGTCAAGGCGCAGATGGTGAAGAACACCGTCATCGTGCCGGTCGGCGCCAAGGGCGGCTTCGTCGCCAAGCAGCTGCCCGACCCGAGCGTGGACCGGGACGCGTGGATGGCGGAGGGCGTCGCCAGTTACAAGACGTTCATCTCGGCACTGCTCGACATCACCGACAACATGGTCGCCGGCGAGGTCGTGCCCCCGCAGGACGTCGTGCGGCACGACGGCGACGACACCTACCTGGTGGTCGCGGCCGACAAGGGAACGGCGCGGTTCTCGGACATCGCCAACGAGGTCGCCCAGTCGTACGACTTCTGGCTCGGTGACGCCTTCGCCTCCGGCGGCTCGGCGGGCTACGACCACAAGGGCATGGGCATCACCGCCCGCGGCGCCTGGGAGTCGGTCAAGCGGCACTTCCGGGAGCTGGGCGTGGACACCCAGACCGAGGACTTCACGGTCGTCGGCATCGGTGACATGTCCGGTGACGTGTTCGGCAACGGCATGCTGCTGAGCGAGCACATCCGGCTGGTCGCCGCCTTCGACCACCGGCACATCTTCATCGACCCCGACCCGGACGCGGCCGTCTCCTACGCCGAGCGCCGCCGCCTGTTCGAGCTGCCGCGCTCCAGCTGGGCCGACTACAACGCCGAGCTGATCTCGGCAGGCGGCGGGGTGTTCCCCCGTACGGCCAAGTCGATCCCCGTCAACGCGCACATCCGCGAGGCCCTCGGCATCGAGTCCGGTGTCACCAAGCTGACCCCGGCCGACCTGATGCGGGCGGTCCTCAAGGCATCGGTGGACCTGCTGTGGAACGGCGGCATCGGTACGTACGTCAAGGCGTCCACCGAGTCCCACGCCGACGTCGGCGACAAGGCCAACGACGCCATCCGCGTCGACGGCCGCGACCTGCGGGTCCAGGTCGTCGGCGAGGGCGGCAACCTGGGCTTCACCCAGCTGGGCCGGATCGAGTGCGCGATGCAGGGCGTCCGGAACAACACCGACGCCATCGACAACAGCGCCGGCGTGGACACCTCCGACCACGAGGTGAACATCAAGGTCCTGCTCAACGGCCTGGTCGCGGACGGCGACATGACCGTCAAGCAGCGCAACAAGCTGCTCGCCGAGATGACCGACGAGGTCGGCGCCCTGGTGCTGCGCACCAACTACGCGCAGAACACGGCGATCGCCAACGCGCTCGCCCAGTCCAAGGACATGATCCACGCCCAGCAGCGCTTCATGAAGCACCTGGTGCGCGAAGGCCACCTGGACCGGGCACTGGAGTTCCTGCCCACCGACCGGCAGATCCGTGAGCGGCTGGCCGCCGGGCACGGCCTGACCGGTCCGGAGACGGCCGTCCTGCTGGCGTACACGAAGATCACGGTCGCCGAGGAGCTGCTGCACACCTCGCTGCCGGACGACCCGTACCTGCGCGGTCTGCTGCACACCTACTTCCCGACCCCGCTGCGCGAGCAGTTCGGCGAGCAGATCGACAACCACCCGCTGCGCCGCGAGATCACCACGACCGTCCTGGTCAACGACACGGTCAACACGGGCGGTACGACCTATCTGCACCGTCTGCGGGAGGAGACCGGCGCGTCGCTGGAGGAGATCGTCCGGGCGCAGACGGTGGCCCGCGCGATCTTCCGGTCGGCACCGGTGTGGGACGCGGTCGAGGCGCTGGACAACAAGGTCCGGGCCGACGTCCAGACCCGTATCCGGCTGCACTCGCGCCGCCTGGTCGAGCGCGGCACGCGCTGGCTGCTGAACAACCGGCAGCAGCCGCTGGAGCTCGGCGAGACCGTCGAGTTCTTCGCCGACCGGGTCGGACAGGTCTGGGCGGCCCTGCCCAAGCTGCTCAAGGGCGCGGACCTGGAGTGGTACCAGCAGGTCTACGACGAGCTGTCCGGCGCCGGCGTCCCGGACGAGCTGGCCACGCGGGTGGCCGGGTTCTCCTCCGCCTTCCCGGCGCTCGACATCGTCTCGGTGGCCGACCGCATGGGCAAGGACGCGATGGACGTCGCCGAGGTGTACTACGACCTCGCCGACCGTCTGCACATCACCCAGCTGATGGACCGCATCATCGAGCTGCCGCGCGCCGACCGGTGGCAGTCCATGGCCCGTGCGGCGATCCGCGAGGACCTGTACGCGGCGCACGCGGCCCTGACCGCGGACGTCCTGGCCGTGGGCAACGGCTCCGCCACGCCGGAGCAGCGGTTCAAGGTGTGGGAGCAGAAGAACGCGGCGCTCCTCTCCCGGGCGCGCGCCACGCTCGAGGAGATCCAGGGATCGGACGCGTTCGACCTCGCCAACCTGTCGGTGGCGATGCGGACGATGCGCACGCTGCTGCGCACGCACTCGTAGCGCGCCTCCGGACCCCCGGACAGTACGTCGTCGAGAGCGCCCCGGACCGGACGGTCCGGGGCGCTCTTCTGCTCCTAAGTAGGGAAATTCGGGACATTTGGATAAAGTTGCCGTGTGACTGCGAACCCCCTGGCCGATGCGCGCGGCACCGGCTGAGGCGTCTCCCACGGGCAGAGCCGCCCCTCGGCCGGCGGCCATCCCGGGACGAGCCGTCGCGCCCCGTTCGGCCGCCTTGCCCCTCGTCGTCCTGCTGTTATGGGTGATCGTCCCGCTGCCCTGGGCCGGCGATCTCGGCATGCACGCGGCGACCATTGAGCGGCTGCGGCACGACCTGCTCCACCCCGGCAACCCACTCGTCGACGCGGACACCCCGAGCCCGTACTACTCGCCGTGGATGCTGCTGCTCGGCTGTGTCGCCCGGGCGACCGGCCTGTCGGCCTTCGGCGTCCTGCGCCTCGCCGCGCTCGCCGGGCTCGCGCTGCTGGTGACGGGCGTGTGGCGGTACGTCAGGACACTCAGCGCGCACCGGGCGGCGCCCGCCCTGGCCGCCCTGAGCCTCGTCCTGCTCTGGGGAACGGCCGTCATCAACTGGAGCGGCTTCCTCTCCCTGAACTCCCTCGCGCTGACGGTGTCGTACCCCAGCGTGTTCACCCTCGGCCTCTCCTTCCACCTCTGGGCGTGGCTCACCCGGGCGCTGCGCACGCCCACCGAATGGAGGACGTGGCCGGCGCTCGGGGTGCTGTGGGCGGCGATCCTGCTCTGCCACCAGTTCACCGGGCTCGTCGCCACCCTGGGCGGCCTGGCCTCGGTGCTCTCCGCCCGGCCCGCGCGGGCGCTGTGGCCGCGGCTCGCCGCGGCGGCGGCGCTGGGCCTGCTGGTGCTGTGGCTGTGGCCGTACTACGACTTCTTCGCCCTGCTCTCGGCCGGCGATGACCTGGAGGGGGTGCACCGGGCGCTCTACACGGACTTCCTGGGCCGCTACTGGCTGGCCCTGCTCGGGGTGGCCGCCCTGGCCCTGCGGTGGCGGCGCGACCGGCGGGACCCCCTGGTGATCTTCTTCCTGCTGGGTGCGCCGGTGTGCGCGGCGGGCTTCGCGGACGGCCACTACTCCTGGGGCCGCGCCCTGCCCGCCGCCCTGATCCCGGCCCAGCTCGCCGCCGCGCTCGAGGTGGTCCAGGGCGGCCTGCGGGCCGTACGGACCTGCTGGGCGTGGGCACTGGCCGCGGCGCTGGCCGTGGGCGCGTGGACCCAGGCCGGAGTGCTCGGATACGCCGTCGGACGCGACGCGCTGCCGGACGTGCTCGCGGCCGACTACACCCCGCCATGGCCCGGGTACGACTGGATCACCCCGTATGTGAGGTACGGGGAGGTGGTCATGGCCCGGGACCTCCCCTCCCGGCAGATCCCGGCCTACGGCCCCTACACCGTCGCCCCCGGTTACCCGGACTTCTTCCTGCCGGACGAGTTCCGGCGCGAGCTGGCGGTGCAGCGCTACTACACGCGTGGCACGCCGGCCCTCGCCCGCAGGGAGATCCTGCGCGAGTACGGGGTGCGCTGGGTCCTGGACGGACGCGGTCCCCGGAGCGACCCGGACCTGCGGGCGGTGGCGCACGGCCCGGGCGGCGAGGTGCTGTACGCCGTGGTGCCGTGACTCCCTCCCGGCCGGCTACTTCCCGGTGCGCTTGCCGGCGCCGCCGGTGAAGGCCTCGTACGCCTCCAGGACCTCCTCGGTCGGCCCGTCCATGCGCAGCTCACCGCGTTCCAGCCACAGCACGCGCTCGCAGGTGTCGCGGATCGACTTGTTGTTGTGGCTGACCAGGAAGACCGTGCCGGCCTCCTTGCGCAGCTCCCGAATGCGTTCCTCGGAGCGCTTCTGGAACTTGCGGTCGCCGGTGGCCAGCGCCTCGTCGATCAGCAGGACGTCGTGGTTCTTGGCGGCGGCGATGGAGAAGCGCAGCCGGGCCGCCATGCCGGAGGAGTACGTGCGCATCGGCAGCGTGATGAAGTCGCCCTTCTCGTTGATGCCGGAGAAGTCGACGATCTCCTGGTAGCGCGACCTGACCTCCTCGCGGGACATGCCCATGGCCAGGCCGCCGAGGTGGACGTTGCGCTCGCCGGTCAGGTCGTTCATCAGCGCCGCGTTCACGCCGAGGAGGGAGGGCTGGCCGTTGGTGTAGATCCTGCCGTTCTCCACCGGCAGCAGGCCCGCGACCGCCTTGAGCAGCGTGGACTTGCCGGAGCCGTTGGTGCCGATCAGACCGATCGCCTCGCCCTTGTAGGCGACGAACGAGACCTTCTTCACGGCGTGCACCCGGCGTACGCCGGAGGCCTTCTCGGCCTTCCCGCGGCGCAGGATGCGGTCGAGGGCGGCGGTCGCGCTGCCGCGGCCGGAACCGGTGCCGTTGACCCGGTAGACGATGTCGACCTCGTCGGCGATGACGGTGGGGACGGGTTCGGTGCGCTCAGCCACGGCCGTACGTCTCCTCGGCCTTCCAGAAGTAGACGAACCCGCCGACACCGGCGAGCAGTGCCCAGCCCAGCGCCAGCGCCCACACGTGGTGCGGGAGCTGGTTCGCCTTGAAGCTGTCGATCAGTGCGAAGCGCATCAGGTCGATGTAGACGGCGGCCGGGTTGGACTCCAGCAGCACCTTCAGCACGTGCGGCGTGTGGTTGCGCGCGAGCGTCTTGTCGATGCTCCACATGACGCCGGAGACGTACATCCAGGTGCGCAGGACGAACGGCATCAGCTGAGCGATGTCCGGCGTCTTCGCGCCCATCCGGGCCATGACCATCGAGACGCCGGCGTTGAACACGAACTGCAGCGCCAGCACCGGGAGGGCCAGCGCCCACGACACGCCGGGCGCCATGCCGAAGCAGAGCAGGATCACCACGAGGGCGGCCATCGAGAACAGCAGCTGCTGGAGCTGCTGCAGCGCGAACGAGACCGGCAGCGCGGCCCGCGGGAAGTGCAGGGCCCGCACCAGGCCGAGGTTGCCGGAGATCGCGCGGGTGCCGGACATGATCGAGTTCTGTGTGAACGTCCAGACGAACACCCCCGTCACCAGGAACGGGATGTAGTCGGCCACGCCGCGGCTGGTGCCCAGCAGGATGCCGAAGATGAAGTAGTACACCGCCGCGTTCAGCAGCGGGGTGGCCACCTGCCAGATCTGGCCGAGCTTCGCCTCGCTGTACTGGGCGGTCAGCTTGGCCGTGGCGAAGGCGCTGATGAAGTGGCGCCGCGCCCACAGTTGGCGCACGTACTCCGGCAGGGAGGGGCGGGCGCCGCTGACGGACAGGCCGTGGCGGGCGGCGAGCGCCGCGAGGCCGCCCTCGGCCGGGGCCGGGGTGGGGGGTGGTGCGTGGAGGACCTGGCTCACATCCGGTGCTCTTTCGCTCGGAACGGTTTCTTACGGTCCTCTTCACGGTTTCTTACGTCGGAACGGGACCGTATCGTCGCAACGTGAGCGTAGGGCGAAATGACGTCGGGACGCAACCGTTTCGTCGTCACGCCCTATGCTGGCCCCATGACGACGAACGCCGAGGACTCCCGGACGCGCCCGCGCCGCCGCGCCCCCGCCGGGGCGGCCGTACTGCGCGAGGACGTGACGGAGGCGATCCGAACCGCGGTCTTCGAGGAGCTCGCGGCCGTCGGCTACGCGCGCATGTCCATCGAGGGGATCGCGCGGCGCGCGGGCGTCGGCAAGACCGCGGTGTACCGCCGCTGGCGCTCCAAGCTGCACCTGGTGCTCGACATCGTCTCGGCGCTCGCCGTGCAGGGCCTGCCCGCACCGGACACCGGCTCCCTGGAGGCCGACCTGCGGTTGCTGTACGAGGTGACCTCCCGGGCCCTGCGCCATCCCGTGGCCTCGCAGGTCATCCCGGACCTGCAGGCCGAGGCGGCCCGCAACCCGGACATCGCCGAGGCCATGCAGAAGGCCCTGCGCGACGGTCAGGAGAGCGTGGCCAGCAGCATCCTGGCGGCGGCCGAGAGCCGCGGCGAGATCCGCCCCGGCCTGGACCGGGAGCTGGCCCTGGACCTGATCTCGGGCCCGCTGTACTGGCGCGTGGTCGTCATCCGCGCCCCGAAGCTCCCCAAGGGCTACCTGGACGCCCTGGCCCGCGGGACGGCGGAGGCCGTCAAGGCGCTGTAGGGCTGTCCGGCGGATGCGACCGGCTCCGGGCCACGGGGCCTGTCGGTCCGGGTGCGGGGGAGAGGGGCGGCGCGGCCGCGAAGCGGGGAAGGGAG
>NZ_POTZ01000227.1 GCF_003236365.1 Streptomyces sp. NTH33
GACCTGCTCTCCCGGATGACCCTGGAGGAGAAGACCGCCCAGCTCTACGGCGTGTGGGTGGGCGCCTCGACGGACGGCGACGGCGTCGCCCCGCACCAGCAGGCGATGAACACGGACTACGACTGGGACGAGCTGATCACCCTCGGCCTCGGCCAGCTCACCCGCTCCTTCGGCACCGCCCCCGTGGACCCGGCGCTGGGTGCGCAGGCACTGGCCCGCGCCCAGCGCCGGATCGCCGAGGCCGGCCGCTTCGGCATCCCCGCCGTCGCCCACGAGGAGTGCCTGGCCGGCTTCACGGCCTGGGGCGCGACCGCCTACCCGGTCCCCCTGGCCTGGGGCGCCACCTTCGACCCGGCCCTGGTGGAGGAGATGGCCGGCCGCATCGGCCGGGACCTGCGCTCCGTGGGCGTGCACCAGGGCCTGGCCCCGGTCCTGGACGTGGTCCGCGACCCCCGCTGGGGCCGGGTGGAGGAGACCATCGGCGAGGACCCGTACCTGGTCGGCACGATCGGCGCCGCCTACGTGCGGGGCCTGGAGTCGGCGGGGGTCGTCGCCACGCTGAAGCACTTCGCCGGGTACGCCTCCTCCACGGGCGCCCGCAACCTGGCCCCGGTGCGGGCCGGCACCCGGGAGTTCGCCGACATCACGCTCCCGCCCTTCGAGATGGCGCTGCGCGAGGGCGGCGCGCGCTCGGTGATGGCGGCGTACACGGAGACGGACGGCGTCCCGGCCTCCGCGGATCCGCACCTGCTCACCGGACTCCTGCGCGAGCAGTGGGGGTTCACGGGGACGGTGGTCGCCGACTACTTCGGCATCGACTTCCTGCAGACCCTGCACCGGGTCGCCGGCAGCCCGGCGGAGTCCGCCGGTCTGGCCCTGGCCGCCGGTATCGACGTCGAACTGCCGACGGTGAAGTGCTACGGCAAGGACCTGGCGGCGGCGGTGCGCGAGGGCGCGGTCCCTCAGGCGCTGGTGGACCGCGCGGCCCGTCGCGTCCTGCTGCAGAAGTGCGAGCTGGGCCTGCTGGACGAGGACTGGAGCGCCGACGCGCCCGCGGAGCCGGTCGACCTGGACTCGGCGGGCAACCGGGCCGTGGCCCGCCGCCTGGCCGAGGAGTCGGTGGTGCTGCTGGCCAACCCGGACGGCGTCCTGCCCCTCTCCCCCGACACCCGGATCGCGGTGGTGGGCCCGAGGGCGGCGGACGCGCTGGCGATGCTGGGCTGCTACTCCTTCCCCTCCCACGTGGGCACCCAGCACCCCGAGGTGCCCATGGGCATCGAGATCCCCACCCTGCTGGACGCGCTGCGTACGGAACTGCCCGACGCGAAGGTGACGTTCACCGAGGGCTGCGGCGTGTCCGACCCGGACACCTCCGGCTTCGAGGAGGCGGTCGCGCGGGCGCGGGAGGCGGACGTGTGCGTGGCGGTCCTGGGCGACCGGTCGGGCCTGTTCGGCCGGGGCACGTCGGGCGAGGGCTGCGACGTGGCGGACCTGAGCCTGCCCGGTGTCCAGGGCGAGCTGCTGGACGCGCTGGTCGGGACGGGCGTCCCCGTCGTCCTGGTCCTGCTGACCGGGCGGCCCTACGCCCTCGGCCGCTGGGACGGCCGCCTGGGCGCCGCCGTGCAGGCGTTCTTCCCGGGCGAGGAGGGCGGGTCCGCGGTCGCAGGGGTCCTCTCGGGCCGGGTGAACCCCTCGGGCCGGCTCCCGGTGAGCGTGCCGCGCGGGCCGGGGGGCCAGCCGTGGACGTACCTCCAGCCGCCGCTGGGCCTGGCGGGCGAGGCGAGCAGCCTGGACCCGACGCCGCTGTACCCCTTCGGGCACGGGGTGTCGTACACGGCGTTCGCGTGGTCGGACTTCCGGGGGAGCTCTCAGGGCAACGATGTCACCGAGATCGGCACGGACGGCTCGTACGACGTCTCGCTGACCGTCCGCAACACCGGTGACCTGGCCGGTGCGGAGGTCGTGCAGCTGTACCTGCACGACCCGGTGGCGTCGGTGACCCGCCCGGACGTGCGCCTGATCGGCTACGAGCGGCTGGAGCTGGCCGCCGGCGAGTCCCGCCGGGTGACCTTCCGCTTCCACGCGGACCTGTCGGCGTTCACCGGCCGCGAGGGCCGCCGGGTGGTGGAGCCGGGCGCCCTGGAACTGCGCCTGGCCGCCTCGTCCTCGGACGTCCGCCACACCACCCGCCTGACCCTGACGGGCCCGGTGCGGGAGCTGGACCGCGACCGGCGGCTGCGCTGCGAGACGGAGGTCGCGGAGGCGGACTGACCCTCCGGAGGGGAACGGGCAGGAGGCGCCACCGACGGACTCGGTGGCGCCTCCGTGTCATCGGACGGGGTTCGGGGCTACTTCTTTCCGACCCGGGCCAGAACCGCCGTGACGAGCAACCCCACCGCCAGTCCGGTGATCCCCCACGGCGTGCTGGGATGCCGGTCGTTGAGGCGGTAGCCGACATAGCTGAAGGCCACGATGAAGAAGAGCACGGTGACTCCCCAGTACTGCCTCTTCAGCATCTGCCTTCCCTCGGATCAGCGCTTCAGCCGGATGATGCCCGAACGAAAAACCCCGCTCCCGGATCTCCGGGAGCGGGGTTCTGCCGAGCGCTGGGCAGGCCTTGCACCTGCATTTCCCCGCGGGAAGCGGGGCGTCTTTCCTTGGACCACCAACGCATTGCTCGCTGGCCTCTGTTGGCCGCTTGCGTGTGATGATCATAGCGCATCCGGCGGGCGGACGTCACATCAGACGTCCGGGCCGTCCGGGCCGTCCGGGTCCCCACCGACCGACTCGAACCGCCACCGGTGCACCGCCCTCGTCACCAACACACCGTCCGGATCGGGAAGTTCGGGCAGGTCCGCGTCGCACTCCGCGTCCCACCACGTGATCACCAGCACCCGGTCCTGCGGAGCCCGGAAGGTCTCCCGGCGCAGGGGTTCCCGTGCGAGCCGCTGCCGCCGCGCCCAGGCGAGGAGTTCATCCCCCCGGCCCTCGACCGCCCGGGCCTCCCACATCAGCGCCACCGTCACGAGTAGAGGTTCTCCTTGCTGATCTCGTGCACGTGGTCGTGGGTGTGCTCGTGGCCGGCGCCCGGCACGTGCGGCTCCGTCACCGGCAGGGACGAGTCCGCGGACAGGTCCCAGTCCGAGGCCGCCCGCCCCCGGCTGACCATCTCCGCGCCCAGCGCCGCCACCATCGCCCCGTTGTCGGTGCACAGCTTGGGCCGCGGCACCCGCAGCCGGATCCCGGCCGCCTCGCAGCGCTCCTGGGCCAGGGCCCGCAGCCGCGAGTTCGCCGCCACGCCACCGCCGATCATCAGGTGGTCGACGCCCGCGTCACGACAGGCCCGTACGGCCTTGCGGGTGAGTACGTCCACCACCGCCTCCTGGAAGGAGGCCGCCACGTCACGGACCGGGACCTCCTCCCCGGCCGCCCGCCTGGCCTCGATCCAGCGGGCCACCGCCGTCTTCAGACCGGAGAAGGAGAAGTCGTACGCCGGGTCGCGCGGCCCGGTCAGCCCGCGCGGGAAGGCGATCGCCTCCGGGTCGCCCTCCCTGGCGTACCGGTCGATCACCGGCCCGCCGGGAAAGCCCAGGTCCAGCACGCGCGCGATCTTGTCGAAGGCCTCTCCCGCCGCGTCGTCGATCGTCGCGCCCATGGGCCGTACGTCCGAGGTGATGTCCGTGGACAGCAGCAGCGAGGAGTGGCCGCCGCTCACCAGCAGCGCCATCGTCGGCTCCGGCAGCGGGCCGTGCTCCAGCTGGTCCACGCAGATGTGCGAGGCGAGGTGGTTGACGCCGTACAGCGGCTTGCCCAGGGCGTAGGCGTACGCCTTCGCCGCCGAGACGCCCACGAGCAGCGCGCCCGCGAGTCCCGGCCCCGCGGTCACCGCGATGCCGTCCAGGTCCTTCGCGCTCACCCCCGCCTGCTTCAGCGCGCGGTCGATGGTCGGCACCATCGCCTCCAGGTGGGCCCGGGAGGCGACCTCCGGGACCACCCCGCCGAAGCGGGCGTGCTCGTCGACGCTGGAGGCCACGGCGTCGGCCAGGAGCGTCGTGCCGCGGACGATGCCGACGCCGGTCTCGTCGCAGGAGGTCTCGATGCCGAGGACGAGCGGCTCGTCCCTCATGTCAGTCATGGCTCTCGGTTCCTTGTTCACCGTTGGGGGAGGTCGAACCCGCGGCAAAGCCGCCGTCGGACGCTGTGGACAGGCGCATCACCAGGGCGTCCACGCTCCCCGGCTGGTAGTAGCCGCGCCGGACGCCGATCGGCTCGAAGCCGAAGCGCTCGTAGAGCTTCTGCGCGCGCACGTTGTCCACCCGGCACTCGAGCATCACCTCGACGCACTCGAAGGCGGTCGCCGCCCGCAGCAGCTCGGTCAGCAGCCGGGACCCGAGCCCGGTGCCCCAGTGGTCCCGGGCGACGGCGATGGTCTGCACGTCCCCTTGCCCACCGGAGGCGACCAGCCCGGCGTACCCGACGATCCGGCCGGCCGACTCCCCGGGGACCTCCGCGACCACGTACCGCCGGGTCGCCTCCGGCCCCCGGGCGTGCGCCAGCTCGGACCAGAACATGCCCCGGGACCAGGCGTCCTCCGGGAACAGGTCCTTCTCCAGCTCCATCACCGGCTCGATGTCCCACCAGCGCATCTCGCGCAGTACGGGCTCCGCCGGTCCGGTCGTCGTCCGTTCCGTCGCTCGTCCCGTCACTTCGGGGTGACCACCTTGTAGTTCTTGGGCACCTGGGCGTCCGGCCGGCGCAGGTACAGCGGCCGGGGCGCGGGCAGCTCCTCGCCTGCGGCCAGCCGCTCGGCGGCCAGCGAGGCGAGGGCGGCGGCCGACACGTGCTCGGGCTCGTGCGCCTGCGGGAAGGTGTCGGGGTACAGCAGCGCGCCCGCGCCGACCGCGGGCAGGCCGCCGACCTCGTCGGCGATGTCGGCGGGCCGGTCGACGGCCGGGCCGGTCACGCGGGTGCGGGAGTCGGCGTAGCGGGCCCAGTAGACCTCCTTGCGGCGGGCGTCGGTCGCCACGACGAAGGGGCCGGGGACGTCGGCCGCGTAGGCGAGGCCGTCGAGCGTGCACACGCCGTACACGGGGACACCGAGGGCGAGCCCGAAGGTGTCGGCGGTCATCAGCCCGACGCGCAGCCCGGTGTACGGGCCCGGGCCGACGCCGGCCACGATGCCCGTGACGGCGTCCAGCTTGAGCCCGGCCTCGGCGAGCACCCGGTCGACGGCCGGCAGCAGGAGCTCTCCGTGCCGGCGCGCGTCCACCTGGCTGGAGGAGGCGATGACGGCCGTACCGTCGTGCAGCGCGACGGTGACGGCGGGGGTGGCGGTATCCAGAGCGAGCAAGAGCACGCAAACAGCCTACGGCTCCGGCGGGCCCCGCACCGCCGCCCCGGAGGGACGGTTTCCGGCTGTTAACGTCGCCGTGAGGCAGCTCGTACGACCGACGCAGAGGTGGGCGACCGTGGCAAGGAGCAGCTCGGGATGCGTGGCCGGGCTCACCGCCGCGGCCCTCGCCGCGGTCGGCCTCCTCGCCTACCAGGCGCAGGCGAACGTTCCGCAGAGCCTGCGCGGCGGCCCCGGCGCCACGGCGACGCCCGCGGCGAGCACCGCCAAGGCGTTCCGGGACGAGCTGCACCCCACCGCCCTGCCCGGCGGGTCGGGCACCGGTGAGCGGGTCGTGTACTCGCTGGACGACGACCGGGTGTGGCTGGTCGGGGCGGACGGCAGGGTCCGGCACACCTTCGGGGTCCGCCCCGGCAGCGTCGACCCGGCCCCGGGGACCTACGCCGTCACGTCCCGTTCGAAGGCGGTCGTCGGGACCGACGGCGTCCCCGTCGAGCACGTCGTGCGCTTCACCGGCGTGGGCGAGGTCGCGATCGGCTTCAGCGCGGCCTTGGACGGCTCCACGCCGGTACCCGACCCGGCGGTGAGGACCGGCGGCATCCGTGAGTCGCGGGCGGACGGCGAGGCGATGTGGATGTTCGCGACGATCGGGCAGAAGGTCGTCGTCATCCGGTAGAGCACGCCCGGAGAGCACGCCCGGAGCACGTCATCCGATGGAGTTACGCCGCTCGACGGTGCTCCTCCACCGTCCGGGGGTCCGCCGGCTCCGGGGCGCGCGGCGGCCGGGAGACCGCCTCCGCGGCGGCGCAGGAGGCCAGCAGGTCCCGCATGGACACACCGCCCACCGCATACGGCCGCGGCTCCGACCGCCGACGCCGCTGCTCGTTGTTCTCCATGGCAGACATGGACGCCTCCTCGGGCCGGGGGCGGACGTAGTTAGGCACACCTAACTACGAGCTGGATACCATGTGACCACGCCGGACGTGCCCGGCGCAAGGACGTGCCGACGTGCTGTCGGAAAGTTCACGCGAGGGACCGCACGCGGGGCTCAGGCGGTCAGCACACCCAGGTCGGCGCAGGCCCACCGGTCCCCGATCCCGGTCACCGTCACGTGCCGCACCTCGTCCGTGGTGTCGCCGACGGCCCGGTGGATCAGGACCTGCAGCCGCTCGTCGGTCAGCTCCTCGACCTTGCCCTCGCCCCACTCCACGACGACGACCGAGTCCGGCAGCGACACGTCGAGGTCCAGGTCCTCCATCTCGTCCAGCCCGCCGGACAGCCGGTAGGCGTCGACGTGGACGAGCGGCGGGCCGTCGCCGAGCGGCGGGTGCACGCGGGCGATCACGAAGGTCGGGGAGGTGACGGCGCCGCGTACGCCCATGCCCTCGCCGAGCCCGCGGGTCAGCGTGGTCTTGCCCGCGCCGAGCTCCCCGCTGAGCATCACGAGGTCGCCGGCGCGCAGCAGCTTGGCGAGACGGCGGCCGAGCTCCCGCATCTGTTCCGGGGAGTTGACGGTGATCTCGACGGAGACGGGGTCAGCCGGGGTGGGCGGTGCCGCTGGTGCTTCCATACTTGCCCACGGTAGTGCCTGCCGGGACCGCGCCCGCGCGGGTGAGCAGGTCGGCGAGGCGGTCGGTGACGAGCTCCGGGTGCTCCAGGATCACCAGGTGCCCGGCGTCCGGGACCAGCACCAGCTCCGCGTCCGGGAGCAGGTCGGCGATCGCCTCGCTGTGCTCGCTGGGCGTGACCAGGTCCTGCACCCCGGCCAGGACGAGCACCGGCATGTCCTGGAACAGGGCCAGTGCCTCGGTCTTGTCGTGGTCGGTGAAGGCCGGGTAGAACTCGGCGACCACGTCGATCGGCGTGCTCTCGATCATCCGCTCGGCGAACCGGGCGACGGCCGGGTCGATGTCCCGGCCGGCGAACGAGTACCGCTTGATGATCCCGGCGAACAGGTCCGCGGTGGCCCGCCGCCCCCTCTCCACCAGCTCGGCCCGCTGCCCGAGCGCCTTCAGCACCCCGGGCAGGACCCGGCGCACCGCGTTGACGCCGGCCACCGGCAGCCCGAAGTTGACCTCGCCGAGCCGCCCGGAGGACGTGCCGACGAAGGCGGTGGCGACGACCCGCTCGCGGACCAGCTCGGGGTACTGCTCGGCGAAGGCCATCACGGTCATGCCGCCCATGGAGTGCCCGACCAGCACGATCGGCCCCTCGGGCGCGGCGGCGTCGATCACGGCCTTCAGGTCGCGGCCCAGCTGGTCGATGCTCAGCGGCACGCCCTCGCGCGTCTGGGCGACGCCCCGCCCGGAACGGCCGTGGCTGCGCTGGTCCCAGTGCACGGTCCGTACGACGCCGCGCAGCGCCGCGCGCTGGAAGTGCCAGGAGTCCTGGCTGAGGCAGTAGCCGTGGCTGAAGACGACGGTGACGGGGGCGGGGGCCTTGCGGCCGAAGAGCCGGCGGCGGCGCGGGCCGAGGTCCACGGCCGCGTCGGGGTCGATGTCGTCGACCTCGTAGTGGAGCTCGGTGCCGTCGTCGGCCAGGGCCCGGCCGGGGGTGCCGCGCAGGGCGCCGTAGGGGCCCGCCGAGTCCAGGGCGAGCCGGGCCTTCCTGCGTATGCCGCGGCCGACGGTCATCCGCTCTATGGCGACGCCGGCCGCCGCGCCCGCCGCCACCACGCCTATCGCGGCGCCCGCGATGCCGGTCGCCCTGCGCCAGCCGCCGGCCGCCTCCGCGGCGGAGGCGACGGCCTGCGCACTGCTCTCGCTCACGTACCGCTCCTCCGTGTGCCGTACTGCTGTTCGCTCGGTGAGGTGAAAGGTAGCGCCGGTTCCAGCGGCGCCGGTTCCAGCGGTGCCGGTTCCGGTGGTGCCGGTTACGGTGGTGCCCGCTCCGGACGCGCGGCGGCCGGGCTTCCGCGCCGGCTGTCCGCGCCCGTCGCCCTACACGCCGTGCTGCCCGCCGTGCTCCCGGTCCGTCCCCTCGTTCACATAGACGCGGGGAACACGCGTTCCGATGCGCGTGACGATCTCGTACGCGATGGTGCCGGCGGCCTGGGCCCAGTCCTCGGCGGTGGGCTCGCCCCGGTCGCCGGGACCGAAGAGCACGGCCTCGGAGCCGATCTCGGGCTCGTCGCCGCCCAGGTCGACCACGAACTGGTCCATGGCGACCCGGCCAGCGACCGTACGCCACTTGCCGCCGACCAGGACCGGCCCGGAGCCGGAGGCGTGGCGCGGGACGCCGTCCGCGTAGCCGACGGGCACGAGTCCGAGGGTGGTCTCGCCCGGGGTGACGTAGTGGTGCCCGTAGCTGATCCCGTGCCCCCCGGGTACGTGCTTGACCAGGGCCAACGAGGCGGTCAGGGTCATGGCGGGGCGCAGCCCGAAGTCGGCCGGAGCGCCGATCTCGGCGCTGGGCGAGACGCCGTAGAGGGCGATTCCGGCGCGTACGAGGTCGAAGTGGGTCTCGGGGAGGGTGAGCGCGGCGGGCGAGTTGGCGATGTGCCGCACCTCGGGGCGCACGCCCCGCTGTTCGGCGTGGGCGACCATCTCGCGGAAGCGGTCGAGCTGGGCGGCGATGGAGGGGTGCCCCGGCTCGTCGGCGCAGGCGAAGTGGGACCACAGCCCGGTGACGCGGATCAGCCCCTCGGCCTCGGCGCGCAGGGCCTCGGCGACGAGGCCGGGCCAGTCGGCGGGCTGGCAGCCGTTGCGTCCGAGGCCGGTGTCGGCCTTCAGCTGCACGCGTGCCGGGCGGCCGGCGCGGCGGGCGGCCTCCCGGACCTCCGCCAGGGCCCACATCCCGCCCACGGACACGTCGAGGTCGGCCTCGACGGCCTCCCGCCAGGGCCCGCCAGGCGTCCACAGCCAGCACATGATCCGCACCCGCTCGGGCGACAGCCCGGCCGCCCGCAGGGCGAGGGCCTCCTCCGGCGTGGCGGTGCCGAGCCAGGTCGCCCCGGCGGCGACGGCCGCGCGGGCGCACGGAACGGCGCCGTGGCCGTACGCGTCGGACTTCACCACGGCCATGAGCGCCGCGCCGGGCGCCCGCTCGCGCATGGCCCGCGCGTTGGCGCGCACGGCGGCCAGATCGATCTCGGCGCGGGTGCGCAGCGGTGCCGTTCGCGGATGTGCTGTCTCGTTCATCGCGCCCCAGTCTCTCAGAGGGGCCCCGCGGCCCCTCCGCACCGGGGCGCGCAGCGGACGAGTGCGGGGGGATGCCCGCCGTCGTTCCCGGTCCGGAGATCAGTCGGCGCTGCTCCGGTGGTCGGCCCAGACGTAGATTTCGGGAAGCAGGTCGGTGACGGGCACGGTCCGGGTGTCGTCGCCGTTTCCGACGACGACCCGCAGGGCCGGGAAGTAGTCGGCGAGCACCTGACGGCACCGGCCGCACGGGGGGAGGACCCCGCGTCCGCGGTCGCCCACGGCGACGACCGTGTCCAGTTCGTACACGCCCTGGGCGGCCGCCGCGCCGATCAGGACCAGTTCGGCGCACGGGCCTCCGGTGAAGTGGTAGGCGTTCACGGCGGTGACGATCCGCCCGTCCCGGGCGCGGCCCGCCGCGGCCACGGTGTGGTGGTCGCCCCGGCAACGGGTGCGGGCGACCTGGGCCGCGGCCTCGACGAGTTCGTGGTCGACCTGGCCGGTCTGTGTGGTCAACGGATCCGCCTCCTTCGGGTGTCAGGCGAAAACGGCGGACGTTGCGCGGCGACGCAAACGCATATCGACGAGGGCGCTACCGCCCGGCCCGGTCGCGTACGTCCCGCCACGCCCGGTCGCGTACGTCCCGCCACGCCCGGGGGATGGTCTCCGCCACGTCGTGGGCGCCGGTCGGGGCGCCGTGGGCGGCGAAGCGGCCGGCGAGGCCGTGCAGGTAGGCGGCCACGCTGCCGGCGTCGCGGGCGGTCAGGCCGGCCGCCAGCAGGGAGCCGGCCAGGCCCGACAGCACGTCACCGCTGCCGGCCGTGGCGAGCCACGGGGTACCGGTCGGGTTGACGCGTACGGGACCGCCGTCCGGGTCGGCGACGAGGGTGGTCGAGCCCTTGAGGAGGACGGTCGCCCGGTAGCGGGCGGCGAGCTCGCGCACGGAGGACAGCCGCGCGCCCTCGACCTGCTCGCGGGCCACGCCGAGCAGGGCGGCGGCCTCTCCGGCGTGCGGGGTCATCAGGGTGGGGGCGGTACGGGCGCGTACGGCGTCGCAGGCGGCGAGGCGCAGCCCGTCCGCGTCGATCAGTACGGGTACGTCCGTGTCCAGCACCTCGGCGACGGTCGCCGCGTCGTCCCCGGCGCCCGGTCCCACCACCCACGCCTGCACGCGCCCCGCCTTGTGCGGCCCCTGGTCGGACACCAGCGTCTCCGGGAAGCGGGCGATCACGGCCTGCCCGGCCGGGCCGACGTACCGCACCGCGCCCGCCCCGCCGCGCAGCGCACCCGAGACGGCCAGCACGGCCGCGCCCGGGTAGCGGGCCGAGCCCGCCGCGACGCCGACGACACCGCGCCGGTACTTGTCGCTCTCGAAGACCGGCAGCGGCAGCAGCCCGGCCACGTCGGCGTGCTGCAACGCCTCCAGCTCGGGTTCGGCGGGCAGTTCCGGGGCGAGGCCGATGTCGACGAGCCGGACCGTACCGGCGTACTCGCGCGCCGGGTCGACGAGCAGTCCCGGCTTGTGCGTGCCGAAGGTGACGGTCAGGTCGGCGCGGACGGCGGCGCCGAGCACCTCTCCGGAGTCCGCCTCGACCCCGCTCGGCAGGTCCACGGCGACCACGGCCGCCCGCGAGCGCGCCGCGCGCTCGGCCAGCGGTGCGGCGTCGGGCCGCAGACCGCCCTTGCCGCCGATGCCGACGATGCCGTCGACGACGAGGTCGGCCCGGTCGATCGCGGCCTCGGCGGCACCGTCCGCCCGGGCCACGCTCCCGCCCGCCCGGCGCAGCGCGGCGAGGCCGCCGGGGTGCGCGTGATCGGGCGCCAGCAGCACGGCGACCACCCCGGCCCCGCGCCGCGCTGCGCCGGGCGGGCGGGAG
>NZ_POTZ01000228.1 GCF_003236365.1 Streptomyces sp. NTH33
GGGCGCGGGCGGGGTCGCGCAGACGCCGCCGAGCTCCTTGGCGCGGACGGCCTTGGTGATCCACGTACGGTCCAGGACGCGCCGTTCGTCGGCCTCGGCGACCAGGTCCTCGGACTGGTTGTAGTCGCCGTCGGCGGCCTGCACCGCCCACAGGTGGACGGCGACGCCGTGTTCCTTGGCGGCCATCATGCCGGGCAGCAGGTCGCCGTCGCCGGTGACGAGGACGACGTCGGAGCAGGCGCGGTTGCGGGCCAGTTCGGTGAGTTCGGCGTGCATGGCGGCGTCCACGCCCTTCTGCGCCCAGCGTCCGTCGCTGCGGGTGAGCGCGCCGAGCCGGACGGTGACCCGGGGCATCACGCGCAGCCGGCGGTGCTCGGGCTGCGGTACACGGTCGGGAGCGCCGTCGAACCAGTAGATGCGCAGCAGGGGCCGCTGCGTGTCGGACTCGGCCTGTTCGCGCAGCCCCTGGACGAGGGCGGTGTGGTCCACGGTGATCCGGGACCGCGACGGCTCCCCGGCGAGGAGACTCGCGGCGGCCCCCAGCAGATACCCGGCGTCCACCAGGACGATGCAGCGGTCCACGCGATCCACCCTCTTTCCGGGAGGTTGCTTCGGGTTTGCTTCGGGCTTGCTTCGAGTCTGCCCGACCCGGCCGGGGTTAACGGCCCGAACTCGATCATCGGCGTGGCGTTTCCGGGACCGGCGGTCCGATGACCCGTGTTACATACGGTAATTATCCGACATGCGTTCATTGTCGGCCTGTGTGAGTCTGGTCCCGGCCCTGGCCCCTAGATCCCCCGCAGGAGGCTGATCACCATGGCCAAGAACCGGAAGCAGGACCGCAGCCGGCAGAAGACGTCCGTGGCCGCGAACGGCCCGCAGGAGACGGAGCACTCCGTGACGGAGCCGCAGCCCGAACATCACCACGGGCCGCGGACGAGTCCCGCCGATACGGACCGCAAGGGACGTCAGAAGCGCTTCGGCCACAACTGAGGCCGCCGGCACGAGCCGTTGAACGAGCCCGCGTGACGGCGAGGGGCGTACCCGGTGTTCCCGGGTACGCCCCTCGCTCGCGTCAGCCGGCCAGGCAGGACGGGCCGAGCAGCACCTTCAAGTCGCCGAACAGCGCGGGGTCCGGCTTGACCCGGTGCCGGTCCAGGCGCAGCACGGTCGTCTTGCGCGGCCCCTGCAGCTTGATGCGGACCTCGCTGTCGCCCTTGTGGTGACTGAGGATCTCGCCGAGGCGGCTGACCATGGGCGGGGTGACCTTCAGGGCGGGGATGGTGAGGATCACCGGCGCGTTGGCGCCCGCGGCGGACAGGTCGGGGACCATCAGCTCCATCGCGACCAGGCGGGGCACGTCCTCCCGCTTGTCCAGCCGGCCCTTGACGAACACCACGGCGTCCTCGACGAGTTGGGTCGACACCAGCTGGTACGTCGCCGGGAAGAACATGCACTCGATGGAGCCGGCCAGGTCCTCGACGGTGGCGATCGCCCAGGCGTTGCCCTGCTTGGTCATCTTGCGCTGCAGGCCGGAGATGATGCCGCCGATGGTGACGACCGCGCCGTCGGCGTGCTCGCCGCCGGTGAGCTGGGCGATACCGGCGTCGGCCTTGTCCGCGAGCACGTGCTCCAGGCCGAACAGCGGATGGTCGGAGACGTACAGGCCGAGCATCTCCCGCTCCTGGGCGAGCAGATACGTCTTGTCCCACTCCTCGGTGGAGAACTCCACGTCCAGCCCGAAGCCGGGCTCGTCGCCGGTCTCCTCGCCCATCCCTCCGAAGAGGTCGAACTGGCCCTCGGCCTCCTTGCGCTTGACCGCGACCACGTTGTCGATCATCGGCTCGTACTGCGCGGTGAGGCCCTTGCGGGTGTGGCCCATGGTGTCGAAGGCGCCGGCCTTGATCAGCGACTCGGTGGTGCGCTTGTTGCAGACCACCGCGTCGACCTTGTCGAGGTAGTCGGGGAAGGAGGCGTACTTCCCCTTGGCCTTCCGGGTCTTGATGATCGACTCCACGACGTTGGTGCCGACGTTGCGCACGGCGGACAGGCCGAAGAGGATCACGTCGTCGCCCTGCGCGGCGAAGTTGGACTCGGACTCGTTGACGTTGGGCGGGAGCACCCGGATGCCCATGCGGCGGCACTCGTTGAGGTAGACCGCCGACTTGTCCTTGTCGTCCTTGACCGAGGTCAGCAGCGCGGCCATGTACTCGGCGGGGTAGTTGGCCTTCAGGTAGGCGGTCCAGTACGACACCAGGCCGTACGCGGCGGAGTGGGCCTTGTTGAACGCGTAGCCGGCGAAGGGGACCAGCACGTCCCACAGGGCCTGGATGGCCTCGTCGCTGAAGCCCTTCTTGCGGGCGCCGGCCTGGAAGATGACGAAGTTCTTCTCCAGTTCCTCCGGCTTCTTCTTGCCCATCACGCGGCGCAGCACGTCGGCCTCGCCGAGCGAGTAGCCGGCAACGATCTGGGCGGCCTTCTGCACCTGCTCCTGGTAGACGATCAGGCCGTAGGTGACGTCCAGGACCTCCTTGAGCGGCTCCTCCAGCTCCGGGTGGATCGGGGTGATCTCCTGCTGGCCGTTCTTGCGCAGGGCGTAGTTGGTGTGGGAGTTCATGCCCATGGGGCCCGGCCGGTACAGGGCCGAGACGGCGGAGATGTCCTCGAAGTTGTCGGGCTTCATCAGGCGCAGCAGGGAGCGCATGGGGCCGCCGTCGAACTGGAAGACGCCGAGGGTGTCGCCGCGCTGGAGCAGTTCGAAGGTCGTGGGGTCGTCCAGCGACAGGCCGAGGAGATCGATGTCGATCCCCTTGTTGGACTTCACCATCTTGACGGCGTCGTCCATGATCGTCAGGTTGCGCAGGCCCAGGAAGTCCATCTTCAGCAGGCCGAGCGACTCGCAGCTCGGGTAGTCCCACTGCGTGATGGTCACGCCGTCGGTGTGCCGGACCCAGACCGGGACGTGCTCGGTGATGGTCTCGCTGGACATGATCACGCCGGCCGCGTGCACGCCCATCTGCCGGACCAGGCCCTCCACGCCGCGCGCGGTGTCGATGACCTTCTTCACGTCCGGTTCGTTCTCGTACATCGAGCGGACCTCGCCCGCCTCCGAGTAGCGGGGGTGCTCGGGGTCGGTGATGCCGGACAGCGGGATGCCCTTGCCGAGGACGTCGGCGGGCATGGCCTTGGTGATGCGGTCGCCCATCGCGTACGGGTAGCCGAGCACGCGCGCGGAGTCCTTGATCGCGTTCTTGGCCTTGATGGTGCCGTAGGTGCCGATCATGGCGACCTTGTCGGCGCCGTACTTCTCCGTCACGTACCTGATCACCTCGACGCGCCGGCGCTCGTCGAAGTCGATGTCGACGTCGGGCATCGAGATGCGCTCGGGGTTCAGGAACCGCTCGAAGATCAGGCCGTGCGGGATCGGGTCGAGGTCGGTGATGCCGAGGGCGTAGGCGACGATCGAGCCGGCCGCGGAGCCGCGGCCGGGGCCGACGGCGATGCCGTTGTTCTTGGCCCACATGATGAAGTCGGCGACCACGAGGAAGTAGCCCGGGAACCCCATCTGGATGATGACGTCCATCTCGTAGTCGACCTGCTTCTGGCGGTCCTCGGGGATGCCGCCGGGGAAGCGGCGCTCCATGCCGCGGCGGACCTCCTCCTTGAACCAGGTGACCTCGGTGTAGCCCTCGGGGATGTCGAACTTGGGCATGAGGTCGCGCTTTTCGAACATGCCCGTGGTGTCGACCATCTCGGCGACCAGGAGCGTGTTGGCACAGCCCTCCTGCCAGGCGTCCGAGGAGTCGATGGCGTACATCTCCTCGGTGGACTTCAGGTAGTAGCCGGTGCCGTCGAACTTGAAGCGGTCGGGGTCGGAGAGGTTCTTGCCGGTCTGGATGCACAGCAGGGCGTCGTGGGCGCCGGCCTCGTGCGCGTAGGTGTAGTGCGAGTCGTTGGTGACCAGGGGCGGGATGCCGAGCTTCTTCCCGATCTCCAGCAGGCCGTCGCGGACCTTGCGCTCGATGTCGATGCCGTGGTCCATCAGCTCCAGGAAGTAGCGGTCCTTGCCGAAGATGTCCTGGTAGTCGGCGGCGGCCTTCAGGGCCTCGTCGAAGTGGCCGAGGCGCAGCCGGGTCTGCACCTCGCCGGAGGGGCAGCCGGTGGAGGCGACGATGCCCTCGGACCACTGCGCGATGGTCTCCTTGTCCATGCGGGGCCACTTCTGCAGCCAGCCCTCGGCGTAGGCGTCGGAGGACAGGCGGAAGAGGTTGTGCAGGCCCGTCCTGTTCACCGCCCACATCGTCTTGTGGGTGTAACCGCCGGAACCGGAGACGTCGTCCCGCTTCTGGTGCGGCTGGCCCCACAGGACCTTGCGCTTGTTGCGCCGGGACTCGGGGGCGACGTACGCCTCGATGCCGATGATCGGGGTGATTCCGGCCTTCTGCGCGGAGTGGAAGAAGTCGTACGCCCCGTGGAGGTTGCCGTGGTCGGACATGGCGATGTGCGTCATGCCCATGTCGTTGCAGGCCTTGAACATGTCCTTCAGCCGCGCGGCACCGTCCAGCAGCGAGTACTGGGTGTGGACGTGCAGGTGCGTGAAAGGCGGCTTCGACACGGTTCGGCCTCCATCGAGAACAATAGGCGGTGACGGGGTGCGGACAGTCCGGGGAACAGCCTCGAAGTCTAGGCCCCGGCACTGACACCCGGGCCGGGTCCGCGCCGTACCCCCGGGCGGGAGGGCGCGGGCACTCCGTCGCACCGCCGGACGTTGGTGTGAGGGAAGGCCCGGCCGGACCCACTCCACACGTCAGCGCACCACCGCACCTGGAGGCACCCCGCGATGTCGGTCCACCCGCTCAACGACGAGCAGCGCGGCAAGGAGATCCTCGCCGTCCTCGACACCGCCTTCGGCGATCTCCTGACCGCCGACCCGGCCGCGTTCCGCGCCACGTACCGCAGGATGGCGTCCTCCGCCCTCGCGTTCCACCGGGGCACGGCGTGTCTCTTCCACCACGACCTGGGCGCCGGGAGCGCCGGGCGGGCATCCAGCGGTCGGTACCTGGACGAGCGCACCTCGCGCGTGTGGATCCACGGCGATCTGCACGCGGAGAGCTTCGGCACCCACCTGGACGCGAACGGCTGTCTGGTCTTCGGTGTCACCGGCTTCGACGAGGCGTACGTCGGCCCGTTCACCCGGGACCTCGAGCGCTTCGCCGCCTCCCTCGCCGTCCTCGGGTACGCCAAGGCGCTCAGCGACGAGCAGATCACCGGGCTGGTGACCCTCTACGCGACCGCGTACCGCGACCGGATCCACGCCCTGGCCACCGGCGCCAAGAGCGACGAGGTGCCGCCCTTCACCCTGGACACCGCCGAGGGCCCCCTCCTGGACACGCTGCGCGACGCCCGCTCCCTGACCCGCCTCGGGCTGCTGGAGTCCATGACCGAGATCCGCGACTTCGAGCGCCGCTTCGCGCCCGGCGGCGGCTCGATCGAGCTGGACGCCGCCACCCGGTACAAGGTCCTCGCGGCCTTCGACGGCTATCTGGAGACGCTGCCGGACGCGTCGCTGGCCCGCCCGGACTCCTACCGGGTGAAGGACGTCGCCGGCCGCCGCGGCTTCGGGACCGGCCCGGCCGGGCTGCCGTCGTACGACATCCTCCTGGAGGGCCACAGCGACGCCCTGGAGGACGACGTGGTGATCTCCATCAGGCAGGCGCGGAGCCCGGCGGCCTCCCAGTACGTCACCGACCGGGCGGTCCGCGACCACTTCGAGCACCAGGGACACCGCACGGTGGTCTGCCGGCGCGCCCTGCAGACGCACGCCGACCCGTGGCTGGGCTGGACCGAGCTGGACGGCGCGGGCCAGGTGGTCGCCGAGGTCTCGCCGTACGCCGTCGGCCTGGACTGGGGCGACATCGACGACCCGGAGGAGATCGCGCAGGTGGTCGCCGACCTGGGCCGGGCCACGGCCGCCATGCACGCGGCGGCGGACGACCTCTCCGGCGAGTCGCTGGTGCCGTTCTCCACCGAACGGGCCATCGACGCGGCGATCGCGGGCGACGAGGAGGGCTTCGCGCCGCTGCTCGTCGACTTCGCGCACGCGTACGGGGCACGCGCGCGTGCCGACCACCAGATCTTCGTGGACCTGTTCCGCAACGGGGGCATTCCGGGTCTGTGACGAACAGGGCCCCTTTAGCAGTTCCTTACCGGCCCACGTGACACACTCGTATCTCGCTATGGACATATCCGGGACCCACCTCAGAGCCGTGCGCGCGGCGCTGTTCACGGCCGTGGTCGTGACACTCAGCACCGCGTCGCACGTGCTGCTGTCCCAGGTCCCGCTGCCGCTGAACACGGTGGCCGCGGTCGCGGCCGCCGTGTTCGTGCTCGCCTACGCCCTGGCCGGCGGCGAACGCGGCTTCGGGCGGATCGCCGCCCTGCTGATCCCGCTGGAGCTGGCCGCCGACACCGTCTTCACCACCGGCCAGCACGTCTGCTACGGCGCCGCGGGCGGCCCGGTCACCGGGCCCCTGCGCTCGGTCGGCTTCGACCTGCTGTGCGGTGGGAGCACCGACGTAGGTGCCCCGCTGGCGCGGATGACCGGTACCGACACCGACCGGCTGGCCGCCCTGCTCGCCCACGCCGACCCGGCCACCGCCTGGCTGCTGCTGGCCGCGCACATCGGCGTCGGTCTGCTCGCGGCCGGCTGGCTGCGGCGCGGCGAGCGGGCGCTGGCCCAGCTGCTGCGCGCGGTGGCCGCGACGACGTTCCGGCCGCTGCTGGTCGCGGTGGCGGCGGTCGCGGTCCGCCGGACCCGCGCGGTACGCCGACCGGCGCACCCCGCACCGGACCACTGCGCCCTGCGCACCCGCCTCCTCGTGCACTCCCTGGGACGGCGCGGACCGCCGTGCTCGGTCCCGGCCGCTGTCGTCTGAACGGCGGCGGCCTTCCGAGCCCGGCAGTCCCCCACCCGTACCCCGCGCAGGACAGCTGCGCGTCTCACAGGAGAACACCGACCATGAGCAAGCGGAACAGCCAGACGGCGAAGACGGCGGCCCGGGAGCGGCTGCGCGCCGAGCGCGAGCGCCAGGCCAAGCGGGCCAAGATCAAGCGGCAGATCGTCGTCGCCTGCTCGGCCGTGGCCGTGGTGGCGGCGGCCGGCGGCATCGGCTACGCCGTCGTCCAGGCCAACAAGCCCGGCCGCTGGGATGCCGCGAAGGACCAGAAGGTCGTCGCCCCGGCCCACACGACGGGCAAGGACGGCACGACGGTCGTCATCGGCAAGGACACCGCCAAGAAGACCCTCGCCGTGTACGAGGACCCGCGCTGCCCCATCTGCGCCCACTTCGAGCAGTCCGTGGGCCCGACCGTCAAGAAGGACGTCGACGAGGGCAAGTACAAGCTGCAGTTCGTCGGGGCCACCTTCCTCGACGGCAACCTCCAGGGTGAGGGCTCCCGCAAGGCCCTGAGCTCGATGGGTGCCGCGCTGAACGTGAGCCCCGAGGCCTTCTTCGAGTACAAGGCAGCGCTCTTCTCGGCCAAGTTCCACCCCGAGGAGACCGACGACAAGTTCAAGGACGACGCCTACCTGATCAAGGTGGCGGACACCGTCGACGCCCTCAAGAACAACAAGGCGTTCCAGAACGACGTCAAGAACGGCACCTTCGACAAGTGGGCGCTGGTCATGAGCGAGAAGTTCGACGAGGACGGCAAGAAGTACGACTTCCAGGGCACCCCGACCCTCGTGATGGACGGCAAGAAGGTCACGGGCAGCGACGGCCAGGGCGCCCCCATGACGGCCGGCGACTTCACCACCGCGATCGACAAGGCGCTGAAGGGCTGACCCCTTCCGCGGCGTAATCCGCGTCGAAGAGCGGGCGAACTTCTGCCGTTCGCCCGCTCTTCGCGTGTACTGATCAGTAATCTGATCGGCCGTGACCAGTCGACACAGAACCTCCGAGAGCCTCGGCTCCCCTGCCCCGCGCCGCCGTACGGTCGTCAAGGCCGCGGCGGCCACTGCTGTCCTGGCCGGGCCGTTCACCGCCGCGCCGCCCGCGCGGGCGGCCACCGGGGCGCCCGCCTTTCTGCACGGTGTCGCCTCCGGTGATCCGCTGCCGGACGGCATCCTGCTGTGGACCCGGGTGACCCCCGTGTCCGAGGCGATACCCGGCTCCGGGCTCGGCCCGGACACCGAGGTGAGCTGGACGGTGGCCGCCGACAAGGCGTTCACGAACGTCGTCGCCGAGGGGACGGCCACCGCCACAGCCGCCTCCGACCACACCGTCAAGGCCGACATCCGGGGCCTGAGGCCGGCCACCGACTACTGGTTCCGCTTCTCGGCCGGCGGCACCGAGTCCCCCGTCGCCCGCACCCGCACCGCGCCCGCCCACGACGCCGCCGTCGCGGGCCTGCGCTTCGGCGTGGTCTCCTGCGCCAACTGGGAGGCCGGCCACTTCGCCGCCTACCGCCACCTCGCGGCCCGCGGCGACCTCGACGCCTGGCTGCACCTCGGGGACTACATCTACGAGTACGCGTCCGGCGAGTACGCGACCCGCGGCAAGGTCGTACGGCCGCACGCGCCCGCCCACGAGATCCTCACCCTCGCCGACTACCGCACCCGGCACGCGACGTACAAGACCGACCCCGATCTGCAGGCACTGCACCACAAGGCGCCGGTCATCGCGATCTGGGACGACCACGAGTTCGCCGACAACGCCTGGGCGGGCGGCGCGGTCAACCACACCGAGGGCGCCGAGGGCACCTGGAGCGCCCGTCAGTCGGCGGCCAAGCAGGCCTACTTCGAGTGGATGCCGGTGCGCCCGGCCATCGAGGGCACCACCTACCGGCGGCTGCGCTTCGGCAAGTTGGCCGATCTGTCCCTGCTGGACCTGCGCTCCTTCCGCTCGCAGCAGGCCGCCACGGGCAGCGGCTCGGTCGACGACCCGGACCGTACGCTCACGGGCCGCGCCCAACTCGCCTGGCTCAAGGCCGGTCTGAAGGCGTCCGACACCACCTGGCGGCTGGTCGGCAACTCGGTGATGGTCTCCCCGTTCGCCGTCGGCTCGCTCCCCGCGGACCTGCTCGGTCCGCTGGCCAAGCTGCTGGGTCTGCCGCGGGAGGGCCTGGCGGTCAACACCGACCAGTGGGACGGCTACACCGACGACCGCCGGGAGCTGCTGGCCCACCTGCGCTCCCACGCCATCCGCAACACCGTCTTCCTCACCGGCGACATCCACATGGCGTGGGCCAACGACGTACCCGTGGACGCCGGGACGTACCCGCTGTCGGCGTCGGCCGCCGCGGAGTTCGTGGTCACCTCGGTGACCTCGGACAACCTCGACGACATCGTCAAGGCCCCCGAGGGCACGGTCTCGGCGGTCGCCGCGCCGGTGATCCGCGCCGCCAACCGGCACGTGCACTGGGTCGACACCGACCGCCACGGCTACGGCGTACTGGACATCACCGCCGACCGGGCGCAGATGGACTACTACGTGCTGTCCGACCGCACCAGGGCGAACGCGACCTCCGTCTGGGCCCGTTCCTACCGCACGCGCAGCGGCACGCAGAAGGTCGAGCGGACGTACGACCCGGTGTAGGGCGTGTCGCGGACGTCCCGGCTACAGACTGTCGAGAAAGCCGAGCGCCACCCGCCAGGTGGCCTCGGCGGCCTTTTCGTCGTAGTCCGGCAGTCCGGGGTCGGTGTAGAGGTGGCCCGCCCCCGCGTACCGGTGGATCTCCACATCGGCGCCGATCCGTCCCATCCGCAGGTACCAGGCGCTGAGCCAGTCGTCCGTCTCGAACAGGTCGGGTTCGGCCACGTGCAGCTGGACGGGCAGGCCGTCGGCGCTCGCGTTCGGCGCGATGTCGGACGTCCCGTGCAGGAGCAGCAGGCCGCGGGCCTTGTCGTCGCCGAGCGCGAGGGTCTGCGCGACGGCGGCGCCGAGCGAGAAGCCGGCGTAGACCAGGCCCCGCTCCGAGTAGGGCGCCGCGGCCGGCACGGCCCGCTTGAGCAGCTCGTCGTTGCCGACCTCGTCCCTGAAGGCCCTGGCCTCCTCCACCGAGTCGAACGTGCGGCCCTCGAAGAGGTCCGGCGTCCACACCTCGTGCCCGGCGGCGCGCAGCCGGTCCGCGGCCTGCCGCACCGCGGGCCTGAGGCCGTAGATCGAGTGGAAGAGCATGATGTTCATGAGGCCATGGTGCCAGCCGGGTACGACAACGCCCGACGGCGACCGTATCCAGGAAGGGACGGAAGTCACATGTTCATGCACGTGTCCCGGCGGTTAGGCGCCCAGGCATGGAGAACATACTCCGCCCGCTGATCGTGGTCGGCGGCTCAGTCGTCCTCACCCTGGTCATCGGCTGGGCCACCGACCTGCTGCTGCGCAAGGCCGACGGACGGCACCACGACACACCGTTGTGGGGTCTGCTGCGCCGTGCCCGCGTCCCGTACCAACTCGTGCTGTGCGCGGCCCTGCTGAGAGGGTCCTACGACCAGGCCGAGCTGCTGGAGGAGCACCGGGCCGGCATCGGCCGGACGCTGACCCTGGTGCTGATCGGGTCGGCCGCCTGGCTGATGATCCGGATCGCGGGGGCCGTCGTGGAGACGTCGTACTCGCGCTACGCCAGCGCCCGCGCCCACCGGGATCCGGCCCGGGTGCGGCGGGTGCGCACGCAGGTCGAGCTGATCATGCGCGTGGTCTCCGCGGTCGTCATCGTGGTGGCCGCCGCCTCGATGCTGCTGACCTTCCCGGCGATGCGCGCGGCCGGCGCCTCGCTGCTGGCCTCGGCCGGCATCCTCGGCATCGTCGCCGGTGTCGCCGCGCAGTCCACGCTGAGCAACATGTTCGCCGGGCTGCAGATCGCCTTCGGCGACATGGTGCGGATCGGTGACACCGTGGTCGTGGAAGGAGAGTGGGGCACGGTCGAGGAGATCACGCTGACCTTTCTGACGGTACGGACCTGGGACGAGCGCCGGATCACCATGCCGGTCTCGTACTTCACGTCCAACCCGTTCGAGAACTGGTCGCGCGGCACCCCGCAGATGACCGGCACGGTCTACTTCCACCTGGACCACTCGGCGCCCCTGGGCGCGATGCGCGAGAAGCTGCGCGACATCCTGCGCGAGTGCCCGGCCTGGGACGGCCGCGCCTACAACCTGGTGATCACGGACACCACCCCGAGCACGATCCAGGTACGCGCGCTGATGACGGCGAAGGACGCCGACGACATCTGGACGGTCCGCGTCACGGTCCGCGAACAGCTCCTCCGCTGGCTCGGCGAGCAGCACCCCTATGCCCTTCCCCGCGTCAACACGGCCGAGGCG
>NZ_POTZ01000229.1 GCF_003236365.1 Streptomyces sp. NTH33
CCTCCACACCCCCTCCTACCCCCCTGAAAAGCACGCAGGCCCCTCGGCTTGAGCACCGGGGGCCAGGGATGAGGTACAGTGAGCGAGCATCGGACACCGACTCCGGTCGGCGTCTTACGCGGGTGTAGTTTAATGGTAGAACATCAGCTTCCCAAGCTGAGAGCGCGAGTTCGATTCTCGTCACCCGCTCCAGAGAGAAACCCCAGGTCAGTGGCCTGGGGTTTGTGTTTTGCCGCTGACTCTTCGGTGCGTTTCGCACCATTGTGCACTCGAAGATGGGGCACGCGGAGGACATGGGCGCTTAGTTGAGATCGGCCAACCGCTGCCCCTCCACTCCAGTGCGTGCCGCTGGCCTGCGGTTTCACGCCAAGCTATGCAAGATCGAATAGGGAGAGCCCTCAGCCTGCTGTTCCCCGAAAAACGCTGCCGGACGGTGCGCCGCATGCACCGCACGCAAAGCCTTCGGGCCAGCTACGCCGCTGCGCTGCCCTGATCACCACTTGCCGGCATCCGCAGCGTGTGATCACCGAAGTCAGCAACGAGGTCCAGCCTGCCGCCGAGCGCCTCGACGTAACGTGCGATGACATCGAGAGTGGCGGCCTCACCGTGCTCGATCTGGGATACACGAGCGATGCTCACACCCATACGGGCAGCCACGTCCCTCTGGGCCAGCCCGTACTGATTGCGCGCCTCGGCGAGTTGATGCCCACGGGCTTCCGCCAGCAGGCGACGCGAACCAGCCTCCACCTCAGCGGGATCCACACCGGCCGAGTACAGCTCCTGCTCCAGGGTCTCCCAGTCCTGTGGGGCCTTCTTGGGCATGCTTACTCCTCAGTCCTCCGTGTCACCGGTGTAGTCGCGGTAGAGCTGTTCAGCCAGGGGAATGTTGTCGCGGTACCAACGATCCCAGTTTCCCGCCTTATCGCCGCCGAGAAGCAGCAGGGCCGAACGAGTCGGATCAAAGGCGAAGATGATCCGGATCTCGGACCGGCCACCCGATCCCGGCCTCAGCTCCTTGAGGTGATGCAGGTCCGATGCCTTCAGCCGGTCTACAAGAGGACGGCCCAGAGTGGGACCAGCGTCACGCAGTGCGGCAACGGCCTGGGCAACCTGGGAGGCAGAACCGAGATCCTCCTTGATCAGCTGCCTGAACCACTCCGCGTACTCATCGGTGACCTTGATCGCCCAGCTCAAGACGACTCCCCTCGACACCAGCATAAGCAGCTTAAGGTTTTCCTTAAACAGCGGCAAGCCAACTGTTCCGGCAATGACCCCGTCGGCAGGGCTCCCTCATGGACCACCACCCCTGGTGGGAGGCCCCGCATCTCTCACCACACTCAGAAGCTCACGCCACGCGCGAATAACGGCGCCCACGTCCAGCAGGAGTTCTCGCACCTGGCGGAGCAGCACGCGCATCACGAACAGCCCTACGGCGGCGCCCCATCCCACGGTGATCCACCCCATCGGGCTGCCTCCTCACCTCGGGCAGCAGGGTCCTCGCCCTGAGGGCTGAGGTCTTTACCTGGAGAGGTAAATCTCTCGATCTTGAGTCGCGGTATCGCGCCGCGCCCACCGCCTTGGGCACCAGGCTGCCCGTCATGGAGATCAAAGTCTGCAGGGTAGAACCGGCATTTTGTGATCTTGCGAGCTAGGGCAGGGGACCGGCATCCATGTGCAGTCGCGACAACCCACCTCAGCCGACCTACGCGTCGACGAGCCCGAGCACGGAGGAGGCGACATAGGCACAGCACTCGTCCACCTCACGGCGTCGTGCCCATAGCGTGCCCTTCAGAGCGGAGAACCACGGTCAACAGCGGTGCCACCAAGCACTCACGCCTGCAGTGGTACAACGAGTCTGTACAGGTCAGCAGCCATGTGGGTACCCAAGCGCCGTCACTTCCCAAGCTGAGAGCGCGAGTTCGATTCTCGTCACCCGCTCCAGCAGAAACCCCCAGGTCATGGACCCGGGGGTTCTTTGTTGTTCAGACCGGTGGGCGGGTGCCGCACCACACCGCACCATTGGCTCTCCAGTGCCTCTGCTGTGGCGCGCGGAGTCGTCCTCGGTCCGGCTACCTCAGGGCATGGGAGTACTCGCGAGGCGCTTCGCCGACGTGGCCGCGGACTCCTCCGCCCTGACCGGTTGGGTGCGCAGATCCTTCACCCGTTGCTGGGCGGCCTGCTCGAAGCCGCGGATTCGCTCCAGCAGTGCCTCGCGCTCCTCGGCCGGCAGTTCCTCGCCCGGGTCGAGGCGGTCGGTGGCCTCCAGCAGGGCGCGCATCTCGTCGAAGGTGAAGCCAAGCGGCTTCATGCGGCGGATGACCATCAGGCGGGCGACGCCGGCCTCGGGGTGGAGGCGGAAGCCGCCCTGGGAGCGGGCGGAAGGGATGACGAGGCCGGCCTCCTCGTAGTGCCGGATGGTGCGCAGGGACAGCTCGGTCCGTGCGGCGACCTCGCCGATCTGCATGTGCTCGCCGCTCACGCGGGATGCCGCCTGAACGAGCACAGTGCCCGGATCCACAAGACACTCAGCGGCGGACTCACCGGCAGCCACTGACCGACATACGCGCCACCGAGAGCCACAGGTACGTCACTCGCCGCGGGCCGTTCGCCGCGGCGAAGGGCTTTCGCGGTGCCGAACGGGGCTTCTGGGACCGGCAGCGGCGGCCAGCAGGCGAGCTGCCGAGTCGACGTCTTCCGCGGTGGTCCAACGGCCCAGGGAGAGTCGAAGGGCCGACAGTGCCCGGTCGTCGTTCAGTCCCATGGCCTGCAGCACCGGCGAGGGCATGTGGTCGCCGCTGTGGCACGCCGAACCCGTGGAGGAGGCCACCTCGGGCACGGCGGCCAGGAGTTCGTGTCCGCGTATGCCGTCGATGCTGATGTTGAGGGTGTTGGGCAGGCGGGGTTCGGCGGGTCCGTTGAGGTGGACACGGCCCGGCAGCGCCCTGGTCAACTGCGCATGGAGGCGGTCGCGCAGGTCCCGGATACGGGCGTGCCCGCCGGCGGCCAGTTCCTGGGCGGCGAGTTCGGCCGCCGTCCCCAGGGCGACGGCGAGGGCGACGTTCTCGGTGCCGGCTCGCAACCCGCGCTCCTGCCCTCCTCCGTAGACGAGGGGTTCGAGGGCGACGCCCTCGCGTACGTACAGGGCGGCGATGCCCTTGGGCGCGTACATCTTGTGCCCGACGACGGTCAGCAGGTCCACGCCCAACTCGCGTACGTCCAGCGGGACTTTTCCGACGGCCTGCGCGGCGTCGCAGTGGAAGGGCACTCCATGGGTGCGGCTGATGCGGGCGAGGTCGGCGATCGGCTGTAGGGCGCCGGTCTCGTTGTTGGCGGCCATGACCGACACCAGGACGGTGCGTTCGGTGAGCGCGGCGGCCAGGGCGACGGGGGCGACGAGGCCGTCCCCGTCGACCGGCAGGCAGGTCACCTCCACGCCGTGCAGCCGCTCCAGTGCCCGGCAGGTCTCCAGAACTGCCGGATGCTCGGTGACCTGCGTGATCACGTGCGGGCGGTCGGCCTTGGCCGCCAGGACGGCGCCGCGCAGGGCGAGGTTGTCGGCCTCCGAACCGGATCCGGTGAACACGATCTCCCCGGCCCGCGCGCCGATGAGCTCGGCCACCTGCCGGCGGGCGCGAGCCAGGGCCGCCCCGGGCTCGGTGGCGTAGGCGTGCGCGCTGGAGGGGTTGCCGAACCACTCCGCCAGGTACGGGCGCATCGCCTCCACCACCCGGGGGTCGACGGGGGTGGTGGCGTTGTGGTCGAGGTAGACCGGTCCGCCATCAAATCCGGGGTGCACGAGGGTCACGCGGCATTCTCCGTCTCGGCGGGCAGTTCTGCCAGCCGCCACTCCAGCATTCCGTCCATCAGCCGGACCGCCCTGCGGCCGCGCGCGTGCACAGGCGTACGGCGTCGCAGGCGAGCACGCAGCAGGCGCCCCGGCAGTACGCCACCGCTTCCGTCTCCTCCGGCAGTTCGGCGATGCGGTCGGCGAGTTCCCCGGGCCGTATCGGACCGTACGCGCCGAGGTAGACCATGAGGCGTCGGCGAATGCCGATCGCGTCGGCGAGGGCGTCGGCCTGGGCGACGGTGGCGATGCGCCGCTCGGCCGCCTTCTCCTTACCGGCGCCCTTGATCCGGCACGGGTTGCGCTGGATCAACTCGTCATCGACGGCGGTTTCCACGATGGCTTTCAGGAGCCGGTACGCCTTGGCCGTGATCGCCTTGGCGCCCGTGATCCGCAGCCGTTCGGGTGACGGGGACCGTGCTGTCCGAGATGCCGGGAGTCAGCCGTCCACGCAGGCTGGAACTCCTGGTCCCGGAGCGAGGATGCGGGCGTTGGAGGCGGGCGTGGAGCAGCGATCGGTCGCGGATCTCGACGCCCTCACGGCGTTCCTGGCCCGGCTGACCGGTCTGCTGCTGCGCTCGTCCGGCGAGGGTGCCCATCTCGTCGAGCGAGCCGTGGCCGACAGTGCCCGTGCCTTCGGCGGTGACTCGTCTCTGCTGCTGGTGCCGGAGGCGGCGGTACTCACGGTCACCGCGGCGGACGGCGGTACCCGCGCCGTCATCGTGCACGGCTTTCCGGAGGTCTTCCGCCTCGACCAGGTGGCCGCGCTCAAGCCGCTCCTCGCCGACGTGCGGGCAGGCCGGACCGGGATCGCGGAGGCCGACCGCAGGCTGAGGGAGGTCGAGGCGGCGACGGTGCCGTACCCGTGGTGGTTGAAGTTCCTCGGCATCGTGCTGTTCGCGCTGGGTTTTGCGCCGTTGATGCAGCCCACCTGGTACGAGATCGCCACCACGGCCGTGCTGGGCGGGCTCGCCGCGGCTCTCGCGGTCACCGCCGACCGCGTGCCCCGGCTGCACCGGTTCCTTCCGCTGGCGGTGTCAACGGCGGTCTCCGTCGTCACGATCGAGCTGTTCGCCGACGGCCCTGCGCACGGCGGTCCCGTCCTGCTGATGCTCCCGGCGCTGTTCTACTTCATCCCCGGCGACTACTTGAGCGCGGCGACCGCCGAGCTGGTCGCCGGTCTGATCACCACCGGTGCGATACGGCTCGTCTACTCCGTCTTCCTGCTGGTCCAGCTGTATGCCGGTGTCCTGCTCGGCGTCCTCTTCGCCGGCGCCTCCCCCCACACCCTCTTCGACGTCGCCGCCCACTCCGACCTGCCCCGATGGACGTTGTTCCTGGCCTGGATCGTCTTCACGGCGGGCGCTCTGTTCGCCTTCGCGATCCCCCTGCGCTTCTTCTGGCCGCTGCTCCTTCTCGTCTACGTCACCGTCGGCGTGCAGTCGGCGTTCACGAAACTCGCCGGGGAGACGGGCGGCACCTTCGTCGCCGCGGTCGTCCTCGCCGCCGCGGCCACGCTGATCGCGCGCGGGCCGCACCGCCCACCCCGGCTGATCCTGATCCTGCCCGGCTTCTTCACGCTCACCGTCGGCTCGCTCGGCATGCGCGGCCTGACCACGCTGGCCGGCGGCTATGTCGAGGGTTTCCGGGACCTGCTGAAGCTGGTCACGGTCGTCACCGCCCTCGCCCTTGGCCTGGTGGTCGGCGAAGCACTCACGCAGGGGCGTGGCGACACGTAGACGAAGCGGCACCATGGCCCACGCACCGGCAGCCTTCGCCGAGCAGGACGACGTGGCCCGCATGAGCCGGGCCGGCCCCGCCCACAGCGCGGACCGCCGACCGCTCCGTGGCGAGAACCACGCCGGAACAGGTCCTGACCAAGTTCGACGGCATCCCCGGACTCGTATCCCCCGTGACTTCCGCTCCGTCTTCGATTGCCACCTTCGCCTGACATCGGGCGACCACAACCTGTCGAGCGGCGAAAGCCGCTCAGGCGATGTCGTGGACGTTGTGCTCGGTCAGGTCGGATGCGTGCCGGGCAATGGCGCGGTAGCCGGCATCGTCGTGGAGGACTGTCAGGCCGTGGTGGGCCGCAGTGGCAGCGATGATGAGGTCCACCGCCGAGGCACTGCGATGCTCCCCGGCCCGGGCCATGCGGTGCTGCACCGCGCTGACCCAGCGCCCCGCGCTCTTCGGCACCGAGGCGTCGGGGTAGAGGTCTGTGAACATTTCCGCGATCTCGTCGTACTCGCGACCGTTCCGGGCGCTGTGCAGGAACTCGGCGCGCTGCGCGTAGCAGGATGCGATGGCCCTGGCATCGATCGCGTCGTACCAGGCCGATTGCAGTTTGGGATCGCGGAGCAGCCGGACCAGGCCGGACGTGTCGAGCAAGTAGATCACCGGCTGTGCTTCTCCGCCCGGTGCAGGCGCTCGGCGTCCTCGACGGCACCCCACTCACGCGCACGCTCGAAGTGACGGCTGATGCGCGCCGCACGCTCCTGCTGCTCTGCGTAGAAGTGCAGGGCGAGGTTGACCGCCTCCTTCTTGGTCCTGACCTTGGCCAGAGCCATGGCGCGTGCCAGAGCGTCGTCATCGATGTCGATCTGAGTCACAGACATGCGGCACCTCGCGCACAATGTTGGCGATATACATAGAAGAATACATCACCAACATTAGCGGGTCCGTGTTTGTGTCGGGTCCCAGCATGTGCAGTCGCGACGGACACTCCCGATCGGTCGGAGAGGCGACGGTCCGGTCGGCGAAGCGTCACGCGCGCGTACGGCCCGACCGCTGCTGGGGGCGCCAGCGCCCACAGCGTGCCCGTAAGAGCGGGCAACCACGGTCAACAGCGGTGTGATCCGGCACGCCGACGGCTCAGCATCAGCCGCGTATGACCAGGTCAGAGGCCGCATGGCCGGACAAGCGCCGTCGCTTCCCCAGCTGAGAGCGCGAGTCGGTTCTCGTCACCCGTTCCACGGAGAAGGCCCGGGTCGGAAACCCGGGCCTTTTTACTGTCCTCGATGATCACTCGCCGCGTGCCGGATTCGTGCCAGAAGGCTTCTCGGCTGCCTTCTTGGCGGCCTCGGCGCGAGCCTCGCGGACGGAGGTGAACAACCGCGCGGCGATCTCCGCGTTGCCGAGGTGCTCCCCGAGCAGCGCGAGCACTTCGGATTCCCGAGCCGAGATCGTCGGTGCGGACATCCCGCAATTGTGTGGGGAGGGGTTCCGTGGCCGGTGCGGAGGCGGCCCGCCGGTCGCGATGACCGGCGGGCCGCCCGGTGGGCTGCGGTCAGCCGGACTTGCGGCGGAAGGCGCGGTTCTGGCCCTTGGGGCCGCTGAAGCCCTTGAGCTTGAGGCGGCCGTCTTCGTGAGCCTGGCGGGACGAGCTGACGGCGGCCTTGCGTGCCAGGGCCTCCTGGAACCTGCGCTTGGTCTCCGCCTCGTCCGTCTTCTTCTTGTCGTTCGGCGTGGGCGTGTCGTTCGGCGTGGGCGTGTCGTTCGGCGTGGGCGTGTCGGTCATGTGTCGGCTCCTGGTCAGTTGGTCAGGGACAGGGCGGAGTCACGCGGTGGGAGGGCGGTGCGGCCGCCCTCCCACCGGGCGCGCAGGCGGCGGTCGTGGGAGACCAGGAGGAGGGTGCCGGGGTAGTCGGCCAGGGCCTGTTCCAGGTCTTCGATGAGCGCCGGGGAGAGGTGGTTGGTGGGCTCGTCCGGGAGCAGCACCTCGGGGGATCCGGCGAGGAGGGCGGCCGGCCGCAGGCGGACCTGCTCGCCGCCGGAGAGGTCGCCGACGGCGCGGTCGCGGGGCAGGTGGCCGAGGCCGAGGCCGTGCAGGGCGCGCTCGATGCGGGCGTCGGCCCGTAGCCGCCGCGCAGTTCGAAGGCGGTCAGCAGGCCGCCGTACTCGGTGAGGACCTGGTCGTCGCCGGCGCCGTCGGTCACGGCGGCCTCGAGCTCGCGCATGCGGCGCTCCATGGCGCGCAGGTCGCTCAGGGCGTCGTCGACGGCCTGCTGGACGGTGCGGTGCGCGGGGAGCCGGCCGTCCCGCGGGAGGTGGCCGACACCGCCGTCGGCCTGGACGGTGATCTCGCCGGAGTCCGGCTGTTCCACCCGGGCGAGCAGGCGCAGCAGGGTGGTCCTGACCGAGCCGTTCTCTCCGATGACGCCGGTGCGTTCACCTGTGGTGAGGGTGCAGCTGACGGAGTCGAGGACGAGACGGCCGTTGTACGACTTCGTGACGGCGCGGGCGCTGATCTGCGCGGGCATGGGGGTGCTCCGAGACGTTCGCGTGAGGGGCGGCCCCGGCGGGCCGCGGGGTCGGGTGAGCGCCCCGGAAGAGCATGTCCACCACCGCTTCTTTGGTGCGACAACGGTTGCTTCAGGACGCTGTCATGGTGGCGGTGGCGAAGGCAAGCGGAAATTCCGGCGCGGGGCCCGGTTCCGGTACGGCGGCCGACGAGCGGCCGACGGGTGGCGGGCGGGACCCGGTACGGCGGCCGGGCGGCCGTACCGCGCGTATCCGTGCGCAGGTGCTTCAGCTTCGAGCGCATCGCCGCCGTCACCGGCCAGGCGCTCCAGCGGTACGGCCCAGAGCCGGCGAATGAGCCGAGGCGCGGGCTCCGGCCGTTCCGAGAAGTCGCGACCGTCGGCCCTACAGGGGAAGGCCGGCTGCACCCGAAGGACTGTGCACGCGCGAAGGCCCTCCCTGGCCCGATGTCCGGCTGGGCAGGGTGCCTCGATCGCCCCGCCGGAATCGTCCTGTGGCCTTCGTCTCGCTTCTGGGTTCTCGGCGCTGTCGTCGGCGTCTCGTCCGCCGCCGACGACAGCGGCCGCGTGCAAGCCGTCGAAGGAGGTCACAGTGCTGTGAGCGGAAACGCCCGGCGGCGACACCGCAGCCCGGAAGACAATATCTGTGCTCACAAAGTAAGAAATCGATGCGGCGCACGAGAAGTATTCCTGAAGCGACAGGCGACGCAGAATTACTTACCGGGCAGGGCCGATGTCGACGTGCTACTGTCGACGTCAGTTGCAGGTGTGGTTGCCAGAAGATTTTTCCGACGGTCGATCATCACGGCGACACGGAATCCGCACAGGGCGTATTCCTGGCACCGCCTCCGAAGGAGAAACAAAATGGCTACCGGTACTGTGAAGTGGTTCAACGCGGAAAAGGGCTTCGGCTTCATCGAGCAGGACGGCGGCGGCGCCGACGTCTTCGCCCACTACTCGAACATTGCCACCCAGGGCTTCCGCGAGCTGCTGGAAGGCCAGAAGGTGTCGTTCGACATCGCGCAGGGCCAGAAGGGCCCGACGGCCGAGAACATCGTTCCCGCCTGATGCACCGGCACTGACGCATACTTTGCCGCTGGGGCCCGCACCTTGGGGTGCGGGCCCCAGCTCGCTTTATTTTCAGGGTGCTTCACCCCTGTCATTTTCGGCTCGTTCTCGCGATTCTCTGCGCCGCTCATTTCGCTGCGGAAATTCCTTGATACGTGCCCACGTCGAGGAAGGTTCCGCATGGACCGCACACGCACCACTCGCACACGCACCACTCGCACGTACGACCGCTTCGGAGGACGTGCTGCCGCAGGCCGCTCCGGCGTTCCGCGCCGTTCCGGCGGTTACGGAAACCGACAGGCCGCGCAGGGCGAGTTCGCGCTGCCGAAGACGGTCACGCCGGCGTTGCCGGCTGTCGCGTCGTTCGCCGATCTCGTCATGCCGGCCCCGTTGCTGACCACGCTCGGCCAGGAAGGCGTGACCGTACCGTTCCCGATCCAGGCGGCGACCCTGCCGAACTCCCTGGCCGGCCGTGACGTACTCGGTCGCGGTCGCACCGGGTCGGGCAAGACCCTCGCCTTCGGCCTCGCGGTACTGGCCCGTACGGCGGGCCGACGCGCCGAGCCGCGCCGGCCACTGGCTCTGGTCCTCGTCCCCACCCGTGAGCTGGCCCAGCAGGTCACCGACGCGCTCGCTCCCTACGCCCGCTCCGTGCGCCTGCGGCTCGCCACCGTCGTCGGCGGAATGTCCATCGGCAGGCAGGCCGGGGCGTTGCGCGCGGGTGCGGAGGTGGTCGTCGCGACGCCCGGTCGGCTCAAGGACCTCATCGACCGGGGCGACTGCCTGCTCGCCGACGTCGGCATCACGGTTCTCGACGAGGCCGACCAGATGACCGACATGGGCTTCATGCCCCAGGTCACCGCCCTGCTCGACCAGGTGCGCCCCGAGGGCCAGCGGTTGCTCTTCTCCGCCACTCTGGACCGCAACGTCGACCTGCTGGTCCGCCGCTACCTGACCGACCCGGTGGTCCACTCCGTCGATCCGTCGGCCGGTGCCGTCACCACGATGGAGCACCACGTACTCCACGTGCACGACGCGGACAAGCACCGCACGACCACCGAAATCGCGGCCCGGGACGGCCGGGTCATCATGTTCCTGGACACCAAGCACGCCGTGGACCGGCTGACCGAGCACCTGCTGAACAGCGGTGTCCGCGCCGCGGCCCTGCACGGTGGCAGGTCCCAGCCACAGCGCACCCGGACCCTGGCACAGTTCAAGGACGGTCACGTCACGGTCCTGGTGGCCACCAACGTCGCGGCCCGCGGCATCCACGTCGACAGCCTCGACCTGGTCGTCAACGTGGATCCGCCCAGCGACCACAAGGACTACCTGCACCGTGGCGGCCGTACGGCCCGCGCCGGCGAGTCCGGCAGCGTCGTCACCCTCGTGACCCCCGGCCAGCGTCGCGGCATGAGCCGGCTGATGGCTTCGGCCGGGATCACTCCGCGCATCACCCCGGTCCGCTCGGGCGAGACGGAACTGAGGCGCATCACCGGCGCCCAGGCGCCCTCCGGCGTCCCGGTGGTCATCACCTCTCCGGTCGTGGAACGCCCCCGCCGCGCGTCTTCGCCGTCGCGGGGCCGCCGGCGCCGCACCACCGGCCAGGGCCGACCCGTCGGCGCGGGGGTGCGCGGCAGGGCACAGCCGCGGCCCGGCAAAGAAACGGCTGCCTAGGCCCGGCGCGGTGCCCGGACCACCGTGGTCTCCCTGGGACCGCAATGGCTGCCAGACCGACCAGCTCTTACCGCAGGAGGCATCCTTGACGTCCATTCGAACGCAGTACGGCACGCCGGACACCGCCCCCGTGACCGTGGTCGACGACATCGAGGCGTACGGGCCTCGGGTGTGTGACGACATGACCGTCGAAGTGGCTCTGGCCGTCATGGCGGGCGCCCGTGTCGAGTACCTGACCGTGTGCGACGGGGACGACCAGAGCACGGACTTGATCACTCTGGTCCGGCTCGCCGTCCTCCGCGACAGTCCCGTGTACACGGACCGGATCCGTCTGCGGGACATCCTCGACGGATCGCTCCCCTCGCCCGGCGCCCGCCCCGGCGGCGTCGGTGAGTACGGCCG
>NZ_POTZ01000022.1 GCF_003236365.1 Streptomyces sp. NTH33
TGCTAGTCTCGTGGGCTCGGAGATGTGTATCAGAGACAGCTGATGTGGTTTCGCCACCCGTCCCCGGTCCGTCCAAGACGCTTACTCGGCGTCCTTGCGCCCTTGCTGCTCGTGGCCACCTTCCTCGGTGCCCAGCCCGCCGAGGCCGCGACCGTAGACCCCAACGCCTCGTATGTGCTGGTCAACCGCAACAGCGGCAAAGCCCTGGATGTCTACAACATGGCGACCAACGACGGCGCCCGCATCACCCAGTGGACCAGGAACAATCAGAACCAGCAGCAGTGGCAGTTCGTCGACTCCGGAGACGGCTACTACCGCATCAAGTCCCGCCACTCGGGCAAGGTGCTGGACGTCTACAACTGGTCCACCGCGAACGGCGGCTCGATCGTCCAGTGGGCCGACCTGAACGGCACCAACCAGCAGTGGCGGCCGGCCGACAGCTCGGACGGCTACGTGAGGCTCATCTCGCGCCACAGCAACAAGGCCCTCGAAGTACAAGGCGCCTCCACCGCCGACAACGCGAACATCGTCCAGTACGACGACTGGGGCGGCACCAACCAGCAGTGGCAGCTCGTCAAGGTCGGCTCCGACACCCCCGGCCCGTGTGATCTTCCGTCGACCTACCGCTGGACATCGACGGGCGCGCTGGCGCAGCCCAAGCAGGGGTGGGTCTCGCTCAAGGACTTCACCGTCGCCCCCTACAACGGCAGACAACTCGTCTATGCGACCACGCACGACACGGGGACGAGGTGGGGTTCGATGAACTTCGGCCTGTTCACCAATTGGTCGGAGATGGCCTCGGCCAGCCAGAACACGATGTCCAATTCCACCGTCGCACCCACACTCTTCTACTTCGCGCCGAAGAACATCTGGGTGCTCGCCTACCAGTGGGGCGGGACCGCCTTCTCCTACCGGACGTCGAGCGACCCCACCAACCCGAACGGCTGGTCATCCGAGCAGGTGCTCTTCTCCGGAAGCATCTCCGGCTCCGGAACAGGGCCCATCGACCAGACACTCATCGGTGACGGCACGAACATGTACCTGTTCTTCGCCGGCGACAACGGCAAGATCTACCGGGCCAGTATGCCGATCGGGAACTTCCCGGGCAGCTTCGGCTCGACCTCGACAGTGATCATGAGTGATACGACGAACAACCTGTTCGAAGCCCCGCAGGTCTACAAGCTGCAGGGCCAGAACCGTTACCTCATGATCGTCGAGGCGATCGGCTCGCAGGGCCGGTACTTCCGCTCGTTCACGGCCACCAGTCTGAACGGCTCATGGACACCCCAGGCCGCGACCGAGAGCAATCCCTTCGCCGGCAAGGCCAACAGCGGCGCCACCTGGACCAACGACATCAGCCATGGCGAACTGATCCGCACCAGCCCCGATCAGACCATGACCGTCGATCCCTGCAATCTGCAGTTGCTCTACCAGGGACGCAGCCCCAACTCCGGCGGCGACTACGGCCTCCTGCCCTACCGTCCGGGTCTGCTGACACTGCAGCGCTGACGGCATGACGCGGGTCCGGCTCCGGTAGGGAGCCGGCGTGGCGGGCTCGGCGGAAGGCCGAGCCCGCCACGCCGTGATCTGAAAAGCCCAGGTCACCCGCCAGCACAGGGAAGGACGTTCAGTAACCTTCCTCTGGTGCGTGGACCATGCTGCCGAGCGGAGCAAGGCAGCGGCGCACCAGGACGAGCGTGCGCTCCGTGACCGTATCGAGCGGAGCACCGCCATCGACGGCGGCAAGGGCCGTGTGCAGCATCCCGGCGATCAAATCCGCCGTGAGCGCGGGCTCGGGGGCACCGAGCTGTCGGACAGCTGCACGGAATGGTTCGACTTGTTCCAGATGGAGTTCCATCAGCCGTTCCTGGCAGGCAGGAGGGAGACCGGCGCCCATGAGGGCGGCTGCGGGTCGGTGTGCGCCTTCGGCACCGAGGCGGAGGCTTTCCCTGAAGAACGCCTCGACGCGTTCCACCGGGCCGTTCGCGGCGGCCATGGCGCGGGTGAGTGCCTCGTTGGAGCGCCTGAAGGCTTCCTCCGTGATGGTTGCCAGCAGGGCTGCCGACGAGTCGAAGTACTGGTACACGCTGGAGCGGGCCAGACCCGCGCGGGCGCCGACCGCCGCCGGTGTGACGGCGGCGGCGCCCGCGTTCACCAGGATGTCGATCGCTGCCCCGATCAGCGCCTCGCGCTGCTGAGCACGATGTTCGGCGACGGTGGGGGCGTTGATCTTCGGCATGCGGTGTGGACTCCGTGGTGGCGGACGGGGGCCGGGAGCGAGGCGCCGGCCGCTGCCCCGGTCAGGACAGACGGCCGTCGACCATCTCGTGCACCCGGTCGGCAGCGTCCATTATCGCCGTGTCGTGGGTGACCATGACCGTGGCCGTGCCGCGCTCGTGGGTCTGCTCGGCGATCAGCCGTACCGCCTCGGCCGAACGTACCCGGTCCAGCGCGGAGGTGGGTTCGTCCACCAGCAGGACGGCCAGGGAAGTCATCAGCGCGCGGGCCAGGCCCGCCCGCTGGCGTTCGCCGCCGGAGAGCTGGTGCGGCCGGGAACCGGTGCGGTGCGAGAGCCCGACCGCCTCGATGAGCTCGTCGGCCCTGGCCCGGGCCGCGGCGTCGAGGCGTCCGTCGATGTGCAGGGGCAGCAGGAGCTGCTCCCTGACCGTCAGCGAGGCCAGCAGGTTCGACTGCTGGAAGACGAAGCCGATGTGGTGCCGGCGGGCCGCGGTGCGCTCCTTGTCCGACAGGGCGGTCAGCTCGGTGCCGGCGATGTGGACCGTGCCCGAGGTGGGCCGCTGGAGCCCGCCGGCGACGGCGAGGAGACTGGATTTGCCGGAGCCCGACGGGCCGACGACGGCGACGAACTCCCCGGGAGCGACGCTCAGGTCGACCTGGTCGAGTGCGGTGACGGCGGTGTCGCCGTCCCCCAGGGCGAGGGTGACACCGGACAGGAGCAGACCGCTCGCGCCGGCGGCGTCCGAGGCGGCCCGGTGATCGGTGGAGGTTGTGGTCATCGGGTGGCTCCCAGAGCGGTCAGGGGGTCGACGGCGGTGATGCGGCGGACGGCGACGACGGCGCCCGCGGTTCCGAGGCCGATGAGGAGGCCGGACGAGGTGGCGACGGCCGGGGCGGACAGAGAGAACGGCGCCTTGCCGATCATCGCGCTCCCCAGGGCCAGGCCGATCGCGGTGCCGACGGCCGTCGCGCCGACGAGCACGGCGACGACCTGGACGAGGGCGTCGCGCAGGATGTACCCGGTGGGTGCGCCGAGCGCCTTCAGCAGCGCGATCTCGGGCTTGCGCTGCACGGTCCAGACGGTGAAGAACGCACCGACGACCAGGGCGGAGATGGCGTACAGGAAGCCCTTGATCAGGGCCATGGTGCTCGACTCGGCCGTGTAACCCGGAGACGCGCCGAAGGTCGTCTCCTTGGAGTCGGCGCGGGTGCCGGTCGCCTTCTCCACGGCGGCGACGTCGGCACCGTCCTCCAGGGTCAGCGCGACGGCCGTGGCCTGACGGCGTGCGGCCTCGGGCAGGTCGCCCGGCAGGCCGTAGTGCAGGTGGCGCCACGTGTCGAGGTCGGCGTAGGCGACGCCGATGTGGCCGTAGGAGATGGTCTCGTCGACCAGGCCGACGACCTTCAGCCGGACCTCGCTCTTGTCCGCGGTGAGGACGTCCCCGACCTTCACGCCCAGGTCGGCGATCTCCTGAGTGATGACGATGCCCGCGCTGCCCTCCTTCAGGCCCTCGCCCTCCGTGGGGTCGGGGGCCAGGGGCGAGTCCGGCACCATGCCGAAGACGGCGAGGTTGACCTGCTCGCCCTTCTTGGCACCCTGGGCCACCTGGGCGTTGGCCAGGGTGTTCCCGAACGGTTCCGCCCGCTCCACTCCGGGGGCCTTCGACCATGCCTGCCAGTCCTCCTGCTCCACGGTCGAGCGGGAGAACTGCTCGCTGGTCGCCTTCTCGTCGAAGGCCATGTGGGTCACGGGCAGCGCCCGCAGGCCGGATATGCCGGCGTCCGCCAGGCCGGAAGCGAGTCCGGACAGGAGCACGCCGAGGACGGCGATGAGCGCGACCACCGCACCCATCAGGGCGAAGCGACCGCGGGCGAAGCGCAGATCGCGTAGGGCGAGGAACACAGGATCTCCGAGCGATGAGGGTGAGGGGGGCGCGACGCTGGGCACGCACGGCCCTTTACTTGGACTTGACGACGCAAGCGTCGGCATCCTATCGGATGTTACCGACACACCTGTCGACACATCGGCACGCGCCGCGCACCGGCCGGACGCTCTCGATCGGGCTTTGTCCCCGCGGCATGATTCGGCTGCCACCTCAGGTCATGCCTGTGCCGCGGACCAGTCACGGCGCCCGGCCGGCGAACCGTCATCGAGGCACACCGGGCAGACCCGTCGACGAGGCACGCCCTGGCCGTCCGAGCCCTTGGGTGATTCGAGCGTTGTCCGGGGCGAGGCCCTCCCGTGTGCCGCCTGCCGGTTGAGGCCGCGAAGACGATCACGAGCAGCACGTCATACGGCCGCCGCGGTCAGGGGGCCGGCAGAAGCACGTCGGTGGGGGACTTGGCGGCGTCGTAACGCGTCGCCGCATCCTGCCAGTTGGCGACGGCTCACATGGCGTCGATGAAGTCGACCTTCCGGTTCCCGCACTGCAGGCAGCAGGCGTGCTCCCAGACGTCGAAGACCAGGGTCGGGGTTGGAGCCCCGACCCACGTTGCTTTGTGGTCGTACACGCAGGCAGCACGTCACGCTCGGTGCGAGGAGGGTGTCGCCCACGGCCAGGATCTCGTCCTCACCGTCCGCGAACGGGAAGCACTCAGAGCGTCACCACGTCCGGCTGGCCCGGACGGCGCCTCGGCCGGCTCGCCCCGGTGGTCCCGCTTCCCCGGCTGTCGGCGGACACGGCGACCGCCGAGGGCGGGACCGACCCCGTGTCCTCCCGGTGAAGCCCCCCAGCCAGGGCCTGGACGGGCGTCCGCCTCTCGCTCTTCAACCGGGACGGACACCCAGTGGGACGCCCCGTCACCTGCGCCCGGGAGGAGGTGCTCGGCCGGCACTCCGCCGTGCTGGACACGAAGCGTCAGGCTCTCTCCGTGTGCTCCCGCAGGCGAGCGGAGATCAGGGACTCGAGCGCGTCGGCCGCCAGCTTGGCGTACCGGGCGAAGTCGGTGTTGTCGCCGGCGGCCGCGGCCACTCGGAAGCCGTCGGTGAGGGCCCGCCCCATGACCGTCATGTCGTGCGCCAGCTCTGCCGCCACTTCGTCCGTCACCCCCTGGTACGAGGCGCGCAGCCGGGACGCGATGAACTCGAACATCTCCTTGCGGATGGCGAGGTACCGCTGCCGGGCGAGGTTGTCCTCCAGCCGCCGTTCGAACGCGAAGACAAGGCCGATGCTCCAGAACGCGGCGGCCGGGTCGGCGAAGTTTCCGGATGCCGCGGCCGAATCGCTGATGCTGCGCCGCAGCAGCTCGCGCAGGTCGCCGACGGACTCGTGGGCCTTCCGCCAGACCTCGAAGCAGTAGTCGAGCAACTCGACGAAGAGCTGTTCCTTGTTCTGGAAGTGCCAGTAGACGGATCCGATCGGCAGGCCGGACACGCGCGCGACATCGGCCATGGTCGTCCCCTCGTACCCGGCCTCGACCGCACGCGAGAGCACGGCCTCGAGTATCGCCCGCTTCGACACCTCGGACGCCTGGTGCGTCTTCCGTCTCGTGACCATCGGCCCCCCTCACCGCTCTTCGGACTGCAGTTCTACCAAATCCACGCCGACTCTTGACACCGACGGCGGGCGCTAGTCATCGTAATGGCGATTCTAGAACGTAACTTCTAGGTTTCGTTGACGGAACGCGACCCGGTGCGCGGTCCACCTCATCCCTGCGGGCCACTGCGATGGCACGGGTCCGCTCTGTCCCGAAACAGGGAGACCTCCATGAGGATCACCGACCACATCCCTCAAGAGAAGATGAGCGGTCTGCAGATCCGCGCCATCGTCATCGCGATCACCTTGGTCGTGCTCGACGGCTACGACGTCTCGCTCACGTCGTTCGCCGCCCCTTACATCGAGAGAGGTTTCGGGGTCTCCAAGGCCGAGCTCGGACTCGTGATGTCCGGCGCCCTGATCGGCATGCTCGTGGGTTCGATCATCGTCGCGCCGCTCGCCGACCGCATCGGCAGACGCAAGATGGGTGTCATCTCCACCGTGACGATCGCGGTGGGCATGTTCATCGGCCCGTTCGCGACGCCGGAAACCGGGACCTGGCCCCTCGTCGTGAGCCGCATCGTCACCGGCGTCGGCGTCGGCTGCCTGGTGGCCGTGGTCGGCGTCATCCTCGCCGAGTACACGGGCAAGCGCGTGTACGCGCTGGTGATGGCCGTCTACGCCGCCGCGATCAACATCGGAGGGCTGCTCGGCTCCATGATCGTGGGCCCGATGCTCGACACGCGCGGCTGGCAGTTCGGCTGGTGGATCGGGTTCGTCCTGAGCGCGATCGCCGCGGTCGCCACGTACGCCCTCCTCCCCGAATCGCTCGCCTGGCTCTCCGAGGGCCGCCGCACGGACTCCCTGCAGCGGCTCAACGCGCTCCTGGCGAAGATGCGCCGCCCAGCACTCGAAACGCTCCCCGAGCCCGACTCGACGGGCGTCAAGGCGAAGGGCTCGCTGCGCACCGTGTTCACCGGCCGGACCGGCTTCTACACGCTGCTGATGATCGTCGGGTACGTCGCATACATGCTCAGCTTCTACTTCATGACGAACTGGGCACCCAGCAGCGTGGCGTCGGCCAATGACAACCCGGCGCTGGCCCCGCAGCTCGTCACCGCCTTCAGCATCGGCGGCATCCTCGGCAACGTGCTCTTCGGGTTCCTCGGCGGCAGGATCAACATCCGCCTCCTCGCCCCGGTCTTCCTGATCCTGGCCACCGCTACCCTGTCGCTGTTCGGCATCGCCGGCCCGGGGATGCCCACCGCTTGGTGGACCCTGTTCACGGCCTCCTTCTTCGTCTGCTCGGGCACCGCCGCCTTCTACGCGATCGTCCCGACGCTCTACCCGACGCTGGCCCGCTCGACCGGTTTCGGTGTCGTCATCGGCGTCGGCCGGTTCGGCGGCATCGCGGCGCCGGTCATCGGCGGCGCGGCCTTCGACGCGGGCATGGGGATGGCTGCGGCCTTCACCGTCTTCGCGTTGCCCATGCTCATCGCCGGCCTCTGCATCCTGGCCCTCCACCTGGGCCAGCGCCGCTCCGATGCAGTCAGTGCCCAGCCCCAGCCTGCGCTCTCCGGTACGTCCGCATAGCGGCCGTCCGCTTCTTCCGAGAAAGGAACCACTCCATGCCGCTGGCCGTCGCAGCGCTCTCCCACGCGCCGTCCTTCGGCAACGTCGACCCGGGCGGGGAGACGTTCGCCGAGATCAATGCCGCCATCGACGAGGTCAGGGGGTTCGTCGCCGCGTACGACCCCGACCTGGTCGTGGTGTTCGGACCCGACCACTTCAACGGCCAGCTCTACTCGCTGATCACCCCATGGGTGATCGGTGCGGTCGCCGAGGGCATCGGTGACTACGGCACCACCGCGGGGCCGCTCCCCGTCGACAGCAACGCCGCCCGGGCCTTCCACGCGGCAGTGCTGGCCGAGGGCATCGACATCGGCCGCAGCGAGCGGATGAAGGTCGACCACGGCGTGGTCCAGCCGCTCGACTTCGTGTTCGGGAAGGGCTTCACGCAGCCGATCGTGCCGGTGTTCGTGAACGCGATCGGCCTGCCGCTCTCCCCCATGCGGCGGGTGCGCCTGATGGGCGAGGCATTCGGCCGGGCCGCCCAGGCCATGGACAAGAAGGTGCTGTTCCTCGCCTCGGGCGGCATCTCCCACAACCCGCCGATCCCACGCTGGGACGGTGCCCCCGGCACCGTGCACGAGCGCCTGGTCGCGTACGCGCCCGCGCCCGAGGAGCGGCGGGAGCGTGAGCAGATGATCGTCAAGGGCATCCAGGCGATAGCCGACGGCAAGGCTCCGAGCGACCCGCTGAACGAGGAGTGGGACACGCTCGTCCTCGATGTGTTCCGTTCCGGCGACCTCGCGCCGGTCGACGGCTGGGAGAACGGTTGGTTCATGACGGAGGGCGGCTCGGCCGCGCACGAGATGCGCAGCTGGATCGCCGCCTACGCGGCGCTGTCGACCGCCGGCCCCTACCGCTTCACCGTCGACCGCTACTGGGCGGTCGAGAAGTGGGGCGCCGGCTTCGCCGTCCAGGCGGCGGTGACCGCATGAGCCGGGCGGAGAAGACGCACTTCGCGACCTTGTGGGAAGAGATCGCGGACCTGGAGCACACGCTGCGGTACGTGGACGCGGGCGGCTACCGCACCCGGGTGCTCGACATCGCCGGAGCGGCCCCGGACGCACAGACGGTCGTGCTCGCCAGCGGCACCAGCGGCCACATCGAGGCGTGGACGCAGAACGTCCGCGCGTTCGTGAAAGCCGGTTTCCGGGTGGTCGGCTACGACTACCCGGGCCACGGGTACACCTCGCTGTCCGACCATCCGCTGGAGATCCGCGACTACGAGGAGCACCTGCTCGCCCTGCTCGACGCGCTGGAGCTGGAGCGCGTGCACCTCGCCGGTGAGTCGCTCGGCGGCTGGCTCGCGCTGAAGTTCGCGCCGAAGCACCCCGGCCGCCTGCGCACGGTGATCCTGTCCGCACCGGGCGGGCGGGTGGTCGGGGAGCCGCAGCTGGACAAGACCCAGTCGGTGAGTGCCCGGGCGGTGAGCGAGCCGACCTTCGACAACGTGAAGAAGCGCCTGCAGGTCGTGATCCACGATCCGCAGAACATCACCGACGAGCTCGTACGCGTCCGCCAGGCGATCTATGCCCGCGACGGGTTCAGCATGGCGCACGTGTCCGCCCTGCGGGAGCCGGAGCGGCGCTGGCGCAACCGGGTGACGGACGACGACTTCGCGGCGGTCCCGGTCCCGGCCCTGATGGTGTGGACCGACAACGAGCCGACCGGCGACGAGGCCGAGGGAGAGCGCCTGTGCGGACTGATCCCGGACGGCGAGTACCTGTTGGTCCGCGGTGCCGCGCACTGGCCGCAGTGGGAGGGAGCCGCGGAGTTCAACGCCGCGGCGGTCGCCTTCCTGGAGAAGCATGCCTGACGAAAGGACCGGAGTGAGCGTCACCCGGGAGACCATCACCCAGATCGCCCGCGAGCTGTTCGAAGCGAAGCGCGGCGTGTACACCGTGCCGTACGTGAGCCCCCGGCTCCCCGAGCACGACCTCGACGCGGCCTACGCGATCTCCGCCGAGTTCGCCGCCCTCCGCGAGCGCGAGCTGGGCGTGAAGCGGGTGGGCCGCAAGGTCGGCCTGACCAACCCCCTCGTGCAGCAGCGCGTGGGCATCGACGAGCCCGACTACGGCATCATCCACGACGACATGGTGCACGCCTCGGGAACGCACCTTCCGCTGTCCGCGTACAACCGCCTGCTCATCGAGGCCGAGGTCGCGTTCGTGCTGAAGAGCGACATCCTGGAGGCGGGACGCGACAGCGTCGAGGCCGCGATCGACTACGTGACCCCCGCGTTCGAGGTCGTCGACTTCCGCTACGACGGTTCGGTCGGGCAGATCGTCGACACCATCGCGGACAACGCCGGCTGCAGCGGCGTCGTCCTCGGCGAGGAGCGGCACCCGTACGGCGAGGTCGACCTGACCAAGGTGGAGATGGTCATCACGGGCGGCGACACCGAGATCACCCGAGGTGTCGGCAGCAACGTGCTGGGGGATCCGCTCAACGCGGTGGTCTGGCTGGCCGAGACCGCGATCCGTACGGGCGAGCCGCTGCGCGCCGGCGAGGTGCTGCTGTCCGGGTCCATCGGCTACATCGAGCCGTGGCCCGCCGACGTCGAGTGTGTCGCCACCATCACCGGGCTGGGTCGCGTGGTCGCGACCGCGGATTCGAAAGGCTGAACATGAGTGACTACCGTCCCGTCGACGCGGCCACCCGCGTCGAGATCGAGCAGCTCATCGCGGAGATGCTCTACCGCCTCGACCACAACCGGGCGGACAGCACCTGGGAGCTGTACACCGAAGACGGCGTCTCGGTCGGCCCGATGGGCGACATGGACCGCGAGGCCATGAAGGCCTGGGGCGCCAAGCGCGCCCTGCAGACGGACGTCGTCGGCCGTCACTTCATCGGCGGGATCCGCCTGGTGTGGGACGGGGAGGAGGTCGAGGGAACGGTGCAGTACCTGACCTTCCGCGACACGAACGAGCCGCAGACGCTGCCCGCATCGGTCGGTGAGTTCCGCGAGCGCTACCGCAGGGTCGACGGCCGGTGGCTGTTCTCCCGCCGGGAGATCGTGCCGGTCTTCGGCGGCCGGGCGGCCGCGGCACACGCCGCGCGCCTGGCCGGGCGAGAGGAGCCGGCACAGTGAGGCAGGCAGCTCTCGGCGACAGGAATCCCGTCCTGTACCACCAGACGGTCCCCTCGTTCTCGATGCCGGAGTGGGCGGCAGCCGCCGGCTACGACGGCGTGATCCTCGACCTCCAGCACGGCGAACTGGGGCTCGAGGCTGCATGCGGGATCCTGCGCTCGATTCCGCGGGAGAACGCGTACGCGTACACGCGGGTGGGCTCGCTGGACCCCGCCCCGATCCTGCGGCTCCTCGACAGCGGGGCCCGCGGCATCGTCGCGCCCACCGTCGAGTCCCGGTCCGAGGCCGAGGCCCTGGTCGCCGCGACCAAGTACCCGCCGGTCGGGAACCGCAGCCTGGGGCCGTCCAGACCTGCGCTGTACCCGGGTGACTCGTACACCGAGGCAGGCAACCGGGCGGTGTCCGCCATCGCCCAGATCGAGACGAAGGCCGGAGTCGACCGTGCCGAAGAGATCGTCTCGACTCCAGGCCTGGACTCGGTCTACATCGGGCCGGCCGACCTGGCCGTCTCCTACGGTCTGCCCGGACGCGGCGACTGGGAGGACGGCCCCGTGCGCGAGGCGATCGCGTACCTGCGGGAGGTGACGACTGCGCACGGCGTCACCCTCGGCATCTACTCCGGCCGGCCGGAGTACGCGGCCGGCCTGTTCGCCGACGGCCTCGTCGACTACACGGCCCTCGGCATCGATCTCGTCCTGCTGAACCGCGCGTTCGGCGACACCATCGCCGGGCTGCACTCGGCACGATCCGCACGGAGCAACGCATGAACAAGGCCTGCGACGTTCTCGTCGTCGGGGCGGGTCCCGTCGGCCTGACCCTGGCCAACCTGCTCGGGCAGCAGGGCATCGACGTCCTCGTCGTCGAACGGGAGCACGAACTCATCGACTACCCGCGGGCCGTGGGCATCGACGACGAGGCACTTCGCGCGATGCAGACCGCCGGCCTCGTCGACGAGGTGCTCCCCCACACCATCCCCGACCAGAAGATCTACATGATCAACGGCGACCGGATGATCCTCTCCGAAGTGAACCCGACGACGCGCGAGTTCGGCTGGCCGCGCCGCAACGGCTTCGTGCAGCCGCTGGTCGACCAGGTGCTGCTCGCCGGCCTCGACCGCTTCCCCAACGCCGCCGTACGCTTCGGTGCCGAGGTCGTGGACCTGTCCGAGGACGCCGACGGCGTGGTCGCCACGCTCGCGAACGGCGAAACGGTGCGCGCGTTGTACGTCGTCGCCGCCGAGGGCGGGTCCTCACCCACCCGCAAGCGCCTGGGCATCTCGTTCGGGGGCGAGACCCGGCCGACCGACGGCATCGTGATCGACGTCGCCAACGACCCGATCGGTACGCCCCATGCCGTCTTCGGCGGGGATCCGGCCCGCAGCTACGCCTCCATCGCACTGCCCCACGGCATCCGGCGCTGGGAGTTCACGCTCTTCGAGAACGAGAGCGAGGCCGACGTCGACGACGACGCGTTCGTCTTCGGCCTGCTGGCACCGCACGTGCCGGACCCGTCCCGGCTGGACATCATCCGCCGCCGCGTCTACCGGCACCACGCCCGTATCGCGGGGCGGTTCCGCCACGGGCGGATCTTCCTCGCCGGCGACGCCGCCCATGTCATGCCCGTCGTCGGCGGCCAGGGCTGGAACTCGGGGATCCGCGACGCCTTCAACCTCGGCTGGAAGCTGGCCTCGGTCGTCAAGGGACTCGCGACCGACGGTCTGCTGGACACGTACGAGACCGAACGGCTGGGCCACGTCACGCAGATGGTGGCCGTCTCCCTCCAGATGGCGAAGGAGATGACCGACCACGATCCGCAGAAGGCCGCCGAGCGCGACCGGATCGCCGCCGGCCGCACCCCCGAGGAGCGGGAGGCCCAGGAGCGGCAGGCGTTCAAGCCCCAGCCGAAGTTCGACCGGGGCGTGGTGGTGCACACCCCGCTGCCGACGTCCAAGTCGCTGCCCGACCGCGACGTGCCCCGGCTGGCGGGGACGGTCTTCCCCCAGCCGACGGCCACCGACGCCGACGGCGTCGAGATGCTGCTCGACGACGCGACCGGTCAGGGCTGGCGGATCCTCGCCTGGAACAACGACCCGACGGCGTTCCTGTCGGCCCCGAGGCGCGCCGCGCTGGACCGGTTCGGCGCCCGCCTCGTGCAGGTGGTGCCGAAGGCACAGCTGCCGTGGGCACGCAAGCAGGCCACGGCCGGCGTCACCGTCGTCGGCGACCTCGGCGGCGAGTCGAGCCTGCAGGCCTGGTTCGACGCGCGGCCGGTCGGCGCGGTCGTCGTCCGCCCCGACCATGTGATCGCCGCCGAATGCCTGGCCCAGGAGCTCGACGATGTCGTTGCCCGGGTCCTCGAGGCCGCCTGCGCCGCCTGACGGAGTGCGGAGCTTCGACCCCGGAGGGACGGTGCGCGGGAGCCGTCGCGAGGTGGACCGGAGGGTCGCGACCCTCGCGACCACTTCGGTGTCGGACTCGACGCGCGCCGTCCCGCCGCCGTCGACGCGGCCGTGGGCGGGCTCGTGGCGCATGACCGCCGGAACAGCTGCCCTGTACTCCCGCCTTCATTAGTAGCCGGGTTCTAGAATGGGCGTGTTGGCGACGTGGGGCACGGACGGCAGGCGGGCGACAGGGTGGCGGCATGAAGCAGGGCACACGGCAGGGTGACGGCACGAAGGGCACGCGGCAGGCGCGTTCGGACCGGAGCCGGGAGCAGATCCTGCGGGCGGCGCTGGACCTGGCGGTGGAACACGGTTACCAGGGCACGACCATGGCGGCCGTCAGCACGGAATCCGGCCTGCCCATCGGCTCGGTCTACTGGCACTTCAAGAACAAGGAGCAGCTCTTCGTCTCCCTGCTCGAGCACTGCTACGAGGTGTGGATGGAGATCCACTCCGGCCCCGAGGGGCTGCGCCGCAAACTGTCACGTGGCATCACCGGCCTGTCCGGCGCCGATCCGGGGCACTACACGAAGGAGGAAGCCCTGCTCAAGGCCGCGAATGTCTGGGCGTTGAGCAAGCGGCTCGGCGGTCTGGGTGAGGACAGTGAGGTCCGTGCGGCGTACCTGCGGTTGCGGGGGGAGATGTTCAAGGTGAACGTCCAGCGGGTCACCGAGTCCATCCCCGACGAAGTCACCGAGCGCTTCCCCGACATGCCCACCAAGCTCGCGGTGCTGAGCCTGGCGTTCACCGACGGCTTCTACGTCCACGCGAACTCCGAGGTGCACCTGGACCTGGACTTCGGCGAGTACGCTGATCTGGCCGCGCAGGCGCTGGAGGGCCTGGTGGACGACTTCGCCCGCCGGGCGGCAGAGGAGCGGTAGGACTCTCGAACCGCCCGGCGGGGCGGAGAGGTCAGACGCCGCGGGTGAGTCCGCCGTCGACGCGCAGGTTCTGCCCGGTGGTGTACGTGGCGTCGCAGGCCACGAAGGCCACCATCCGGGCGACCTCCTGGTAGGCGGCGGCCCTGCCCAGCGGAATCGCGGAGGTCCATTCGGCCGGAACGGCCTCCGGGTCGGCAACGGTGTACCCCGGGAGCACGTTGTTGATCCGGATGCCGTCCGCGGCGACTTCGTCCGCCCACAGCTTCGACCAGGTCGTCATCGCCGCCCGGGCCACCATCGAGGTGGGGAAGCGGGGCGAGGGCTCGGTGGGGCTGGCCGAGGAGATGTTGACGATGCTGCCTCCGCCCTGTGCGCGCATCGGCGCCAGGGCGGCGCGGCAGGCCCGCACCACATTGTAGAAGTACAGGTCGAATCCGGCGGCCAGATCCTGGTCGGTCAGCTCCTCGAGCTTCCCTTTGGGGCCGTGGCCCGCGCTGTTGATCAGCACGTCCAGCCGGCCCCAGACGGAGACCACCTGCTCGACGGCCGCCTCGATGACCCCGACTTCGGTGTAGTCGCCGCGGATGGCGAGGCCGCCGAGCTCCCCGGCCAGCTCGACCGCCCCTTCGCCGCGCGCCAGCACCGCCACCCGGTGGCCGCGCGCCGCCAGTTCGCGTGCCGAGGCGGCGCCGATGCCGCTGCTGCCGGCGATCACGAGGGCGGTGGGGGGTGCTTCGGTCATGCTGCACTACTCCTGGTTACGGGGTCGGATCCGGTCATACTGCCCGTGCGGCCCGCTTCTGTACGGCTGCGGTAACCGCCGGCGTCCTGCTCGGGCGCGATCTCGGCGGTCGCAGGGGGCTGTCCTCAATGGAGTAGCCCCTCTAGAATTGTTATTCTAGTCGAACGTAACCGGCCTCACGTCGGACGTCAACGGCCGGCGGCTGACCGGCTGAGCGGGGTCCGAGCCGCTGGAGCCGGCGCCAACGGCTCGAGGCTGGTGCTCGTCGGGGTCCGCGCCTTTCCCCGCCCAGCCCACTCCTCTTCCGATGTGTGCATGGGTGCGGGCACCGGGTCGGCCTGGCACAGCCGCGGTCCCTTGTTGATGTCCACCGCCCGGGCCTCGCCATTGCGCAAGCCGCAGCCCACCATCATGACGATCTCGAACGCGAGATCATCGTCAGCGACAGTCAGCGCCTTCTTCACGTAGGCGAGGGGCGGGATGACCACCTTCTCACGGACGTACTCCGGTTCTTGGACACCCTTTACTGGGTCATCCGCCATGGCTCCCTTGCCATAAGCGTCCCGCAGGACGGCCTTGAGAACGCGGAATATGTTCACCTGGTTCCCACGACCGACCCCGTCAGCCTCCAACTCGCCCAAGAAGCGCTCGACCACGATCGGCTGTGAAGAAGGTGCGGAACAAGTCCGGTGCAGCCCGGTTGGGCTTCGCGTTGCTGCTCAAGTTTTTCGAGGTGGAGGCCCTGTTCCCGGAGTCCGCCGAGGAGATGCCCGCGGCGGCGTGGAGTACGTGGCCCAGCAGGTGAAGATTCCGGCCGGGGCGTGGGCGGACTACGACTGGCGGGGCGACCGGGTCAAGCGGCATCGCAAGGAGATCCGTGAGGCGTACGGGTTCCGGGCGAACACCGAGGAGGACCAGGAGCGGCCGGCGGAGTGGCTGGCTGCTGAGCTGTGTCCTGTGGCGCTCTCGCGGGATCGGCCGGCGACAGCGGTCACCAGCTGATGCTGGCCGCCACCGGCAGATGGTCGCTGCCGGTGGCCGGCAGTACCCACGAGCTCTTCGGTTCCACGCCCCTGACCAGGATCTGATCGATCCTCGCCATCGGGAAGGACGTCGGCCAGCTGAAGCCGAAGCCGTGCCCGGCCGCTTCCTGGGCCGAGTGCAGCTGCGAGGTGAGGCCGTCGAACGCGCGGTCGTCGGTGGTGCCGTTCATATCGCCGAGCACCACCACCCGCTCGTTCTGCTCGGCGGCGACGGCCTCGGCGAGCGCGACCGCGCCGACGTCGCGCGAGTCCGTCCAGAAGCCGTGCCTGGGCATCAGCCGCACCGACCCCAGGTGCGCCACGTACACCACCAGCGGCCCCTGATCCGTGGCCACCGTGGTGCGCAGCGCCCGGGGCGGGTCCACGGGGAGGTCCTCGGCCCGCCGGGTTTTCGCCAGCGGCCCGACATTGCCCCGCAGGACGTTGACCGACCGGGAGTCCGACAGCGGCAGCTTGCTCCACAGCCCGACCGTGCCCTGCACCGTGTGGTACGGGTATGCCTTCGCCAGCTCCTTCCCGTACGCGACCGTGGCCTGCGGGGCCATCTCCTCGAGCGCCAGCAGGTCCACCCCGGAGGCGGCCAGGTCGCGGGCGGTGCCGGCCGGGTCGGGGTTCTCGGCGTTGACGTTGTGGCTGACCAAGGTGAGGTCGCCGCCCGGCTGGGACTTGTCGAAGAGCAGCCCGCCGAAGAGGCTCAGCCACGCCACGACCGGCAGCAACAGCGCGACCACCGCCGCGGCGGAGCGGCGCCACAGCGCCCCGGCAAGGAGCACCGGGATGAACAGGCCGAACCACGGCAGGAACGTCTCCACCAGGCTGCCGAGACCGCCCCTGTCCGTGATCTCCGCGTGCAGCAGCATGAGCAGGCCGAGCACCAGGCCGCGCTTCCACGGGTCCGGCCCGGAGAGGCTGCGGATCGCCCGGCGGATACGCGCGCGCCGGGCACCCGAGCCGGTGTCCCCGCGACCGGCACCGCACTGCCCGGCCTGAGCCGTGTCCAGGATCTCGGCGCGCTCCTCGGCGTCGCCCTGCTGCCGCGCGTCCGGAACTTCTCTTAGTGCTTCACTCACTGATCAGATGTCCTTTGGAGAAAGTGCTGGTGGTGCGGGCAGTTGAACGGCGATACGGAGTCCGCCCTCAGCGCGCGGGGTGATGGTGAGGGACCCGTCGTGCACCTCGGTGATCCGCCGGACGATGGCCAGGCCGAGTCCGACACCTGCGTGGTCGTTGCGAATACGTTCGGTGGCGCGCTGAAACGGCTCGGTGAGAGTCGAGACCAACTGCGGGGAGAGCTTCTCGCCGCTGTTCTCGACCGTGAGTACCACGGTCTCGGGGCCGGCGCCGGTCTCGGCCCGCACCGTGCCCTTGCCGGGCAGGTTGTGCACGATCGCGTTGTGCACAAGGTTCGTCGTCAACTGCAGCAGGAGCGCCTGTGAGCCGAAAGCCGGGGCGATGTCACCGGAGGTCTCGATGGCGACACCGCGCTTCTCGGCGAGCGGGAGCAGTGTCTCGGTGGCCTCTTCCACGAGCAGGGAGAGGTCGACGGGTTCCCGGGTGAAGGATCTCTGGTCGGCACGGCTGAGTACGAGCAGCGCCTCGGTGAGGTCGATCGCTCGGGCGTTGACGGCGTGCAGGCGGTCGATGATCTCGCCGAGGTCCTGCGTCGGATCGTTGCGGGCCACGTCGAGAAGCGTCTGCGAGATTGCCAGCGGGGTGCGCAGTTCGTGCGAGGCGTTGGCCGCGAATCTCCGCTGCTCGGCCACGTGCGCTTCGAGGCGGGCGAGCATCGTGTCGAAGGCGTCGGCGAGTTCGCGGAACTCGTCCTTGCGGCCCGGCAGCCGGATCCGGTGGGAGAGTGATCCTTTCGTGGCCACGCTTGTGGCGTCCGTGATGCGGGTCAGCGGGGCGAGCATGCGGCCGGCGAGAATCCACCCGCCCACGAGACCGAACACCAGCAGGAACGCCAGTACTGCGGCTGCCCTCGGAGCGAAAACGTCCAGGAGGGCGGACCGGACGGGAAAAACACCCTTGAATTTGTCATCGGGGTTGATGAGCATCGCACGATCGGGGACGTAGCGCAGGAGGAACACCCACACCGCCGCGAGCAGCAGGAGGCCGGCGAACATGAGGAATCCGGCGTAGCTGAGGGTGAGCTTGAAGCGAACGCTGAACCCCGGCTGTCTATTCACGGTCCCCTCCCTCTTGGCCAGCCGCTGGTTGTGTGTCGATGCGGTACCCGGCGCCGGGCACCGTGGCAATGACCCAGGGTTCACCGAGCCGTTTGCGCAGTGCCGAGACCGTGATGCGTACGGCATTGGTGAACGGGTCCGCGTTCTCATCCCATGCCCGCTCCAGAAGCTCCTCGGCACTGACGACACCGCCTTCGGCAGAGACGAGGACTTCGAGCACGGCGAACTGCTTCCTGGTCAGCGCGACGTAGTGGCCGTCGCGGTGGACTTCGCGGCGGAACGGATCGAGCCGCAGGCCCGCGATCTCCCGCACGGGCGGCCTGTTGTGCGCACGTCTGCGGTCGAGTGCTCTGAGTCTGAGCACGAGTTCCTGGAGCTCGAACGGCTTGGTGAGGTAGTCGTCGGCGCCGAGTCCGAACCCGGAGGCCTTGTCGTCGAGCCGGTCGGCGGCGGTGAGCATGAGGATCGGCATGCCGCTGCCGGAAGTGACGATGCGTTTGGCGATCTCGTCGCCGGAAGGGCCGGGAATGTCGCGGTCGAGGACGGCGATGTCGTAGGCGTTGATGCTCAGCAGTTCCAAAGCGGCGTCACCGTCACCGGCAATGTCGGACGCGATCGCTTCCAGGCGTAGGCCATCGCGGATGGCTTCTGCCATATAGGGCTCGTCCTCGACGATCAACACTCGCATGCTCCGAGGGTACGAGTCGCCGCATATCGTCGGCATATCGAAAACCGCATGGGTGCCGGTGCCACCGCATCGCAGTGACTGCGGGTAGATCCGGGACGACAGAGCGTGAAAATGTCCCTGTTGAACGCGCCGAACGCGGTCGACCGTCGTCGCAGCCCTCGTCGCCGTCACCCTCGATCTTGCATGACGGTCTGCCGACGGAGTCGGCAGACCGTTTCCGTTTCCGTGGTTGATGGTGGGCAACCCGGTGGCCCGGCTGACATGTCGGGTGGGCGCCGAGTTCCACGTCGATCTGTCGATCTGTCGGCCTGTCGGCTTCGTGGTCCGGAGCCGTCAGCGGTCGTCGTGGCCTCCGTGCGAGCCGCCGCCGTGGTGGTCGTCCCGGCCGTCGTGCGAGCCGCGCCCGTGGTGCCGGCCGTCACCGGCGGGGTCGTCCGCACCGTGACCCCGCGCACCGCCGCGGTCGTCGCCCGCCGGGTCGTCCGCGCCGCGGCCCTTCACACCGCCGCGGTCGTCGCCGGCGGAGTCGCCGGCGTGGTGCCGGGCCTCGGGGCCACGGTCGCCGGACCGGCCGTGATGCGCGGTCGGGTGGTCGTCGGCGTGCGGCCGGTCCTCCACGGCGGTGCCCGGCATGCCCTGGGTCGCCCGTACGGTGGCCGGCTCCCAGGACGCGCTGAACGGCCGGTTCGACCGGCTCGACCTGCCCGAGGACGGACGCGTGGTCCAGGTCGTCGACTCGGCCGGGCGCGTGCTGGGCGCCGGTGCCGCCCTTGCGGGCCGTGCCCACGTCGCCGACTACGCCCCGGCCGCGGACAGCTCCGCCGCGCCCGTGTCCACCGCGCCCTCGACCCCCACGGCACCGGCGTCCGCAGCGCCGTCCCCATCGGGGTCGGGAGCGGCATTCGTACCGCCTTCCCCATCGGTGTCCGGGACGGCAGGCGCGACCGGTACGGCCGCGCACGCGAACAGCGGTGCGGGCGTTCCGGGTAGCGCGCTCGCCGCCGTGTACGTCCCCGTCGGCACCGGGATCGTCCGCACCGTGGTCCCCGTGGACGACCACGGGGGCCGAGGCAAGGGCGGTGACGATTCCGGCGGGCGCGGCGGGAGCGACGACGGCCCCGCCGCGTCGGACGGGAGGACCAGGGAACCGACCGGTGACGACCACGGCGGCAGCCGAGGGGAGGACGACGGCTCCGGGAGCGGCGGCGGCAGCGAGGACAGCGGGAAGGGCGGAGCCACCCGCAGCCCCCCGCGCGGCAAGGTCGGCACCAATGTACAGCGGCGCACGATCCGGGCCACCGTGGCCGGCGCGACCCACGACTACAGCTTCGCCGCCGTACAGGGCACCACCTACGACGGCCGCACCTACACCGTCTACGCGGGGATCTCCCTGGAGGAGGAGCAGGCCACCCTGGACCAGGTCACGAAGTCGCTGCTGACCGGCCTGCCGTTCCTGCTCGCCGTCGTGGCGGCCGTGACCTGGCTGGTCACCCGGCACGCGCTGAGGCCGGTGGAGGGCATCCGCGCCGAGCTGGCGGAGATCACCGGGAGCGGCCACCTGTCCCGCAGGGTCCCGGAGCCCCGGTCGGGGGACGAGATCGCCCGGCTGGCCCGCACCACCAACCGGACGCCGGCCGCCCTGGAGAGGTCGGTCGAGCGGCAGCACCGCTTCATCGCCGACGCCTCCCACGAACTGCGCAGCCCCATCGCCAACTTGCGCACCCAACTGGAGGTCGCCGACGCGCACCCGGAGCTGTTGGACACCCACGACCTCGTCCAGGACGTCGCGCGCCTGCAGTACCTGGCCACCGACCTGCTGCTCCTCGCCCGGCTGGACGCCGGGGAGAGTCCGGCCGGCGCGCGTCTCGGCCTCGCGGACCTGGTCCGGGAGGAGGTGGCCTCGCGGGCGGCGACGGACCGGTTCGCCCCCGCCGTGACGCTGGAGGGCGAGTCGCTCGCGGTGACCGGCAGCAGGACGCAACTTGCCCAGGTCCTCGCCAACCTCCTGGACAACGCCCAACGGCACGCGGCGGGCGCCGTGGAGGTGACCGTGGCCGTCGAGGGCGACGACGTCGTCCTCACCGTCGGCGACGACGGTCCCGGGGTCGCTCCGGAGGACCGGGAGCGGGTCTTCGAGCGGTTCGTCCGCCTGGACGAGGCCCGAAGCCGCGACGCGGGCGGTGCCGGTCTCGGACTGGCCATCGCCCGGGACGTGGTGCTGCGGCACGGAGGCTCGCTCACCGTCGGGGGTGTCCCCGGCGAGGGAGCGGTCTTCCGTGCCCGGCTTCCGCGTGCGAAGTGACGAGCACGGTTGACATCCCCGCGGGGTCCTGCGTGCCCTACCGCACGCGCGAGGCCGGCACCACGCTGCGGCGGGCGGCGTCGTGCTCGACGCCCTCGCGCAGCCGGGTCACGGCCGCCCTCGCACGCGGGGCCGCCGCCGCGCGGGTGCGTGCGCCGCGGCCGCGTACGCGTAGGGGGAACGGCTCAGCGGGACACGGCTTTCCGGCGTCGCGCCATGGCGCGCAGCGCCGGCAGCGCCGCGGCCGCCAGGAGGACCACCGCACCGCAGACGATCGCCGCCGTCCGCGCGAATCCCAGGCTCTCCCCGGCGTGCGGCGCCGACTCCGCAGGGGACGCTCCGGTGAGGCTCAACACCGGGGCGGGGTGCTCCGGTTCGGGCTTGCCCTCTTCGGCCGGCTGGTCCCAGGAGACGACCTCGCCGTCGTCGTACCGCTGCTTGGTGACGAAGGTCAGCGCGTCCACGCCGGTGGGGACACGGTCGATGTGCACGACGAAGTCGGCCCCGTCCTCGCCGCTGATCGCGCCGCCGGACCAGCCGACGGTGCCGCTCCCGCCGCCGGGTGCCTGCTGCTGCGCGGTCCACCCCTTCACCTGCTCCGCGCGCATCCCCCGCACGCCCTTCGGTGCCTCGATCCACACGCCGACGGTGCGCGCGTCGTCCTTCTCGTTGGGCACGTGGAACGTCATCCGCACGTCCTTCGCGCCCGGCTTCACCTCGTCCTCGGAGTGCACGTGCACATGCGCCCGGGCGGGGACCGCCGTCACCATGAGCAGGCCCGCGGTCAGCAGGGCCGCGGCCATCCGGGCCGGCCACCGGAGAAACGTCATCGTGATTCCTCTCTCGGCATCCGTGCACGCTGGTCACGGACGACAGGGATCGTGGGAGCGGCCGGCCTGGATCCGGCGCGGGACGGTTCTGTACGGCGTCGGCGGCGGACCGCGCCCTGACGCCGGGTGTTCCGGGGCCGCACCCGCTTGGCGGGGACGGCCGGTGTGCGGCACGGTGAAGCGCCGCCTCACGCGGGCGGATTGGTGACGACCATGGCCGCCGTGACGCTCAGGACGAGGACCCCGACGAGCAGTTCCGCCACCAGGCCGCGCCGGAGGGTGCGTACGTGCGCCGTGTCCGGCAGCACGGCAGGCGCCGGCGCGACCAGTGTCACCGTCGCCCCGGTCCCGCCAACGGGTGCGGCGGCAAAGGAAGTCGGTGCCGGGGCCGTCGTGTGCCGGCGCAGCCAGCGCCGGGCGACGCCGCCGAGCGCGACGACCACGGCCGCGCCGGCCGACTTCAGGAGCAGCAGCCGGCCGAACCGGGTGCCGAAGAGGGCGCCGGCGGTGCCCACTTCACGCCACGCCTGGAAAGTGCCTGTCACGACGAGCACGGTCACGCCGGCGAACGCGAGCCGGGAGAACCGGGGCAGCACGGAGGCCAGCGCGGTGACGGCTCCCGGCCTCGCCAGGACCGCCGCGGCCAGCGCGAGTCCGCCCAGCCACACGGTCATCGCGGCGAGATGGGCGAAGTCGGCGGCCAGGGCGAGGAAGGTGTACCGCCCGTCGACGGAGTGGCCGGTCACCGGCCACGTGCCCCACAGGACCACGGCCGCCGCGGTCGCCACGAGGGCCGCCGCCCTGGCCCGCCGGCCCGGCGTGCCGGCCGCAAGGATCGCGAGCACGGTCGCGGCGCCCAGGGCGAGAAGGGCGTAGAAGCGTACGGCGTAGGCGTGGTCGGCGAGCGCCGCGTGCTGGTGGGCGCCGGAGCCGGACCAGGCGTCCGACAGCGGCCGGCCGTCGGCCCAGACGGCGTGGACGGCCAGGACCGCGAGGGTGCCGGCGGCCAGCAGGCCGAGCCCCGCCCACACCAGGCTCCGGGTGCCGCGGTCACGCAGCCCGGCGGGCCACAGCCACAGGACGACCAGCAGCACGCCGGGCCCGAGCGCGAGTCCGGCGTAACCGGCCGCGCGTGACACGCCGAGGAGGCGGCTCGCCCACGCGCTGCCGGAACCGCCGAGCGGCGGGACGACGCCGACGACCCGGCTGGTCCTGTGGAGGGAGAAGCGGAAGGTGCCTGCCACGGGATGTCCGTCGGCCGACGTCACCTGCCAGGCCACGGTGTACGTGCCCGGGTGCAGGCCGCCGGGCAGGGCGGTCCGGACGACGGGGCCGGGCCGGTCGCCGGGGTGGCCGCCGAGGTCCACGCGACGCATGTGGTCGTCGAACACGCGCACCGCGTTCTTCCGAGCGTTCACCGGTTGCCGGAACGTCAGTGCCGCCTGGGCGGGCGGGCCGGACAGCACCTCGCCGGCGGCGGGATCGCTCGACCGTACGCCGGTGTGCGCGGAGGCGGGCCCGGCGGACGCGGCCGCCAGGCAGAGAACAAGGCAGAGCATGGTGATGATGCGGCGCATCCGTTCCCCCCTGGGTGCCCTTGAGACGCAGCGCGTCCAGGGTGGGTCCCCGCCGCCGCCTGCGGCAGCCTCGCCTTTGGGGGTGCGACCCCCTCAAAACGAGGGGTTCAGGTGCGCAGCGGCAGCACGGTACGGACCTCGGTGCCGCCGTCGGGGCGTTCGGTGACCGTCATCCCGCCGCCCAGTTCGGTGGCCGTGTCCCGGAGGAGCTGCAGGCCGAGGTGACCGGTCTTGCCGAGTGCGTCTCCAGGGCCCTTCCCGTCGTCCGCCACCCGCACCAGCAGCCGCTCCCCGCCGCCGGCGACCTCGATCCAGGCGTGCCGTGCCTCGGCGTGCTTGAGGACGTTCGTGACGCACTCCCGCGTGCAGCGGTAGACGAGAGCGGCGAGGTCGGGCCCGAGCGCGGCCCGGACCTCGACGGTCGTGGTGACGCCGAGGCCCTCCCTGCGCAGGCGTTCGGCGAGCAGTTCGACCGCCTGCGGCAGACCGTCCTCGGTCAGGTCCGGCGGATAGATGTCCACCATCATCGTGCGCAGTGAACCGACGGCGCCGCGCAGGACCTCGCCAACCTTGTCGAGCATGCCGTCGGCCGTGGCGCCGGCCCCCGGGGGCAGTGCGCCGCGGACGGCCGACAGGGCGTATCCGGCCCCGGCGAGGTCCTGCACCACTCCGTCGTGCAGGTCGCGGGCGATCGCGCGCCGCTCCCGCTCGGAGGCGGTCAGAGCCTTGCCCAGCAGTCGGCTGCGTTCCGCGTCCGCCTTGCTGACGCGGCGCAACAGGTGTACCGAGACCGGAAGTTGAGCCGCCAGCAGAAGCAGCAGCGCCACGATGGAGAAGGGCACGAGGGTGTGCATCAGCTCGGTCCGCGCGACCGCGACGCGGGCATCGGTGGAGTACACCTCGAGCGCCAGCCGTTCACCGGAGTCCAGGTCGAGCGGGACGTAGACCTCCACGAGGCGGCGGTCGCCGCGGGCTTCGGTGACGTTCTCCTCGTCGGACAGGTCGGACAGTTCGGCCCAGCTCGCCCGCCCGTCGATGGTCCTACGCACGTCGTCGTTCGCGAAGGACATCCCGATGGCGTGGTGCTCGTTGGAGTACAGGACGTCGCCCTGCCGGTTCCACACCTTCACCCGGACGACGCCGGCCTCGTCCTGCCGGGCCCTGACGGCCTCGTCCAGCCGCGTCCGTGCGGAAATGTCCCCGCGGAGCAGCGCCGGCATGGCCGGCTTGAAGATCACGTTGCCCATGAGCTGCGCGGAGCGGGCCGCCTCGGCGAGCGCGGTCCTCTCCGCGATCGAGTCGGCGGCCACCACGGCGCCCGCCCCGACGACCGTGAAGGCACCCACTCCGATGAGCACCATCGCGACCAGCGCCCGCCGGACGGTCCTGCTGCCCCCCGTCTCCGCCGTGGAGCCGCCACCCGTCCGGTCAGCCATCGGTGCCCGCCTCGACGAGGCCGAGCCGTTGTGCCTTGACGACGGCCTCCAACTGCGAGCGCACCCCGAGTTTGAGGTGGATCGCCTTCACGTAGCCGCGGCAGGTGTTGACGCTGATCCCCAGCAGCCGGGCGATCGCGGCCGGCGCCATGCCCTTGCCCATCAGGCCGAGCACCTCGGCCTCCCGGGCGGTGAGACTGGCCGCGCCGGGCTCGTCGGTGACCCGGGGCCGGCCGGCGTCGCCGAACATCGACGCCGACACCAGCATCGACCCCTGCCGCACCTCCCGCAGAACGGTCAGCATCTCCTCCAGCGATCCGGACTTGGGCACGAACGCGCTCGCGCCCGCCTGGGCGGCCCGCACCACCCAGTCCGGGTCGCGGTGCGCCGAGACGATGACGACGATCGCGCTCGGCGCGGCCTCCCGGACCCGCCGGGTGACCTCCAGTCCGCTCTCCCGGCCGAGCGAGATGTCCATCACCACCATGTCCGGGCGTTCCCTCGCGGTCAGTTCGACCGCCGCCGACCCGGTCGCCGCGCATCCCGCGCAGTCGAAGTCCGGCTGTGATCCGAGCGCGAAGGCCAGCAGCTCGGCAAACGTCCGATGGTCGTCGACGATCAGCACGCGCGTCGGCGACGAACCCCTGTGTTCCCCCATGTTCCCCCCACCGGGCGGGCCGCCATCGTTGCCGGTCCGCAGGAGACATGGAACCACGGCATGTGGGGAAAGGCCCATTAGTTGTGCAGGAATGGTGCTTTTTCCGGGTGGCCGACCCCTCTGGTTTGGGGATGGCTGTGACGCCCGGGACCAGGCACCGTTGAACCATGCCGATTCGCCTGCTCGTCGTGGACGACCACCAGCTCGTGCGGGACACCCTGGCCACCGTCCTGGGCGCAAGCGCGCTCCTCGACGTGGTGGGCGTGGCGTGCGACGGGGCGGAGGCCGTCGCGGCGGCACTGCGGCTCGCGCCGGACGTGGTGCTCATGGATCTCGTCATGCCGGTGCTGAACGGCGCCGAAGCGACCCGGCGGCTGCTGGTCCTGCGGCCCGGCACCCGAGTCGTGGTGCTGACGTCCGCGGTCGGCGGACGGCTGGAACAGGCGGCCCTCGACGCCGGGGCCTGCACGGTGCTGCACAAGGACGCCGGGATCGACGCGGTGCTCGACGCGATCGTGGCGGTGGCGCCGCGGGCCTGAGCCGCCGGGCGGGTCGCTCCCGGTGTGCGGCGGGCGGCGGGCGGCATGTGGCCGACGGCGAGGGCGACGGGCGGCATGTGGCCGACGGCGAGGGCGACGGGCGGCATGTGGCCCCCGTGGCGGTACGCGGGTCACGGGTCGTGCCGGCCCCTGACGCGGATCACGCTCACGGCGCCCCCGGACGCGGCCACCAGCGCAGCAGCACCCGTCCCCGCACCTCCCCGGCGGGCACCGGGCCGAACTGCCGGGAGTCGACGGAGCGCCGGCGGTTGTCGCCCAGGACGAAGACGGTGCCGTGCGGCACGTGCGCGGGCCCGTAGTACAGGCCGTCGAGGGCCCGCCGGTCGATCGCCGGTTCCGTGACGGGACGGCCGTCGACCGTGAGGACCCCGTCCTCGATCCCGACGGTGTCACCGGCCACCGCGGCGACCCGCTTGACCAGCCGCGAGCCGCCGTGGTCGAACACCACGAGGTCTCCGCGCCGGGGCGCTGCGCGCCAGTAGGCGCGTTCGTCGACGAGCAGGTGGTCGCCGGCACGGAGCGTCGGCTCCATGCTGGCCGACTCCACCCGTACGGGCTCCAGCAGGAGGCCGCCGGCCACGCAGGCCGCGGCCACCGCCACGCACACGACGGCCCGGCGCCCGGCGGCCCGCGGTACGGCACCTCGCCGTACCGCGGGCCGCCGGGGCGGACTCACCCGAGCAGGCCGGTCAGTCCGAGTGTCCACAGGACCGTTCCGATGACGAGGAGCGCGTTGACCGCCCGGGACCGGGCGCGGCCGGAGAGGGACCGTACGAGCACCAGCAGCGCGGCGAGCCGCGCGCACAGCGCGGCCGTCAGCAGCGGGTCGGCCTCGACCGGCCGGTTCTGCTGTCCCAGGGTCACGCCGGTACTGACGGCCACCACGTACGAACCGATCAGCAGACCGAGCGCGAGGACCGCGCAGAGCGCCGCGGCCGTGCCCCGCGAGACCCACACCTGCCGCGCCGCGACGAGCTGGACGACGGCGGCCAGCAGGAAGGGCAGGGCCCCGGCCAGGCCGTGCGCCACGCGCTGCTGGAAGGCGACCAGGTCCACGGCTGCCGCGGCCATGCAGAGCAGCGACGCGACGTGCGGGGTGCGGAGGCCGCCCACGAGACCCGTACGGCTCACCGGCACCGCCCCTTCGGCCGGTGGCGCCTCAGGCGAGGGTGTCATCGTCGCCTCCCAGCTCGGGGGCGGACCCGGTCTTCGCCGGGTCGGCGTAGACCGGGTGGTGCTCGGTGCTGGGCGGTCCCACCCGGAACTGCGCCATCATGTCGTGGTCCTCGTGCACGAGGTTGTGGCAGTGGATCATGTAACGCCCGGTGTGCGGGCCGAACTTGACCGCCACCCGCACCGTCTCGTTCTCACCGACGTACACGGTGTCCTTGCCGCCGAGCTCCCAGGGGCTGGGTGCCCTGCCGTTGCGGTCCAGCACCTTGAAGTCGACCAGGTGCACGTGGACCGGGTGGAACCAGCCGCCGGACTTGTTGACGAACTCCCAGATCTCGACGTCCCCGAGTCCGGGGTCGGCCCAGACGTACTCGTAGTCGGAGGCGATGACGTCGGCCCAGGTCTTGCCGTTGACGGTCCAAATTCCGTTCTTGCGGATGAACTCGAACGTCCGGGTCTTCTTCGCCATGGCGGCGGTGAGGTCCATCGCGGGCGCGTTCGGGTTCAGCAGGTCCGGGATCGCGTTGCCCGACAGGTCGGTGGGGTCGTCGGCGACGTCGAAGGCCATCACGTCGCCGGTGGTGTCGAAGTCCTCGACGTTCGGCACGCTCAGGTTCTTCAGGACCACCCGCTGGCCGATCCTGTACTTGGCGAAGTCGATGATGACCTCGTACCGTTCGGCCATGCCGTGCCGGTAGCTGGTCGCCGAACGGGGCTGCGGCATCAGCCCGGCGTCCGTCCCGATGAAGACGAACGGGTCGCCGGTGCTGAGCGCGAACCTGAAGCCCCGCGCGATCGCGCAGTTCAGGATCCGGAAGCGGTACTTGCGCCGCTCGACCTTCATCACGGGCCAGGGCCGGCCGTTGACCAGGATCACGTCACCGAAGAGTCCGGAGTGCCCCTCGTCGTCGTACAGCAACTGCCCGTCGCGGTCGAACATGGCGTCGCGGATGAGCAGCGGCACGTCGTACCGGCCCTTCGGGATGGGCAGCGACTGCTCCAGCTCGTCGTGCATCGTGTACATCGCGGCGAGGCCCATGTACGCGTTCTCGGCGGTGTGGTGGGCACCGTGGTCGTGGTACCAGAGCGTCCGGGCGTCCTGGAAGTTCGGGTACCGGTAGTCCTTGTACTGGCCGGGCCGTGTGATGTCGCTGGCGTAGCCGTCGTACTCCGGCAGCGATCCCGAGCCGTGCAGGTGCACCGAGGTCCACGACTCGTACCCCAACCGCGGCTGCACCGAGGGGAGTTCGTTGATCTGCCGTACGACGGCCGGCCGGCCCCGCGTGGCCCGGATCGTCGGGCCGCCGAACGTCCCGTCGTACGACCAGGTCTCGGTCCTCATGCCGGGCAGGATCTCCGTCACCGCGCTGCGCATGCTGACGGTGTAGTAGTCGGTGGTGCTCGACCGCTTGGTCGGAACCGCCTCGGGCGGCACCGTGAACGGCACGGTGAACGGCTTCGGGAACTTGCTGACCGCGATCCGGTCGGAAGCGGTCTTGGCGCGCGCGACGCGTTCGAGTGGCAGCGCCAGGGCCGCCGACGCGAGGACGCCGAACTTCATCACATCACGTCTGGACAACGTGTTTTCGTGCATGTGCGTGCTCACCCCCATGGTGGGCCGCCGAAGCGGCACTCGGGCCCTGCTCTCCCCCTGGAGTCGCGGATGCCCGTGTTCTTTTCTCGGTGCTGATCGGTGCTGATCGGTACTGCTCGGTACTGGTCCGTACGCGGTGGGTCATGTGCGGCGCCGCACATGACCCACCGGCGGCGCGATGCCCGTTCGGGTGGACGGGCTGTACGCCGGTGGTGCTCCCCGGCCGTGGGGCCCGCGGTGCTCCTGAATGCACCGCTGAGGAGAGGCGCCCAGGCGGGAAGGCAAGGAGCGGGCAGCCGGTGGAGGGGGGTCCACCGGCTGCCCGGTAGGGAACAGGGCGGCCGGTGAACCGGAGGGCTCCTACGGCTGTCCTGTCCTGGCCGGCTCCCCGGCCGGCGGGTTCGTTGAGGGAACGGACACCGCCTGCCGGGGCACCGGTCGGTCGGTCGGTCGGCGCTGTTGCGAGAGTCCCGTCGTCCGTCGCCGGGCAGACGGGACCTCCGCGACAGGCCCTAGCTGTTCGGCACGGTCACCGGTCCCAGGGTTCCGCCCTTGTCGGACGAGATGTGGACGGGGGACGGGTTGCTCGTCGCGGCACTGCCGGTCCTCAGGCGCAGGCTCCAGGTCCCGTTGACCGCGCCCGCCGCGGCCGGCTGCACGATCACGTCGGTGGCGAAGACCGGACCGGTCGGCGACCCGGAGCGGAACGTCAGCGACGCGCCGGGGGCGGATCCGGTTCCCTCGAGCCTGAGGTCTCCGGACTTCCACTTGGCGAGGGTGATCGCGATCTTGTCGACCGCGGGCACCTTCGGGGTGACGCCGGCCGGCGTCGACGCCGCGCCTCGGCCCACGTCGTTCACGGCGACGACCGTCACGGTGTACTTCGTGTCGTTCGTCAGCCCGGTGAGGAGCAGGCTGGACGCGCTGGGCCCGGCCGTGGCCGTGACCGGCGTCCCCGAGGCGGGCGTCGCGGTGATCTCGTAGCCCGTGAGGGGCGACGTGCCCGGATCCTCGGGCGCCGACCAGCGGACCGTCGCGCTCGCGTCGGAGCCCTGGACGGTGACCCCCTGCGGGGCGCCCGGCGCCCTGGTCGACCCGAACGTGTACTTCTCCATCCTGGCCTGCGAGGCGTTGCCGGCCGGGTCGAAGGCCACGTACCGCAGGGTCTTCGGCCCGTCGGACGCCGTGAGCTCGATCGGCCCGGTGTACAGCGTGGCCGCAGGCCCGGCGGTGCCCGCCTCCAGCGGGTCGGAGCCGTCGAGCGTGTAGTAGATCTCCGAGCCGGTCTCGTCGGCGCTGAGGGTGACCTGCGTGTCGCCCGTGTAGAAGCCGCCGGCGGGCTTCGCGGTCACGGTCGGCGGCGTGGTGTCGCCCGACGGGGTGTTGCCCCGCAGCGCGGGCGGCCAGGACTCGCCGGTCTCGCTGAACGACCTGACCTCGACGCGCTTGCCGTTGATGGAGCCCGGCAGGGTCGCCGAGGTCGCGTCCGGATCGTTGACGCGGACGCCGACCTCGCTCTGCACGCTGTTCCTGCTGAGCTGGTCGACGGCTCGCACGGTGTATCCAAGGATCCGCGCGGCGCCGGGGACGGGCTGCGGCGGGGTCCAGCTCACGGACGTCGAGTCGCCCTGGTCGTGCACCTCGACGTCGGTCGGCGAGGCCGGCCCCTGCTGCGACGGGCCGGGCGGGCAGCCGCCCATCCCGGGCCCGCCCACCTCGCCGAACTCCGAGATCGTCACGCCCTGGGTGTTGCCGTCGGAGTCCTGGTCCTGCCAGCTCGTCGCCATGTACAGACCGCCGGCGGCGGTGGCGGCCGTGTCCGCGTCGAGGAACTCGTAGGTCGCGGTGAACCTGCCGTCGGCCACCTGCAGTCCGGAGGCGTAGCCGCCCTTCGGCGCGTTCGTGAGCGGGCCGGGCGCCGCCCGCACGTCGCGCCGTGCCACCACCGTGTTGCGCAGGGCCGATTCGACGATCCGCTGTTCCAGGAACGTCGGATCGACCCGGGGCCCGAGCCGCCCCTGGATCACCAGGGTGGTCGGCGTGGTCAGGGTGCCGCCGGTGACACCGAGGTCGAGGGTCGTGGCGTCGGCGGCCACGGTGCCGCCGAACTTGACCGACACCACGTCCCCGGCCCGGATGTCCGGGGTCACCTGGGGGCCGCCGCCCGCGCCCCAGCACAGGCCGCCCGGGTGATTGATCTCGATGGCCGGGTTGCCCGCCGCGATCGAGGCCGCCGCGGCCATCGTGCCGGTGGCCGAGCCGAGGACGCCGATGCCGGGGCGCCGCACCTCGACGGTCACCTGCTCTCCCGCGTGCTCGGAGAATCCGTCGACGGAGACGAAGTCCCGGTCCGGGAAGATCGTGATGTTGTCCGGGAAGACCGGAACGGCGGCCTGGGCGGTGACGGGCGCCAGCGAGGCGCTGATCACCACGCCGGAGATGACGAGGCCGGCGGCGGTACGCTTCCCTCTGCCCCCGCCCCGCGCGAACTTGCTCATGACGACATCCCCCTCTGTGGCGACACACGGACCGACCGGCGCCGGGCGGTCGGCCGCGATGAGCGGGTTCCAAGGTCCCCGATTCCCGTACACCGCGGCAGCCTCGTCTTGGGCACCCCCCTATCCCCAATCTGGAGGGGTCGCCCCTTCCCACGGCGTGCCGCGGGGCGACGCGAGCGGATGGTCCGGGGGAGGCGACTCGGCCACACCGGTTGAAGGACGGCGGTCACGTCCGCTTCCGGGCCGGTTGCCGCGCCGATGTGTCCGGCTCTTCGGCCTGCCCCCAGGGGATTGACAGACCGGGTCTCCCCGCGCAAGGCGCTGACGGCGGGCCGGGGCGGAAGGGGGTTCCGTCCGGCGCGCCGTCCGCGCTGGTGATCCCGCGCAGGCCGTCAGCAGCCGATGGGGGTGGAGCCGACGGCCACATCGTCGAACCAGAGCGTGTCCTCGCCCGTCCCGTAGCTCTCCCAGCCCAGGCGGAGGG